>JACMQV010000072.1 GCA_014376815.1 Cryobacterium sp.
CATTACCTGCGCCCCGAGACCGCGCAGGGCATCTTCGTGAACTTCGCCAACGTGCTGCAGGCGGCGCGCATGAAGCCGCGTTTCGGCATCGGCCAGATCGGCAAGAGCTTCCGCAACGAGATCACGCCGGGCAACTTCATCTTCCGCACCCGCGAGTTCGAGCAGATGGAGATGGAGTTCTTCGTCGAGCCGGGCACGGATGAGACGTGGCACCAGTACTGGATCGACCAGCGGATGGCGTGGTACACCGGCCTCGGAATCAACATCGACAACCTGCGCCTGTTCGAGCACCCCGCCGAGAAGCTCTCGCACTACTCCAAGCGCACCGTGGACATCGAGTACCGCTTCGGTTTCAGCGGCAGCGAATTCGGCGAGCTCGAAGGCGTCGCGAACCGCACCGACTTCGACCTCAAGACGCACGCGGCGGCATCCGGCAAAGACCTCTCCTACTTCGACCAGACCAAGAACGAACGCTGGGTCCCCTATGTGATCGAGCCGGCCGCCGGTCTCACCCGCTCGCTGATGGCGTTCCTGGTGGACGCCTACCACGAGGAGGAGGTGCCCAATGCGAAGGGCGGCGTCGACAAGCGCACCGTGCTGAAGCTCGACCCGCGCCTGGCCCCGATCAAGGTCGCCGTGCTGCCCCTGTCCCGCAACGAGGCGCTCTCGCCGATGGCCAAGTCCCTCGCGGCGCGGCTGCGCGAGTCCTGGAACGCCGACTTCGCCGATGCCGGGGCGATCGTCCGCCGCTACCGCCGCCAGGACGAGATCGGCACCCCGTACTGCGTCACGGTCGACTTCGACTCCCTCGAGGACCAGGCCGTCACCGTGCGTGACCGCGACACCATGGCGCAGGAGCGTGTGCCGCTCGACGAGCTCGACGCCTACCTCGCCGTGCGCCTCCGCGGCGCCTAGCTCGCTTAGCTCGCCTAGCTCGACGCGCTCGACCCGAGGCGGTGTGGGGGCTGACTCAGGAGGAATCCCGGGTGCGAGCCTGGGCGGCCCCGGAAAGACCGGGCGTCGGCGGCCGGGCTCACCGATTCTCCTGAGTTGGCCACACAGGTGGCGGGTCGCGGGTCGCGGGAGGCGGATGCGGGGGGAGGCGGGCAGCCGGGGCCGGCGGTCAGGGGTGGGCGGTCTCGGTTACGACGCGGCGGGTCCGATGTCCCTGACCGCCGCGGCCGAACCGGCGGCGGGAAGCTGGACCTGGATGCCGAACAGCGCGTCGAGCCCGGTCAGGTAGGCGGCCTGCTCGCCGGCGCGGGCCAGTTCGCGGGACCGCACCATCGGGGCGTGCAGCAGCACGCCGGCCAGGTGGCGCAAGGCCGCCTCCGTCTGCTCGCTGGAGTCGCTGCGGCTGCGGGCGCGCACGATTTCGGCGTCGAGGATGTCGAAGACGTAGCCGCGCAGGGCGACGACGGCCGGGGCGAGGCTCTGCTCCTCGGCGACCGCGGAGAACTTGCGCGCCGCGCGGCCCACGATCAGGCGGGCATCGCTGGTGGCGTTGAGCTCTTCGAGCGGCGCGTGGATGCGGATGGTCTCGAGGTCGAGGAGTTCGACTCCGGGCACCTCGGTGACGTCGGGGTCGACGTTGCGGGGCAGCCCCAGGTCGATGATGAGCCGGCGGGCGGCCTCGGCCGCGGCATCGGCCGGGCAGGACGGGAGCTGCGGCAGGGCCCCTCCGGCCGGGGTCTCCCGAGTGAGGGCCAGGCCGGTCCGGAGCAGCGCGGCGTTGACCACGTGGTCGTCGGCGGTCGTGCAGGTGAGGATCAGGTCGGCCAGGGCGGCCTCCGCCGCGAAGTCGGCCTCGGCGACGGCGGTGATCTGGTGCGAGGAGGCGAACTTGCGGGCGCGACCCGACGGGGAGTACACCCGCACGTTCTCGGCGCCGAGATCGCGAAGTGCGGCCAGGGATGCGCCGGCGTACCGGCCGGTGCCGACCAGGAGAACGCGTGTCTGCCCCCAGTCGGTGACGCGGCTCTCCGCCAGTTCGAGCGCGAGGCGCACCAGCGAACGGCCGGCGGCGCCGATCCCGGTGCGGTTCTTCACGCCGCGGGACGTCTGGGAGGCCCTCTGGAACAGGCGTTCCAGTTCGGGGCTCGTGGTGCCGCCGAGCCGGGCCTGCTCGAGCGAGCGACGCACCTGGCCGGCTATCTCGCCCTCGCCGACGACGACGGATTCGAGACCGCTGGTTACGGCGAAGAGGTGCTCGGCGACGCTGCTGCCGTGCACGAGGTCCAGGGTTCCACGCAGGACGTCAGCGGCGACGCCCGTGCTCGCGCTGACCCCGTCGATGGCGGCGTGCACGGCTGTCAAGGGGGATGTCCCGTGCGGTTCGTCGAGGTCGAGATAGGCCTCGAAGCGGTTGCAGGTGGCGACGATCACGGCTCCGACCAGGGCAGGATGACGCTCCAGGATGTCCTCGGCGGTGTCGCCCGAGCCGACAGACAATTTCTCCAGCACCTCGAAGCTGGAGTTCTTGTGGCTGGCAGACAGGCAGATCAACACTCATTGATTCTACGACGCCCCGGACGGGGCCGAATCGCCGGTGGCTTGGAAGTTTGACAGAATAAAGGTAATGAACCTCGACGCGCAACACCCTCTCGCCACCGGACGCACTGCCGATTCCCGCCTGATCCGCGCCTACCAGGGCACCAGACCGGACGTGACCCCGGTCTGGTTCATGCGGCAGGCCGGCCGATCGCTGCCCGAATACCGGTCGTTGCGGGTCGGCACCCGCATGCTCGACGCCTGCCTCGACCCGGAGATGGCGAGCGAAATCACGCTGCAGCCCGTCCGCCGTCACAACGTCGACGCCGGCATCCTCTTCAGCGACATCGTCATCCCGCTCAAGCTGGTGGGCGTCGACGTCGAGATCGTCGCCGGCATGGGCCCGGTCCTCGGCAAGGCCGTGCGCAACGCCGGGGATGTCGCGGAGCTCACCGCCCTCGACCCGGCGGTGCTCGAGCAGACGCTGGCCCCCATTCGCACGGCCGTGGCCCGCACCGTCGCGGAGCTGGGCTCGACGCCGCTGATCGGTTTCGCCGGCGCCCCCTTCACCCTGGCGGCCTACCTCGTCGAGGGCGGGCCCTCGAAGGACCACATCCACGCCCGCACGCTCATGCACGCCGACCCGGACGCCTGGGCTGCCCTGATGGCCTGGACGGCCGAGGTCACCGGGCGCTTCCTGCGCGCCCAGGTCCTGGCCGGAGCCAGTGCCGCCCAGCTCTTCGATTCCTGGGCCGGCGCACTCTCCCTGGCCGACTACACGCGGTTCGTCGCCCCGGCCTCGGCCGCGGCGATCGCCCACGTGCGGGACCTCACCTACGACGAAGCCGCAGCACCGGTCGCCGCAGGAACGGATGCCGCCGCATCCGTGCGCCGCAACGTCCCGGTCGTGCACTTCGGCGTCGGCACCGGCGAACTGCTCAAGGAGATGCACGGCGTCGGCGCGGACGTCGTCGGGGTCGACTACCGTGTTCCCCTCGACGAGGCCAACCGGCGCCTGGGCGGCCTGGTCCCGGTGCAGGGCAACGTGGACCCCGCGATGCTGGCCGCCCCGTGGCCGGTGCTCGAAGCCCACGTGCTCGACGTGCTCGAGCGCGGCCGCACCGCGCCGTCGCACGTGCTGAACCTGGGGCACGGCGTGCCGCCCCTGACCGACCCGAACGTGCTCACGCGCCTGGTGGCCTTCGTGCAAGAGGTCACCGCGGCCGCGCCGGCCGCGTCCTGACCGAAGGACGCCGGCGCATGAAAGACGTCATCGTCATCGGGGGCGGGGTGGCCGGTCTGGTGGCCGCCCGCGCCTGCGCCCGGATCGGGCTCAGCGTGACCGTCCTCGAGGCCACCGACGTGCTCGGGGGCGCGGTCGGCAGTCACGAGGTGGCCGGCCTCCGCCTCGACAGCGGCGCCGAGAGTTTCGCCGTGCGGCGCAATGCCGTGGCCGAGTTCGTGGCCGGCCTGGGCCTGACCGACCAGGTCGTGGCCCCGAACCCCGCCGGTGCGTGGCTGCACCTGCCCGACGATCGCACGCCCGGCGGTTCCGTGAGCGTGCCACTGCCCAAAGCCGGCGTGCTCGGCATCCCCGGTTCGCCCCTGGCCGACGACGTGCGGCGCGTGATCGGCTGGAGCGGCGCCCTGCGCGCCTACCTCGACCGGCTGATGCCGGTTCTGACGATCGGCCGCGAACACAGCCTGGGCGAGCTCGTGCGGAAGCGGATGGGCCGCCGCGTGCTCGAACGACTCGTCGAACCGGTCACCACGGGCGTGTACTCGTCGGCGGCCGACGACCTCGAAGTCGACGTCGTCGCCCCGGGGCTCAACTCCGCCCTGACCGTGACGGGTTCCCTCTCCGGCGCCGTCCTGTCGCTGCGCTCCGCAGCGCCCGCCGGTTCGTCGGTGGGCGGGCTCCACGGCGGCATGTCCCGGCTCGTCGATGCGCTGGTCGCCGACCTCGACCACTTCGGCGTCGAGATCCAGACGGATGCGCCGGTCACCGCTCTCCGGCGGGCCGGCAGCGACGAGGACCCGACCTGGACGGTCACCCGCCGCCCGCCGGCCGCGCCCGCCGGTGCCGCCGCCGCGGAATCCCTCGACGCGCGGTTCGTCATCATCGCGACACCGGGTGCGCAGGCGCTCGGCCTCCTCGGCGCCCTCAGCCCCGCCCATGCGGCGCTCGCCGACCTCGACTGGCCGAGCCCGACGGCGATCGAGCTCGCCACGATCGTGATCGACTCCCCGGCGCTCGACGCGCATCCGCGCGGCACCGGCGTGCTGGTCGCCTCCGGGACGCCCGGGGTGACCGCCAAGGCGATCACCCACGTGAGCGCCAAGTGGGAGTGGGTGGCCGCGGCCGCCGGCCCCGGGCGGCACGTCATCCGTCTGTCCTACGGCCGTGCCGGCCAGGACAGCCCCACCGCCGCGCTGTCCGATCAGGAACTCCTGGCCCTCGCCCTCCGGGACGCCCGCACGATCCTGGGCGTCGACCTCGACGCCGGGGCGGTCCAGGGTTTTGCCCGCACCGTCTGGGGTGACGCCCTTTCGCCGGCGACCGTGGGCGCACCCGCCCGGGTGAACCAGGTGCGTGAGCTGCTCGCCGCCACCCCCGGGCTGGAACTGACCGGCGCCTGGCTGGCCGGCACCGGGCTCGCCTCGGTGATCCCCGACGCGCTGGCCGCCGCATCCCGCACCCGGCACGCCGCCCTCGGCATCTAGGATCCGCATCCGGGATTCGGCCGGAACAGCCGGAGAATCCGCGCCCGGTCGCACCCGGGCGCGCCCAGCCATCCGCCTCATCCCCAATGGGGGATACTCTGGGACACACGTGCACCTTGAGGAATGGAGTCACAATGCGGGGAAAGCTTCTGTTCGTCACCGGCGGTCTTGTCGGCTACGTTCTCGGCGCGCGCGCCGGGCGTAAGCGCTACGACCAGATCGTGGCGGCCGCACAGAACCTGTGGAGCGCCCCGCCCGTGCAGCGCCGGGTGAATGAGGCCCGCGACTTTGCCCTCGAACGGGTCGGGGATGTGCCCTCGGCGCTCCTCGAAGGCGGCCGCAAGCTCGTCGCCACCGTGCAGGAGAGGGCCACCCGAACGACCGGCGAAACGGATGCCGTGCCCACCCCGGCCCGCGCCGCCGAACCGACCGAGTCGTCATCCGTCACGCCTTCCGGCGCGGCTCCGGCCGCCACCGAACCGAAGTAGCCGCCGCGACATTTCGAATGAAGGGGGAACTGTGACCAGTAATGGATTCGACAGCACTGGATTCAACCCGAAGAGCCGTCGATCGCTGTCCTCTCTGATCGGCGAACTGCCCGGTCAGATCGGCGCCCTCGTGCAGGCCGAGCTCCAGGCCTTCAAAGCCGAGATGGCCGACAAGGCGAAGAACGTCGGCTTCGGCGTCGCCCTGTTCGTGGTGGCGGGCGTGCTCGCGTTCTTCGCGACGGGCGTGCTGGTCGCGGTCGCCGTCATCGCGCTTGCCCTGGTCCTGCCCCTCTGGCTCGCGGGTCTGCTGGTGGCTCTGGCCATGCTGCTGATCGCCTTCCTGCTCGTGCTGCTCGGCCGGAACAGGGTGCAGGCCGGCACGGCGAAGGACCCGGACGGCATGGCTGCGAGCATCCGTCGCGACGTCGACGTTTTCAAGGGAGTTGGCGACTATGAGCACTGAACCGACTATGAGCACTGAACCGACTATGAGCACCGAAGCGGCCACGAGCGCCGAAGCGGCCCCGAGCGCCGCGCCGGCGAAACCGGGCAAGCGGGCCGGAACCCCGCGCCGGTCCAAGGCCGAGCTGCGCGCCCAGGCGTCGGAGGCGCGCGCCGAGCTCGCGCGCACCCTCGACGCGATCGAGTACAAGCTCAATCTCCCCAAGCGGCTCACGTACGCCTCACGCCGGGCCGGGCTTCGCCTGCGCAGGATGCGGGACGAGAACCCCCTGGCCCTGGCCGGCCTCGCCGCGGCCGGTGCCGCGGTCGTGGGCGGGGCGGTCTGGCTCGCTGCGAACGCCGTCCGCCGCCGCTGAACCCGACAGACCCGCGGGATTCGGGGCGTCGCCGCCGTCTTTTGGCTCTCGGGACAAAGAAGTAGAGACTAGTACCATGACTCACCCGGCTGCCGGAGAGGCAGTAAACACACCTCACTCCACCACCTCTGCCGATACCCACGCTCCGACCGATCCTTCCGAGGCGTCGCCGGAGGGTTTCACCCTGTTCGCGGTGCTGCGCAAGGATCCGGCGAACCCGGACGACCTTGACGGCCATGACGTTCCCCGCGCCGTGCTCGAACTCGACGACGTCGTGGCCCAGGTCGAGGCCGAGGGCGTCACCGTGCGCGGCTTCTACGACGTCTCCGGACTCCGGGCCGATGCCGACGTGATGATCTGGACCCACGCGCCGAACGCCGAGACCCTGCAGTGGGCCAACCGGCAGCTGCGCCGCAGCCGCCTGCTCAAGAGCCTGCTGCCGACCTGGAACGCGATGGGCGTGCACCGCGACGCCGAGTTCAACAAGAGCCATGTGCCCGGATTCCTGCGGGGCGTCGAGCCCAAGGGGTGGCTCACCGTCTACCCGTTCGTGCGCAGTTACGAGTGGTACCTGCTGCCCGAGGCCGAGCGCAGCAAGATGCTGGCCGACCACGGCCGCAAGGGTGCGGCCTTCCGCGGCGCCATCGCGAACACCGTCTCTTCGTTCGCCCTCGGCGACTACGAATGGCTGCTGCCGATCGAAAGCGACGAGCTCACCGAACTCGTCGACCTGATGCGCGAGCTGCGGGCCACCGAGGCCCGCCGCCATGTGCGCGAAGAGGTTCCGTTCTATACCGGCCGCCGCATCTCGACGGCCGAACTCGTGGAGGTTCTGCAGTAATGACAACTTACGACGCCATCCTGCTCGCCGGTTTCGGCGGCCCAGAGGGCCAGGACGACGTGATCCCGTTCCTGCGCAACGTCACCGGTGGCCGCGGCATCCCCGAGGAACGCCTCGAAGAGGTCGCCAAGCACTACCGCCACTTCGGCGGGGTCAGCCCGATCAACGACCAGAACCGCGTGCTCCGCGCCGCGCTCCAGGCCGAGCTCGAGCGCCGCGGCATCGACCTGCCCGTACTCTGGGGCAACCGCAACTGGGCCCCCTACCTGCGCGACACGATCGCCGAGGCCAACGAGAACGGCCAGAAGCGGCTCCTCGCCATCGCCACCAGCGCGTACAGCTCCTACTCCGGCTGCCGTCAGTACCGCGAGGACTTCGCGGCGGCGCTGACCGCGACGGGCCTGGAGGGCGTGGTGCAGATCGACAAGGTGCGCCAATTCTTCGACCACCCCGGCTTCGTGACCCCGTTCGTGACCGCCCTGCACCAGGGGCTCGCGGATGTCCAGGCCGCCGTCCCCGGCATCGACCTGGCGACGGAGGTGGAGATCCTGTTCTCCACCCACTCGATCCCGATGACGGACGCCAACAAGAGCGGCCCGTCCGCGCGCGGTTTCGGCGAGGGCGGCGCGTACGCGGCGCAGCACCTGGCCGTGGCCCAGAAGGTCATGGCCGGCGTGGATACGCCGTGGCAGCTGGTCTTCCAGTCCCGCAGCGGGCCGCCCAGCATGCCGTGGCTCGAACCCGACATCAATGACGCCATCGCGCTGCTGCCGGCCCGCGGCATCCGTGCCATCGTCATCGTGCCGCTCGGCTTCGTCAGCGACCACATGGAGGTCATGTGGGACCTCGACAACGAGGCCACCGAGACGGCAGGGGAACTCGGCCTGTTCTCCGTGCGCGTTCCGACCCCCGGCGTCGACCCGGCCTTCGTCAGCGGGCTGATCGACCTGGTCGAGGAGCGCCTGAACGACACGCCCGACGCCGAACGCCCGGCCGAGACCGACCTCGGTCCCTGGTACGACGTGTGCCGCCCCGGGTGCTGCGAAAACGTTCGCCTGGGCTTCAAGCCCGCCGTTGCCGGGATGGCTCCGTGAGCCTGATTCGCGTCGGCACCCGCGGCAGCGCGCTCGCCCTGGCTCAGACCACGGCGATCGCGAACCGCATCGCGTCCGCGGCCGGCGCCGAGGTTGAGATCGTCCCGATCACGACGCACGGCGACACCTCCCGCGAGCCCCTGTCGAGCCTGGGCGGAACCGGCGTCTTCGCCAGCGCCCTGCGTGAGTCCCTGCTGACCGGTGACTGCGACGTGATCGTGCACTCCTTCAAGGACCTGCCGACCGCCGCGTATCCCGGACTCCGCATCGGCGCCACCCCGAAGCGGGCGGATGCCCGCGACGTGCTGGTCGCCCGCGGCGTCCTCACCCTTGACACGCTGCCCGAGGGCGCGCGCGTCGGCACCGGCTCCCCGCGCCGGGTGGCCCAGCTGCTCGCACGGCGTCCCGACCTCGACGTGGTCGACATCCGCGGCAACGTGGACACCCGGCTGGCACGGGTCGCCGAGGGCGACCTGGACGCCGTCATCCTGGCTGCCGCCGGCCTCGGTCGGCTCGGACTGCTCGAGTCCGTCGACGGGGAGTACCTGGAACTGTCGGAGTGGCCCACCGCTCCCGGCCAGGGTGCGCTCGCGATCGAGGTGCGTGAGGGGAAGATCGACCGCGCCCTGGCCTCGGCACTGACCACGCTCAACCACGCGACCACGCAGGCCACGACCACCGCCGAACGGCTCGTCCTCGCCCGGCTCGAGGCCGGCTGCGCCGCGCCGATCGGCGCCATGGCGGCCATCGACGACGGCCTCCTGTTCCTCACCGCCACGGTATACAGCCCCGACGGCACCCGCAGCGTCGTGAGCTCGCACGCCGCGACGCCCGACTCGCACTCCCTTGCACACCTGACCGAGGCGGCCGAGGATGTGTCCGACCGGGTGGCTCGCGACCTGCTCGACGGCGGCGCTGCCGGGTTCGCCCCGATGAAGGTGACCTCGTGATGAACACGCGATACAAGATCACGCCTCACGACACCAAGCCGCTGACCGGCTGGCGGGTGCTCGTGCCCCGCGGCGGCCCCTGGGGAGACCACGTCGCCGCCGACCTGCGGGGGAGGGGTGCGCAGCCGATCGTCGCGCCGATGATCAACTTCGCCGCCACCGACGACGCCCCGGCGCTGGAGAAGGCACTGGCCCGGCTCGCCGCCGGCGATTTCGACTGGATGACCGTCACCAGCGCCACCACCGTCGATGTGCTGACCTCTCACCGCGCCGTCGTCGCGTCCGGCACGCGCATCGCCGCGGTCGGCGAGACCACGGCCGCGGCCCTGATCGCCGCGGGGTACCGCGTGGACATCGTCCCCTCCGAGGACAACTCGGCCAGAGGTCTGCTCGAGGAGTGGGAGGCGGCCACCTCGGGCCAGGTGCCGCTGCGCATCCTGACCCTGCGGTCGGAAATCGCCAAGCCCCTGCTGACCGAGGGATTGCGCCGCATCGGCCACGACGTCGAGTCCGTCGTCGCCTACCGCACCATCGGGGTGCCCGTGGATCCGCGGGTCGTGGCGGATGTCGCGGCCGGCAAGGTGCAGGCACTGCTCGTCACCTCCGGAAGCGTCGCCCAGCAGGTGAAGGCCCAGCTCGGCCCGATCCCGGAGGCGACCGTGGTGGCCTGCATCGGACCGCGCACGGCGAAGGATGCGGCCGCGATCGGACTGCGCGTCGACGTGGTCGCCGACTCGCCCAGCGCCCAGTCCCTGATCCAGGCGCTGGTGCACGTGGCCGAATCCCGCTGACCCACCCGTCCGTAGCCTCACGGCTCGGCGACGTTTCGGGCACCGCCCATCCGAGGTTCGGACGCCGCGCATCCGTCGCCGCGCCAGCCGTCGAGTCCCAGGGGCAACACCGGCGAGTCCCACGCGCAACACCAGCCTCATTCGTACCTATCTTCCATATTTATACAGAAATATGTGAGTAAGTATCGACATTACGTACGGTTTTTGCTACCATTGGGGCATGGCAGGAGCATCCGCACCG
>JACMQV010000073.1 GCA_014376815.1 Cryobacterium sp.
ACGCGTCACGGCCCGGAATACCGGCTGCGCCCGCCGGCATCCATCGACCCGGCGCAGACGCCGGTACCCCTGCCCGGCAAGAACCCCCTCCTGCCAGGCCCCGGACAGTCGCCGAGGGCTCACGCGGCTCGGGAACAGAACTAGGCGGTGAAGAGCACCTGGGGGGTCACGGCGGGCGCCGGCTTGGAGAACAGGTAACCCTGGCCGTAGCGGCAGCCCATGGACTTCAGCAGGTCCCGCTGGCTCGTCGTCTCGATTCCCTCGGCGACGACATCCAGATTCAGCGAATCCGCCAGCCGCAGGATGCCCTCCACGATCGCGCGATCGTGCTGGGACAGCTCGAGGTCGCGAATGAACGTCAGGTCGATCTTCAACAGGTCCACGGTGAACGCCCGCAGGTGCGTGAACGACGAGTAACCGGTGCCGAAATCGTCGATGGCCAGCCGCACCCCCAGGCCCCGCAGCTCCTGGAAGGTCTTCGCGGCCGAGTCGATCGCCTCGAGCACGGCGCTCTCGGTCAGCTCCAGCCACAGCTGGTCGGGCGGCAGGCCGGACTCGTCCAGCGCCCGCTTCACGACCTGGCCGAAGTCATCTTGCACGAATTGCCGGGCGGAGACGTTGACGCTGACCGCCATCCCCCGTTCCAGCGCATTCGCCGCCCGGCAGGCCTGGCCGAGCACCGTGGTGCCGATCTGCTTGATCAGGCCGACCTCCTCGGCGATCGCGATGAAGTCGCCCGGAAGCACCAGGCCCCGCTCGGGTCGGCGCCAACGCGCCAGCGCCTCGGTCGCCACGACCGTGTTCAGCTGCAGGTCCACGATGGGCTGGTACCAGGTCTCGATCTCGCCCCGTTCGACCGCGTCGCGCAGGGCCAGCTCGGTGTCGAGCCGCTGGTGGATGCGCGTGCGCAGGTCGTCGTCGAAGATCTCGTAGCGCGCACGCCCACGACCCTTCGCCGAGTACATCGCCTGGTCCGCGTTGCGCAGCAGGGTTTCGGCGCCGTCGTGCCCCAGACCGAAGGCGATACCGATGCTCGCATCGACGGATGCGTACTGGTCGCCCACCGCGATCGGCTCCGCGATGGCCTTCTGGATGGTCTCCGCGATCTTCTGCACGTCCCGGCTGCTGCCGACATCCGGGCAGATCACCACGAACTCGTCTCCGCCGATGCGGGAGACCGTGTCGCTCGTGCGCACGTTCAGCCGCAGCCGGATGCCGACCTCGGTGAGCACCTCGTCGCCGGCGTGGTGGCCGAGGCTGTCATTGACGAACTTGAACCGGTCCAGGTCGATGAACAACACCGCGACCCCCAGACCGTGGCGGGACGCCTGCAGCAGGGCCTGGTTGAGCCGGTCCAGCAGGAGCAACCGGTTGGGCAGGTTCGTCAGCGGGTCGTGGAAGGCCAGGTGCTCCACCCGCGCTTCAGCGAGACGGCGGGCCGTGATGTCCTCCAGCTGGTACAGGAGCTGCCCGGTCTGCTCGCCTTCGTGGATCTCGGCGATGCTCACCTTGACCCAGGTTTCCTCGGCGTCGACGCGACGCATCCGCCGGTCCAGGCGCTGGCGGGTGGACGGACCGTCGACCGAGCAGTCTGCCTGCTGCCCGGAGTCGCCGACGTCACCCGGCAGGAAGATCGCCTCGATGGGTTCGTTCACCACCGGGGAGGAGGGCCCGGCCAGGTCGAGGAGTCGCCGGTTGGCCTCTAGAACCGTTCCGTCGAGGGACACGATCGCCGTTCCCAGCGGAGATGAGGCGAACGCGGCCTCAAACCGCGCACTCGCCGCGGCTGCGGCCTCTTCCGCCACCCGCAGCGCCGTCACGTCGGTGACGCTGGCGAGATGCCCGATGACCGTCTCCGCTTCCCGGATCGGAGCGGTGCTCACCTGCACCCAGTTCACCTGCCCGGCCGGGGTGCGGAAACGCAGGTTCGTCTCGTAGGGCATTCCCGCGGCCGAGTTCACCTGCCACTCCCCGAGCACCCGGTCGGCATCGTCGGGGTGGATGGCCGAGGCCCAGCCGTCCTGCAGGGACTGCCCCTTGGTGAGCCCGCTCAGAGCCAGCCACTGATCGTTGGCGAAGACCAGCCCGCCCTCGGCATCCAGCTGCACGATGCCCACCGGAGCAATCCTGATCAGCGTGTGCAGCGTGTCGGCGGTCTCCGCGAGCTCACGCGTGCGGCTCTCCACCGTCGATTCCAGACTGCGGTTGGCCTCGGCCAGGGCCTGCATCGCCCCATCGCGCTGCCGGTCGAGATCGCGCAGCCGGCGGGCCGCGACCCAGACCAGCACGCAGGTCAGGAACGTCATGCTCATGATCAGGAGGGCCACGCCGAAAGATGTGTCGAACCAGCCTGCACGCTCGGCCCACAACCGCAGCCAGCCGAGCAGGAACGGCCCGAGAACCAGGAACGGGATCACCTGACGGAGGAGCCGCCCCGCGCTGCCGCGGTCCCGGAAGAGGGCCGCGAGCCCGAGCGACGGGCGCCGGAGCAGAAGAGACCCGGACATGAGGGCCAGGGCCAGCGCCGTGGGCAGGGCCATGCTCGTCAGCCCGGCGACGGTGTAGAGCGAGGACACCCCGTAGGCATAGCCGAGGACCGCGACCAGACTGATCCCGAGGGCGGCCAGCACGAGCACGCCCATCACCGCGGTCCGCTCGAGTCCGCTGGCGACGACGGATGCCCCGAGCAGGAGCAGGGACAGCGCCGTCGCCGGCGCCATCCGGCTGGTTTGACCGGTGAAATCGATCCCCGGGGGGAGCAGGTCGATGCCGAGCGGGGCGCCGAGAATGTACTCCGCGAGCGTGAGGGCACCGATCAGGGCGACCGCGATGCCCAGGCCGAGAACGACCCGTCGCCGATCGAGTGCGAGCACAGCGACGGCTAACAGGACCAGGGCCAGGGCCGTCAACGGCTTCACCAGCCAGAGGCCGGCGATGGACTCCGGCAGGGAGCTGACGCCCGCGTACCAGCCGGCGAGAACGATGAGCCCCAGAGCTCCGACCGAGAGGGCGCCGACCCGGCTGACCACACGCATCCGCATACCGTCCTTCTGCTGACGATCCGCCGGATGCCGGTCGATGTTTTTTATCTTACTGGGGCCGGGACAGCGGCGCGGCCTGCCTGACCGGCCGGTTCTACGCGCCGGCCCAGATGTTGGCGATCATGTCGTGGGTGTATCCATCGGGGCCCGCATTGACATACCGGGTGGCCAGCCAGATGCTATCCCGCAGGAAATGCGACTCCCCGATCGTTCCACCCTCCGCCGGGCCTTCGACGATGCAGCGCATCCCGCCGAGTTCCTCGTAGCAGTTCAGGCCCGCGGCGACCAGACGGGCCTGCACGGCCGCGCTCTGCTCGGGCGTCACCCAGACCAGGTTGGTGCTCACGCCGCTGCCGGAGCCGCCGTTCGCATTCGCCCAGTCGCAGGTGAGCTTGTCCTTCGAACCGTCGATCAGGGCGCTGAGCTCGGGGTCGCTTGTACCGCGCCGCATGCTGGGATCCTCGTCTTTCACCCAGGCCGGATTGAGCACCAGATCGCCGAAGGCGAGCACCATGGCGGGGCTGTACAACGCGTCACAGGACGACGGATGCGGCCCGCTCGTGGTCGGCGCGGGCGTGGCCACCGCGACCGGAGTGGGCGTGGACGTGGGCTGTGGCCGCCCGGCGGCGGTGTCCGGCGTCCGGGCCTCGCCGGACAGGTAGACGATGATTCCGACCAGCGGGACGAGGACGAGGACGCCGATCGCGGCGAGGAGGCCCCGCCCGCGTCCGCGGCTTTCGCCGGACCCAGACACCGGACTTTCAGCACCCATCGAGACCCCCCGTGACGTTTGAGAATCAGCCTAGCCGGAACCGAGGACAGGACAAGTGCGCCCGGCGGCGGGTCAGGCCGCCGGGTTGGCGATGTTAA
>JACMQV010000074.1 GCA_014376815.1 Cryobacterium sp.
CCGCGCCGTCGGCGTCGACACCGGGGGCTGCAACATCCAGTTCGCGATCAACCCGGCCGATGGCCGCATCATCGTGATCGAGATGAACCCGCGCGTCTCCCGCTCGTCCGCCCTGGCGAGCAAGGCGACCGGCTTCCCGATCGCCAAGATCGCCGCCAAGCTCGCCCTCGGCTACCGGCTCGACGAGATCCCGAACGACATCACCGGCGTCACCCCGGCCAGCTTCGAACCCACCCTCGACTACGTCGTGGTCAAGGTGCCCCGGTTCGCGTTCGAGAAGTTCCCGGCCGCCGACCAGCGCCTGACCACCACCATGAAGTCCGTGGGCGAGGCGATGGCCATCGGCCGCAGCTATACCTCCGCACTGCAGAAGGCGCTCCGGTCACTGGAGAAACGCGGATCATCCTTCCACTGGGGGGCCGAGACCCGCACGCTCGACGAGCTCCTGGTCGCCGCCGAGGTGCCGACCGACGGGCGCATCGTGACCGTGCAGCAGGCGCTCCGCCGCGGCGCCACAATCGAGCAGGTTTTCGAGGCCACGAAGATCGATCCCTGGTTCATCGACCAGATCGTGCTGATCAACGAGATCGCCGACGAGATCGCCGCCTCGGAGCGGCTCGACACCGACATCCTCCGCCGGGCCAAGGACCACGGCTTCTCCGACGCCCAGATCGGCGAGCTGCGCGGATTCGGTGAGGCGGATGTGCGGAAGGTCCGGCACATCCTCGGGGTGCGCCCGGTGTTCAAGACGGTCGACACCTGCGCGGGGGAGTTCCCGGCGCTCACGCCGTACCACTACTCCAGCTACGACCAGGAAACCGAGGTCGTGCCCAGCGACCGCAAGAAGGTCGTCATCCTCGGCTCCGGCCCGAACCGGATCGGCCAGGGCGTCGAGTTCGACTACTCCTGCGTGCACGCCTCCTTCGCCCTGACCGAGGCCGGTTATGAAACGATCATGATCAACTGCAACCCGGAGACGGTCTCGACCGACTACGACACCTCCGACCGGTTGTACTTCGAGCCGCTCACCCTGGAGGACGTGCTCGAGGTCATCCACGCCGAAAGCCAGAGCGGCGAACTCGTCGGCGTCGTCGTGCAGCTCGGCGGCCAGACCGCGCTCGGGCTCGCGAAGGGCCTCGAGGCTGAGGGCATCCCCATCCTGGGCACCACCCCGGAGGCCATCGATCTGGCCGAAGAGCGCGGGTTGTTCTCCGGCATCCTCGACCAGGCCGGCCTGCTCGCGCCCCGCAACGGGGTCGCGATCGACTACGCCGGGGCCGTCGTCGTAGCCGAGGAGATCGGCTACCCCGTGCTGGTGCGCCCGAGCTACGTGCTCGGCGGGCGCGGCATGGAAATCGTCTACGACTCCGTGTCGCTGGCGGACTACTTCACCCGGATGAGCGGACAGGGCATCATCGGCCCGTCGCATCCGCTGCTCGTGGACCGCTTCCTCGACGACGCGATCGAAATCGACGTGGACGCCATCTACGACGGCACCGAGCTCTACATCGGCGGCGTGATGGAGCACATCGAGGAGGCGGGAATCCACTCCGGCGACTCGAGTTGCACCCTGCCTCCCGTCACGCTCGGGCGGGCGGAAATCGACCGGGTGCGTGAGGCGACGCTCGGCATCGCCCGCGGCATCGGCGTACGCGGCCTGCTGAACGTGCAATTCGCCATCGGCGCCGGCGTGCTCTACGTGCTCGAAGCGAACCCCCGCGCCTCACGCACGGTCCCGTTCGTGGCCAAGGCGCTGGGCATCACCCTGGCCAAGGCCGCCGCGCTGATCATGGTGGGCAAGACCATCGCCGAGCTGAAGGCGGAGGGCAAGCTGCCTCTGATCGACGGCTCCCGGGTGCCGATGGATGCCCCGGTCGCCGTCAAGGAGGCCGTGCTGCCCTTCAACCGGTTCCGCACCCCGGAGGGCCTCGTCGTGGACTCCGTGCTCGGCCCGGAGATGCGCTCGACCGGCGAGGTGATGGGGATCGACCGCGACTTCCCCCGGGCCTTCGCCAAGAGCCAGCTGGCCGCCTACGGCGGAATCCCGCTCACGGGGACGGTCTTCGTGTCCGTCTCCGACCGGGACAAGCGCGCCATCATCCTGCCGATGCTGCGCCTGCAGCAGCTGGGCTACTCCATCACCGCCACGGAGGGGACCGCCGAGGTCCTGCAGCGGAACGGCATCCGGGCCAGCATCGTGACCAAGTTCAGCGAGAAGGCCGACGAGTCCGACGTGTCGATCGTGGAACTGATTCGCCGCGAAGAGGTGCAGATCGTGATCAACACGCCCGGGGGTCGCACAGCCCGCGCCGACGGCTACGAGATTCGCGCGGCCGCGGTCGCCGCGGACCTTCCGCTGTTCACGACGATCGCCGAGCTCAGCGCCGCCGTGGCCTCCATCGACGCGATTCGAGGCGGCTTCGAGGTGACCTCGCTGCAGGAGTACGCCACCGTTCGGACCAACGCGCTGTGAACGGGGGAGACGTCGCGATCGTTCCGGCAACGTTCGGCGACCGGCTCGGCCAGGCCTTCTCCCGGTGGGGCCAGCTGTGCGTCGGCATCGACCCGCACGCCTGGCTGCTGAGGGACTGGGGGCTGCCGGACACGGCCGCGGGGGCCGAGTCGTTCGGCCGCCAGGTCGTGGCGGCCTCCGCCGGGCAGGTGGGCCTGGTGAAGCCGCAGGTGGCTTTCTACGAGCGGTTCGGCGCCGCCGGCTACCTCGCGCTCGAACGCGTCCTGGCGGATGCCCGTGAGGCCGGCCTGCTCGTGATCGCCGACGTCAAACGCGGCGACCTGGGCACCAGCGTCGAGGCCTACGGGCAGGCATGGCTCAGCCCCGGTTCCGCCCTCGAGGTCGACGCCATCACCGTGAACGCCTACATGGGCGTCGGATCGCTCGCGGAGGTCTTCCACCTGGCCGGCGAGACCGGGAAGGGTCTCTTCCTGCTCGCTGCGACCTCGAACCCGGAAGCGGCGGCCATCCAGCGAGCCGTAGTGGTCGACGGACCGCAGGCGGGCGCCACCGTCGCGCGGGCGATTTTCGACGACGTCGCCCAGCGGAATGCGGGGAATGCCACCGCGCTCGGGTCGTTCGGGGTCGTGCTCGGGGCGACCCTGGACCTGGCCACGTTCGGCCTTGACCTCTCGTCAGCCCCCGCCACCGGGCTCACGCCCATACTGGCCCCGGGCTTCGGCCACCAGGGCGCGGAGGTGTCGAAAATGAGGATCTTGTACGGGGGGTACGCTCAAGGCGTTATCGTGAGTGAATCGCGTAGCGTTTTATCGGTCGGCCCCGACCGGATCACGGAGACGATTGCGCGCCGAGTAGTTGAAGCTGGAGCGGCCCGTGGCTGAGAAACGCCCTACCCCACCCGACGTCGACCGGGTTGCGGCCTCGCGCGCAGCCGTCGCGGCCCGCCGAGCGCGCGCCGCCGTCAAATCAGAGATCGCCCAGGGAAAACGTTCGGCGCTCGAGGTGCTCGCCGCCGCCAACGAGAGTCCTGACGGCATCGAAGGCCGACTGCGGGTGACCGAGTTCCT
Organism: Cryobacterium sp.; assembly: GCA_014376815.1. Classification (GTDB taxonomy): domain Bacteria; phylum Actinomycetota; class Actinomycetes; order Actinomycetales; family Microbacteriaceae; genus Cryobacterium. Next base: position 3,541 of record JACMQV010000074.1, read on the forward strand.
GGTGAGCATCCCGGCCATCGGCGTGACCAAGATGCACCGCATCATGGAGAAGCTCGAGATCTCGCTCTCGAAGCGCCTGGGCGGCCTCGGCAAGCATCAACTCGCCCGGCTGGGAGATTTCCTCACCCTGCGCACCACGTCCCGGCGTGGGGAATCCGCCGCCCGCCTGGTCGTTCTCGCCGGACCGACCGCGGTCGGCAAGGGAACCGTTGCCGCGCACATCCGCCAGTATTACCCGGACGTGCACCTCTCGGTGTCCGCGACCACGAGGGCGCCCCGCCCCGGTGAGACCGAGGGCGTGAGCTACTACTTCGTCGATGACGCCGAGTTCGACCGCATGGTCAGCGCCGGGGAACTGCTCGAATGGGCCACCGTGCACAACGCCTACCGGTACGGCACTCCGCGCGGACCGGTCGACGATGCCCTCCGCCGCGGCCACAGCGTGCTCCTCGAGATCGACATCCAGGGCGCCCGCGCCGTTCGCCGGGCGATGCCGGAGGCCCGGCTGGTGTTCCTGCTGCCGCCCACCTGGGACGAACTGGTGCGCCGACTCATCGGCCGGGACACCGAAAGCGCAGCCGAACAGACCCGCCGGCTGGAGACCGCCAAGCTCGAATTGGCCGCTCAGGGAGAGTTTGATTTCCGTGTCGTGAACCATGACGTGGCCGAGGCCGCCCGTGAGGTCGTAGACTTGTTGAATCTGCGCAAGGCACCGTCGCTGCCATAGCGCCCGTTTTGTCGTGAGTCTCACGCCGCGTGACTCACGCGATCACCTGGACTACCTGCCCTAAGCTGCAACGTTTCGCAGCACGAACCGCTCTGAAGGAGTGACACCAATGGCCACCAAGCTCACTGGCATCATTGACCCGCCCATCGACGACCTGCTGACCAAGGTCGACTCCAAGTACGCCCTCGTCGTCTTCGCCTCCAAGCGCGCACGTCAGATCAACGACTACTACGCGGATCTGCACGAAGGCAGTCTCTTCGACAACGTCGGCCCGCTCGTCGACTCGACCGTGGATGACAAGCCGCTGTCCGTCGCCCTGCGCGAGATCAACGAGGACAAGCTCGTCTCCCGCCCCATCGTCGAGTAACACGCTCGCAGCCAGAGCGCGCGGGATGTCGTCGGGTCGCACGATCGTCGTCGGGATAACCGGCGGTATCGCTGCCTATAAGGCCGTCAACGTCGTGCGCGCTTTTGTGTTGCGCGGGGACACCGTGCAGGTTGTCGCAACGCCGGCGGCCCTGCGCTTCGTGGGCAAGCCCACCCTGGAGGCGATCTCCCGCAACCCGGTGCACACCGACCTGTATGAAGGTGTGGCCGAGGTGCGGCACGTGGCGATCGGGCAGTCCGCCGACCTGATCGTCGTGGCACCGGCCACCGCCAACAGCATCGCGAAGCTCGCGGCCGGACTCGCCGACGACCTTCTCGGCAACACCATCCTGGCCAGCACCGCCCCGGTCGTGATCGCGCCGGCCATGCACACGGAAATGTGGAACAACGCGGCCACCGTCGCCAACATCGCCACCCTGCGTGCACGCGGCGTCACCATCGTCGGGCCGGGTGTCGGCCAGCTCACCGGCTCCGACTCCGGGGCCGGCCGGATGGCCGAACCGGACACGATCGTCGCCGCGGCCCTGGCCGCCCTCGCCGCAGCCGAGAACGGCCGCGCGTCGTCCGACCTTGCGGGAAAACGCATCGTGATCACCGCCGGTGGAACCCGGGAGCCACTAGACCCCGTGCGTTTCCTCGGTAACCGCTCCAGCGGGAAGCAGGGCGTAGCCCTGGCCGAGGCCGCTGCGGCGCGGGGAGCCAGCGTGATCCTGATCGCGGCCAATCTGGAGGTCCCGGCCCCCACCACGGTGGATCTGCGGCCGGTGAATTCCGCGCTCGACCTCGAACGGGCCGTCACCGAGGCCGCCGTCGGCGCCGACGTCGTGATCATGGCCGCCGCGGTGGCGGACTACCGGCCGGTGACCGTGCGCGCCGACAAGATCAAGAAGGACGACACGGGCGACTCGCTGCTGCTGGAGCTCACCCGCAACCCGGACATCCTCGCCGGGCTCGCGGCCCGGAAGGCACCCGGCCAGGGTCTGGTCGGCTTCGCCGCCGAGACCGAGACCGACCCCGACCGGCTACTCGCCCTGGGCCGCGCCAAGATGGCCCGCAAGGGTTGCGACTTCCTGGTGGTCAACCGCGTGGGGTGGTCGGAGGGGTTCGCCTCGGACCATAACGAGGTCAGGGTCCTCGACCGCCGCGGAGATATAGTGTGTGAGGCCTCCGGAACCAAAATGTCGGTGGCTGGGCACATCCTGGACCTGATCAGTTAGCCCAGCCGGGCCATCCGATCGCGGGGTGCCCGGTCACCTGTGACGCCGGAGTCTCCAGGGCCCGTCGGCTGGGGCTTGCCCTCGCATCCGGTTCCCGGCCGCGTTCATTGTCACCATGTTCACTTCCAACACGTTGTTCACCAACAGAGACGGGCCAGATGAGCGATCTTCGCCTCTTCACCTCGGAATCAGTCACCGAGGGTCACCCCGACAAGATCTGCGACCAGATCTCCGACAGCATCCTCGACGCCCTCCTCGCTGAGGACCCGAACAGCCGCGTCGCGGTCGAGACCCTCGTCACGACCGGCCTCGTGCACGTGGCGGGCGAGGTCACGACCGAGGCCTACGTCGAGATCCCCTCCATCGTGCGCAAGTGCATCACCGACATCGGCTACGACTCGTCGGACGTCTGGTTCGACGGCCGTTCCTGCGGCGTGGAGATCTCCATCGGCGGGCAGTCTCCCGACATCGCGCAGGGAGTCGACAACGCCTTCGAGCGCCGGGAGGAGTCGAGCGTCGAGGACTTCGACCGCCAGGGCGCCGGCGACCAGGGCATCATGTTCGGCTACGCCACCCGCGAGACGCCCGAACTGATGCCGATCCCGATCTGGATAGCCCACCGCCTCGCGGAACGACTGGCCGAGGTGCGCAAGTCCGGGGAACTCGACTACCTCCGGCCCGACGGCAAGACCCAGGTCACCATCGGCTACGACGGCATCACGCCCCGCACCGTGCAGACCGTCGTGCTCTCCACGCAGCACTCACCGTCAGTCTCCAACGAGCGGCTGCGCGCCGAGGTCGAGGAGCTCGTCATCCGGCCGGTCCTCGCCCGGGTCGAGCTTGACTCCCGCGACCTGAAGATGTTGATCAACCCGACCGGCCGCTTCGAGATCGGCGGCCCCCAGGGGGATGCCGGACTCACCGGCCGCAAGATCATCATCGACACCTACGGCGGATCCAGCCGGCACGGCGGGGGAGCGTTCAGCGGTAAGGACCCCTCGAAGGTCGACCGGTCCGCCGCCTATGCCATGCGCTGGGTCGCGAAGAATGCCGTGGCCGCCGGACTGGCCGAGCGACTCGAAATCCAGGTCGCCTACGCGATCGGCAAGGCTTCCCCGGTCGGGCTGTACGTGGAGACCTTCGGCACCGGGACTCTCCCGGACGGCGACATCACCGCCGCCATCCGCGAGGTCTTCGACCTCCGCCCCGCCGCGATCATCCAGTCCCTCGACCTGCTGCGGCCGATCTACCTGCAGACCGCCGCCTACGGCCATTTCGGCCGGGAACTGCCCGACTTCACCTGGGAGCGACTCGACCGCGTCGACGACCTGCGAAGCGCAGCCCGGCTGTGACCCGCCGGCCCGCCGTGAACCGGCCGGAGCGGCACCGACGACAGGGACGCTGACGGTGACCCGCGCCGGCCTCGTGGCACGCGTGCTGATCGACTCGCCCCTTCCCCAGCTCGACCACCTGTTCGACTACAGCATTCCGGCGGAACTCGCCGACCTCGCCCGTCCCGGCGTGCGGGTCAAGGTCCCCCTGCGCTCGGCCGGCCGCGTCGCCGAGGGATATCTGATCGAGGTGCTGGGAACCCCCGACACGACACCGGCCGCGGCCGAGTCCGAGTTCGTTGGCGCGCTCAGCCCCATCGACGGCGTGGTCTCCGCCGCCCCGGTGCTGACCCCGGCGGTCTGGCTGCTGGCCAGGCGCCTGGCCGACCGGCCCGCCGGGAACGCGAGCGACATCATCCGTCTCGCTGTGCCGCCCCGGCAGGTACGGGTGGAGAAGGCCTGGCTTGCCGCGCGCACGGCGGCGGACGCTGGGTCCGTGCCGGGCCACGCCGCGACATCAGCGGCTGCGGATGCGGCGGCCGCCACGTTCTTCAGCGACTACCCCACGGACTCGCTGCTCGTCCCGGTCCTGGGCCGGCAGCGTCTCTGCGTGGCCGCCGTGCCCGATCTCGTGCCGCTGCCGGACGGGCGCACGATCGGGATCTGGGCGCAGACCATGGCGGAACTGGCCGTGGCCACCCTGGCCGCCGGGCGCAGCAGTGTGCTCGTCGTTCCGGATTACCGGGACCAGGACCAGGTGCAGGCCGCCCTCGACCTGCTGGCCCCGGTCGGCTCGGTCAGCCGCGTCGACGCACGCCAGCCGAACCCGGACCGGTACCGGGCATTCCTGGCCTGCCTCACGCCGGCACCGCGCATCGTGCTCGGAAACCGGTCCGCGGTCTACGCGCCCGCCCATGAACTCGGCCTGATCGCGCTCTGGGACGATGGCGACCCGCTGCACAGCGAACCGCTCAGCCCGTACGTGCACGCCCGCGACGCCGCCCTCGTGCGCCAGGGGCAGGCCGACTGCGCCCTCGTGTTCCTGGGCCACTCCCGCACCGTGGAGGTGCAGCGCCTGGTCGAAATCGGCTGGCTGACCGAGGTGCATCCTGCCCGGAACCGGCATCCCCGGGTGATCCCCACCGACTTCCAGTCGGAACCGGACCAGCAGGCGCGGGCAGCCCGAATCCCCACGGCGGCATGGCTGGCCGCCAAGGAGGCCGTCAAGCACGGCCCAGTCCTGGTGCAGGTGGCCAGCCCCGGCTACGCGCCGATGCTCGCCTGCCAGAGCTGCAAGAAGTCCGCCCGGTGCACGAAATGCCAGGGTCCGCTCGGCCTGGCGTCGGCGACGTCCACCCCGTCCTGCCGCTGGTGCGGCGCCCTCGCCGCCGATTGGGCCTGCGTTCACTGCGAGGGCCGGAGCCTGCGGGTGGTCACGCTGGGCACCGGGCGCACCGCCGAGGAACTCGGCCGGGCGTTCCCCGGCGCCAGGGTCATCATCGCGGACGGCGAGCATCCGTTGCAGCAGCTGGGCGCCGAACCGGCCCTCGTGATCGCCACTCGCGGCGCCGAACCCATCCCGACCGGCGGGTACCGCGCCATCCTGTTGCTCGACGGTGAACGGATGCTGGCCCGGGAGTCGCTGCGCGTGGGGGGGGACTGCCTGCGCTGGTGGTCCAACGCCGCCGCCCTCGCGGGCCCGGGAGCCCCGGTGATCCTGGTCGGCGTCGGCGGGGTCCTGGCGCGGGCGCTGAACAACTGGCAGCCCGAGGCCCTGGCCGCGGACGAACTGCACGACCGGCGGCAGCTGAGGTTCCCGCCCGCGGTGCGGGTCGCATCCGTCACCGGCACCGCCGCGGACGTCGCCGGAGCGGTGGTGGACCTGGCCGCGATGGACGGCGTGGACGTTCTCGGCCCGGTCACGACGGAGGAGCCGCTCGTGCGCGCCATCGTTCGCTTCGCTTATGGCAGCACCGGCGACGACGTGGCCCGGCTCCTCAAAGCCGCCATCGTGCGCAACGCGGCCCGGCGCCGACGGCCCAAGGGAGCCGCATTCCGTCCCGCGCCTACACTCAAAGTACGATTCGACGACCCGGAGCTGCTCTAAATGAAACTCGTCTTCGCCGGCACGCCCCAGGCGGCCGTGCCCAGCCTGATGCTGCTGAACGATTCCCGCCACGACATCGCGGCCGTCATCACCCGCGCGGACGCCCCGCTCGGCCGCACACGCCTGCTCACCCCCTCGCCCGTGGCACAGGGCGCCGAGGAGCGCGGGCTGCACCTGCTGAAGACGAACCGTCTCGACCAGGCCTCGACCGACGAGATCGCCGCCCTGCGACCCGATCTCGGGGTGATCGTGGCCTACGGCGGACTCGTTCGCGAGCCGCTGCTGTCGGTGCCGAGACTGGGGTGGATCAACCTGCACTTCTCCCTGCTGCCGCGCTGGCGCGGCGCGGCCCCCGTGCAGCACGCCGTCATCGCCGGCGACGAGCGAACCGGCGCCGCCGTGTTCCAGCTGGTGCCCGAACTCGACGCCGGGCCGGTCTTCGCCCAGTCCTCCGAGGCGATCGCCGCGGATGACACCTCCGGGAGCCTGCTCGAGAGCCTCAGCGAGAGTGGCGCGCGGCTGCTGCTGCGTGTGATCGATGACCTCGCGGCCGGCGCCGCCTCGTCGGTGACCCAGAGCGGCGAGACCACCCTCGCCCCCAAACTCACCCTCGCGGATGCCCGCATCGACTGGTCCGCATCGGCGCGGGACGTGTACAGCCGTGTGCGTGGCGTCACCCCGGAGCCCGGCGCCTTCACCGAGGTCGCCGATGCCCGGCTCAAACTTCTCGAGGTCGCCCCCACCAATGGGGCCCAGCCGCAACCGGCTGGCCTGATCCGAGAGATCGACAAGAAAGTGCTGATTGGAACGGGGACCGAGCCCCTTGAGCTGGTCACCGTGCAACCGGCCGGAAAGAAGCAGATGAAGGCAGTCGACTGGTGGCGTGGCGTGGCGGCGACGGAGTTGGTCGCCTCATGAGCGACGAGCAGACCCGGGGCCGGAGGCCGGAACCCCGACAGCAGGAGCGCCGGCGGGAGCAGCGTCAACCCGATGTCGTGCAGCCCGCCCGCCGGGTCGCCTACGAGGTGATCGCCGCCGTGCGGGAATCCGACGCCTACGCCAACCTGCTGCTGCCCACCCGCATCAAACGGGCCGCCCTGAACACGGCGGATGCCGCCCTGGCCACGGAGCTGACCTACGGAACCCTGCGGATGCAGGGGTTCTACGATCGGGTGATCGCCGAGGCCGCCGGTCGCCCGGTCACCGCGATCGACCCGGCCATCCTCGACGTGCTGCGCCTGGGTGCGCACCAGCTGCTCGCCACCCGGGTGGCCACCCACGCGGCCGTCAACGAGTCCGTCGAACTGGCCCGTCAGGTCGGGTCCCGCGCGGCCACCGGTTTCACCAACGGGGTGCTGCGAACCATCTCCCGCTCCAGCGCCGAGGAGTGGCGCGACCGCGTCCTGTCCGGAGCGACCAGCGAGGACGACCGGCTCGCCGCCCTGCACTCGCACCCGGTGTGGGTGGTGCGGGCGTTCCGCCAGTCCCTGCGCCTCGAGAAGCGCGAAGCCGAGCTGGAAGACCTCCTGATCGCCGACAACGCCGCACCCAAGGTCAACATGGTCACCCTGCCCGGCCTCAGCAACACGGAAGACACCGACGGTCTCGGCGTCACCAACGCGTTCTCACCGACCGGTTTCGTGCTCGCCGGCGGCGACCCGCTGCACCTGATGCAGGCCAGCGACGGCCGCATCCGGGTGCAGGACGAGGGATCCCAGCTGGCCGCCCTCACCCTCAGCCGGGCCCGGCCGATCACACCCGGGGAGCGCTGGCTGGACCTCTGCGCCGGCCCCGGGGGCAAGGCCGCGCTGCTCGCCGCCGAGGCGCTGGCCGGGGGAGCCCACCTCGTCGCCAACGAACTCGTCCCGGCCCGGGCCACACTGGTGCGGAAGGCTTTGGCCGCCGTTCCGGCGGAGGTGCCGGTCTGGGAACAGGACGGCACGTCCTTCGGCGAAGCGCATCCCGAAGAATTCGACCGCATCCTGCTCGACGCTCCCTGCACCGGGCTCGGCGCGCTGCGTCGGCGGCCGGAAGCGCGCTGGCGCAAGCAGCCCAAGGACGTCGCCGAGCTGTCCGACCTGCAGTCCGGCCTGATCGACGCCGCCCTGGGCGCGCTCAAGCCCGGTGGCATCCTCGCGTACGTCACCTGCTCGCCGCACATCGCGGAAACCCGCGGGATCGTGGCGTCCGCGCTCAAGAAATGGGGCGACCGGGTGCGCACCCTCGACACGGCGGCCGTGCTGCAGGGACTGAGCAGCGCCGGGCTCGACCTCCCCGGCGACGGCCGGAGCGTGCAACTCTGGCCGCACCGGCACGGCACCGATGCCATGTTCATCACGCTGCTCGAGCGCACAAAGTAGGGTGGGCGCATGGTCACCCGGATTAACCCCAGCATCCTCGCCGCCGACTTCGCCAATCTCGAACGTGACCTGGGCCGCATCCGCACGGCCGACCTCGTGCACGTGGACATCATGGACAACCATTTCGTTCCCAACCTGACCTTCGGTCCGCCCGTGGTCGACCGGCTGGCACAGGTGTCCCCGCTGCCGTTCGACCTGCACCTGATGATTGAGAACCCGGAACGCTGGGCTCCCGGCTACGCGGAGGCCGGCGCGTTCTCGGTCACGTTCCACGCCGAGGCGACCACCAACCCGGTGGGGCTGGCGCGCAAGCTCCGCCAGATCGGCGCCCGCGCCGGCATCGCCCTCAAGCCGGGCACGGCCGTCGAGCCCTACCTCGAACTGCTGCCGGAGTTCGACCAGGTGCTGATCATGACCGTGGAACCGGGTTTCGGCGGGCAGAGCTTCATGCCGTCGACGATGCGCAAGCTCCGCACCCTCTCGGAGGCCGTCGACAAGACCGGCCTGGACGTCTGGCTGCAGGTCGACGGCGGAATCACGGAGGAGACGATCGTGATCGCCGCCGAGGCGGGAGCGAACACGTTCGTGGCCGGGTCCAGCGTGTTCAATTCGCCTGACCCAGCCCGGCAGATCGCCCTGCTGCGCGCCGCCGCGAACGAACACCGGCACGCGCACTAGTACCCTAGACAAGTGAAAACTTTCGACGACCTGTTTGCTGAACTGAGCGACAAAGCCCGGACTCGGCCGGAGGGCTCGGGGACTGTGCGCGAGCTCGATGCCGGCGTGCATGCCATCGGCAAGAAGATCGTGGAGGAAGCAGCCGAAGTGTGGATGGCCGCCGAATTCCAAAGCGACGACGAGACGGCCGCGGAGATGAGCCAGCTGCTGTACCACGTGCAGGTCATGATGCTGGCGAAGGGCCTCACCCCCGCCGACGTCTACCGGCACCTGTAGCAGCCCACCGTTTTTGATCCGCGCCGTTTCCCATACGCAGAGAGTGCCCAAATGCTGAGAATTGCCGTGCCCAACAAGGGCTCGCTGTCCGAAACCGCCGCGCAGATGCTGTTCGAGGCGGGCTACACCGGTCGCCGCGACCCGCGCGACCTCGTGGTCTCCGACCCGCTGAACGACGTCGAGTTCTTCTACCTGCGCCCGCGGGACATCGCGACCTATGTCGGCTCCGGCGCCCTCGACGTGGGCATCACGGGCCGCGACCTGCTGCTCGACTCGCGCTCCACCGCCCAGGAGATCGCCAGCCTCGACTTCGGCGACTCCACCTTCCGCTTCGCCGGACCGGCCGGCCGGTTCAGCACCCTGGCCGACCTGTCCGGCCTGCGCGTCGCCACGAGCTACCCGGGCCTGGTCGAGACCTTCCTCGCCGGGCACGACGTCGAGGTGCACCTGGTTCCCCTCGACGGCGCCGTCGAGTCCGCCGTGCAGCTGGGCGTCGCGGATGCCGTCGCCGACGTGGTCTCCACCGGCACCACCCTGCGCAAGGCCGGCCTGGAGATCTTCGGCCCGGTCATCCTGCAATCCACCGCCGTGCTGATCAGCTCGGAGAACGACCAGCCCGGCATCGCCACCCTGCTGCGCCGGCTCCAGGGCGTGCTCGTCGCGCGCCAGTACGTGCTGATGGACTACGACATCCCGCTGACCCTCCTCGACGACGCCTGCCTCCTGGCGCCCGGCATCGAGTCGCCCACCGTGTCCTCCCTGCACGACCCGGAATGGGTCGCCGTGCGGGTGATGATCCCGCGCCTGAACACGAATCACGTCATGGACGCCCTCTACGAGTTGGGCGCGCGGGCCATCCTGATCAGCGCCATCCACAACGCCCGCCTCTGACCCGGAGACGGCGAGAACGGTAATGGAGAAGACATCGTGACTCTTTCGGTTCGGGTGATTCCCTGCCTCGACGTGGCCGACGGCCGGGTGGTGAAGGGTGTGAACTTCCAGAACCTGCGTGATGCCGGCGACCCGGTCGAACTCGCCCGCCGCTACTACGAGCAGGGCGCCGACGAACTCACCTTCCTCGACGTGACCGCAACCGTCGACAATCGCGCCACCACCTACGACGTGGTGCGCGCCACCGCGGAGCAGGTCTTCATCCCGCTCACCGTCGGCGGCGGCATTCGCAGCGTCGAAGACGTGTCGCGCCTGCAGGCCAGCGGCGCCGACAAGGTCGGAGTCAACAGCGCCGCGATCAGGCGGCCGGCCCTGATCGGCGAGATCGCCGACCGGTTCGGCTCCCAGGTTCTCGTGCTCTCCCTGGACGTCAAGCGCAGCGGGCGCACGGAGTCCGGTTTCCTGGTCACCACCCACGGGGGCCGCACCGAGACCGACCTGGACGCCCTCGCCTGGGCCCGCATGGCCATCGAGCTGGGCGTGGGCGAACTGCTCGTGAACTCCATCGACGCCGACGGCACCAAGGCAGGGTTCGACCTCGAACTGATCACGCTGATGCGGGAGCTGAGCACCGTCCCCGTGATCGCGTCGGGCGGGGCCGGCAAGGTCGAGGACTTCCCGCCGGCCATCGCGGCGGGGGCGGACGCCGTGCTCGCCGCATCCGTGTTCCACAGCGGCCAGCTGACCATCGGCGACGTCAAGGGCGAGCTGCGGCACGCCGGAATGCCGGTGCGCTGACATGCCCCGCCGCACCCGATCCGAAACGGCCCCGCTATGACCGACCAGTCCTCCATTCCCCAGCTCTCCACCCCGGACGAGGCCCTTCTGCGCGCCGTCTTCAACTCCGACGGGTTGTTGCCGGCCGTGGTGCAGCAGTGGGACACCGGCGAGGTGCTCATGCTCGGCTGGATGAACCGGGAGGCCATGCGACGCACCCTCACCGAGGGACGCGTGACGTTCTGGTCCCGCAGCCGCCAGGAGTACTGGCGCAAGGGCGACACCTCCGGCCACGGCCAGTACGTGAAGTCCGCCGCGCTGGACTGCGACGCCGACACCATCCTCGTGCAGGTCGACCAGGTCGGGGCGGCCTGCCACACCGGCACCCGCACCTGCTTCCTGGGCCGGGGCATCGAGGTCGTGGCCGGCGCCCGCCCGATCCCGGACGCCGGGCCGGTCGAGACCGGACCCACCGAAAACGCCGAGAGCCGAAGGAATGACCATGGCAACGGATGACACCAGCCCCGCCGGTTCCGCCGCCGCGTCCACCACGCCGGAGCAGTTCGCCGCCCTGCTGGCCGCGCACCGCGTGATCCCCGTGGTGCGCGAGCTGTTCGCCGACGGGGAAACCCCCGTCGGCACCTACCGCAAGCTGGCCGCCGGCCGGCCGGGCAGTTTCCTGCTCGAGTCGGCGGAGCAGGGCGGCATCTGGTCGCGGTTCTCCTTCGTGGGGGTGTCCTCTTTCGGCGTGCTCACCCAGCAGGGCGACGAGACCCGCTGGCTCGACTACGGCATGTCGGCCGCCCGAGCGCTCGGCGACGCCGTCGACCTCGGACCGCTGGCGGCACTGGCAGCGCTCCACGCCCGCTGGGAGACCCCGAGGATGCCCGGTCACCCGCCGCTCACCGGCGGCCTGGTCGGCTTCATCGGCTGGGAGGCGATCCGGCAGATCGAACGCCTGCCCGACCGCCCACCCGCCGACTACGAGGTACCGGGCCAGGCTTTCAGCTTCGTGGCCGACCTTGTCGTGATCGACCACAAGTACGGCACCGTGCAGTTGATCGCCAACGTGCTCAACGACGGGCTCGACGCCCCTGACGTGTTGTGGGTGTCGGCGCAGGACCGGCTGGATGCCCTGCAGGCCCGGCTGGCCGAGCCCTCGGAGGCCTGGCTCGCCGAGGTGGACCTCTCCACTCCGGCGAGCCCCGTCAACCGCACGAAGCGGGAGGACTTCCTCGCCTCCGTCGACGTCGCCAAGGACCACATCGTCGCCGGCGACGTGTTCCAGGTCGTCATCTCGCAACGGTTCGACCAGGAATGCACGGCCGACCCGATCGACGTGTACCGGGTGCTGCGCAGCCTCAACCCGTCCCCGTACATGTACCTGCTCAGCCTGGAGTCACCGGCCGGGGAGACCTACTGGATCGTGGGGTCCTCCCCGGAGGCGCTCGTCAAGGTGCAGAACGACCGGGTCTTCACACACCCCATCGCCGGTTCGAAGCCCCGCGGGTCGACCCCGGACGCCGATGCCGCGTTCGAGACCGAACTGGCCGGGGACCCGAAGGAACGCGCCGAACACCTGATGCTCGTCGACCTGGCACGCAACGACCTGCTCAAGGTGTGCGCCGCCGGCTCGGTGGAGGTCACCGAGTTCATGCGGATCGAACGCTTCAGCCACATCATGCACCTCGTCTCCTCCGTCGAGGGCAACCTGCTGCCCAACCGATCGGCGATCGACGTGTTCCGGGCCACCTTCCCGGCCGGCACCCTCTCCGGGGCGCCCAAACCTCGGGCGCTGGAGATCATCGACGAACTCGAGCCGGCCCAGCGCGGCGTGTACGGGGGAGTGGTCGGCTACTTCGGTTTCGCCGGCGACGCGGACCTCGCCATCGCCATCCGCACAGCCACCATCATGAACGGTGTCGCGCGGGTGCAGTCCGGCGGGGGCCTCGTCGCCGATTCCGACCCGGCATCCGAATACCAGGAATCGCAGAACAAGGCGGCGGCCCCCCTCCGGGCCGTGGCCGTGGCCAACGCGATGAAGAGGGTGCGCTAGGTGGCGGCCGCGCGTCGCCTCAAGCTCGCCCACATCCTGGTCGTGCTGCTGGCCAGCGGCCTGGCCCTGCTGGCCTGGACCCAGACCTGGGTGAACGCCGTGGTCGCGCAGTCCGGCACGGCCCGGCAGAGCCTCGAGGTGACGGGTGCGACCGCCTCACCCGCCCTCACCGCGCTGGCCATGGCCGGAATCGCCCTCGCCGGCGCTCTCACGATCGCCGGCCCGGTGATCCGCGTCATTCTGGGTCTCCTGGAGGTCCTCCTCGGCTTCTCCGTGTTCCTGGCCGCGTTCCTCGCCGTCGGCGATCCGGCTGCGGCCAGCGCCGGCGCCATCACCAAGGTCACCGGGGTCTCCGGCAAGGAGTCCGTCCTGGACGGGGTGGTCTCCGCGGCCCTGACACCGTGGCCGTACCTGGCGCTGCTCGCCGGCGTTCTGATGGCCGCGATCGGCGTCAGCCTGCTGGTCACCGCCCGACGCTGGCCCGGCCCGACGACCCGCTACCAGGCCGTGCGGTTCGCCCCGGCCGGTTCTCCCGGCGTGACGGATGCCGCGGCCCTCGGCGACGACGCCGACACCGAGCACGACGCGGTCGACGACTGGGACGGTCTGAGCCGTGGAGAAGACCCGACCGCCCAGCGCTGAACCCCGGTGCCAATCGAGACCATAATCCCGGCCAGGGGCGCCGCGCGAGAAGGCCGGGGAACCCTGAGGCCGCTAGACTTACTTTGCCCGTCAACGCATAAAAGGAGAACCATGAGCTTCGAATCGGTAGACCCTGGCGAAGGCCATTCGATCGCCGCCTGGACCGCCGTGACCATCATGCTGCTGGCCATCGCGATCGGGACCGTCGCGTTCTTCCTCGTCGTGCCGTGGCTCGTCTGGGCATCCGTGGGTCTCCTGGTGGCGGGTCTGCTCACCGGCTGGGTGCTCTCCAAGGTCGGCTACGGCGCCGCCGACCACGAGTCCTCGCACCAGGGTCACTAGTCGAGTGCTGTCTGACCTTCTAGCCGGGGCGGTCGCCGACGCGGAGGCGCGTCGGGCCATCCGTTCCTTCGACGTCGTGCAGGCGGAGGCCCTCGCCCGGGCGCCCGCCATCGACGCTCTGTCGGTGCTTGCCCCCGCGCAACGCGTCAAGATCATCGCCGAGGTCAAGCGTGCCAGTCCCTCCCGGGGGACCCTGGCCGAGATCTCCGACCCGGCGGCACTCGCCGTGTCCTACGAATTCGGCGGCGCCAGCGCGATCAGCGTCCTGACCGAGGGCCGCAAGTTCCTCGGGTCACTCTCGGACCTGGAGCAGGTGCGGTCGGCAGTGCAGATCCCGGTGCTTCGCAAGGACTTCATCGGCCTGCCGTACCAGGTCTTCGAGGCCCGGGCCGCCGGCGCGGACATGGTGCTTCTGATCGTGGCTGCGCTCGACCAGGCCACCCTGGCCTCCCTGCACGACCTCGTGCGTCAGCTCGGCATGACCGCCCTGGTCGAAACCCACAGCGCCGACGAGGTCGACCGGGCCCTCGCCATCGGTGCGAGCCTGGTCGGCGTGAACGCCCGCGACCTGACGACCTTCGAACTGGACCAGGACCTCTTCGGCCGGCTGGCCGGCCGGATCCCCTCCGGCGTTGTCCGGGTCGCCGAATCCGCCGTCAAGACGGCAGCGGACGTGGCGCACTACCGCGCGGCCGGCGCCGACATCGTGCTCGTCGGCGAAGCCCTCGTCACGAGCGACCCCATCCGCACCCTTACTGAATTTCTGGCGGTTTGAATGTCCTCCTCACGTGAAACAGAATCCCTCCGGGCGCAGGCCGGCCCGTACTTCGGCGAATTCGGCGGGAGGTTCGTTCCGGAATCCCTCGTCGCGGCCCTCGACGAGCTCACCAACGAGTACGCACTGGCCCGTCAGGACCCCGCGTTCGCGGCCGAGCTGACCGAACTGCACCGCAGCTACACCGGTCGGCCGTCCCTCATCACCGAGGTGCCGCGGTTCGCCGCGCACGCCGGCGGCGCCCGCGTCATCCTCAAGCGGGAAGACCTGAACCACACCGGTTCGCACAAGATCAACAACGTGCTGGGGCAGGCACTGCTCACCAGGCGGATCGGGAAGACCCGCGTGATCGCCGAGACCGGCGCCGGGCAGCACGGTGTGGCGGCCGCCACCGCGGCCGCGCTGTTCGGCCTCGACTGCGTCGTCTACATGGGTGAGGTCGACACGGAGCGGCAGGCCCACAACGTGGCGAGGATGCGCCTGCACGGTGCCGAGGTCGTGGCGGTCAAGACCGGCTCGCGCACCCTCAAGGACGCCATCAACGACGCCATGCGCGACTGGGTGACCAACGTCGAAACCACCAACTACATCTTCGGGACCGTGGCCGGGCCGCACCCGTTCCCGGCCATGGTGCGCGACTTCCAGAAGATCATCGGCGAGGAGGCCCGCCAGCAGGTCCTTGACCTCACCGGGCGGCTGCCAGACGCGGTCACGGCCTGCGTCGGCGGAGGGTCCAATGCCATGGGCATCTTCCACGCGTTCCTGGACGACCCCGAGGTCGCCCTCTACGGTTACGAGGCCGGCGGGGACGGGCCGGAGACCCTCCGGCACGCCGCGACGATCACCAAGGGGCGCCCCGGCATCCTTCACGGCGCCCGCAGCTTCCTCCTGCAGGACGAAGACGGCCAGACCGTGGAGTCGCACTCGATCTCTGCCGGCCTGGACTACCCGGGCGTCGGTCCGGAGCACTCGTGGCTGGCGAGCATCGGCCGGGTCACCTACCTGCCGGTCACGGACGACGAGGCGATGAGCGCCCTGCGCCTGCTCAGCCGCACCGAAGGCATCATCCCAGCCATCGAGTCGGCCCACGCCCTCGCCGGCACCCTCGACCTCGGAAAGCAGCTCGGCCCTGAAGCCACCATCCTGGTCAACCTGTCCGGCCGCGGCGACAAGGACATGGAAACCGCGGGTCGGTACTTCGACCTGCTCGACAAAGGCGCAGCACAGCTATGAGTAACTCAACATCCACAGGCAACTCGGCGGCACCAGGCACGGCGACGGGCCCCACGGTGGCCGGCGCGGGCACGGTCGAGGCCACCATCGCCCGCCGTCGTGCCGAGGGCGGCGGCGCCCTGATCGGTTACCTGCCGGTCGGGTTCCCCACCCTGTCCGAAAGCATCGACGCGGCCGTGGCCCTGGCCAACAACGGCGTCGACATCCTTGAGCTCGGCCTTCCGTACACCGACCCGGTCATGGACGGCCCGGTCATCCAGGCGGCCACGCAGCTGGCGCTGGCGAACGGCTTCCGGCTGCGCCACGGCATCGAAGCCGTCGCCGCGATCACCGCACAGGTGGACGTGCCCGTGCTGGTGATGACCTACTGGAACCCCATCGTGCAGTACGGGGTGGACCGATTCGCCGATGACCTGCTCGCCGCGGGCGGCGCAGGCCTGATCACGCCGGACCTGATTCCCGACGATTCGGCCGATTGGGTCGCCGCCAGCCGGCGCACCGGTCTCGACCGGGTGTTCCTGGCCGCGCCGTCCTCCTCCGACGCCCGCCTGAAGCAGGCCGTGGAGGCGAGCCGAGGCTTCGTCTACGCCGTGTCCACCATGGGCATCACCGGTGCCCGTGGAGACGTCGATTCCGCCGCCCGCATCCTGATCGACCGGCTGCGGGCCGCCGGTTCGACCAGCGCCTGCGTGGGCCTCGGCATCTCGACGCCGGAACAGGTCCGGGAGATCCTCGCGTATGCGGATGGCGCCATCGTCGGTTCCGCCCTCGTCAAGGCCCTCTCCGACGGGGGAGTGCCGGCCGTCGCCGCCCTCGCCCGTGAACTCGCGGCCGGCGCGCGGGATCTCCGACCCGCCAGCTAGGGTAAATTGACCGAGGCGGTCGTTCGGCCACTCCCGGGTGGCCGATGCCACGATGAAAGGTAGTACCCAGGTGTTTATTCCTCTGAGCATTCCGAGCCCCAGCCCCGAGTGGAGTTCCTTCACGCTCGGACCGTTCACCATCCACGCCTACGCCCTGTGCATCCTGGCCGGGATCATCGTTGCGACGGTGATGACCTCCCGCCGCCTGACCGAGCGCGGTGGTGAGCCGGGAGTGGTCCTGGACATCATTCTCTGGGCGGTACCGCTCGGGATCGTGGGCGCCCGGTTCTACCACGTGTTCACGCACCCCGGCGACTACTTCTACCCGGGCGCCAACCCGCTGGAGGTTTTCGCGATCTGGAACGGCGGCAACGCCATCTTCGGCGCACTCCTCGGCGGCGCCGTCGGTGCGTTCATCGGCTGCCGCCTCGCCGGCGTTCGATTTTGGTCCTTCGCCGACGCTCTGGCTCCCGGCATGCTGGTCGCCCAGGCTCTGGGCCGTCTGGGCAACTGGTTCAACCACGAACTCTTCGGCCTGCCGACCACGCTGCCCTGGGGCCTGCAGATCGAGTCCTCCAATGCAGCGTTCCCGCTGGGCCTGCCGGACGGCACCCTCTTCCACCCCATGTTCCTCTACGAGATGATCTGGAACTTCCTCGGTGTGGCCGTGATCCTGCTTCTCGAGCGCAGGATCACCCTGCGCTGGGGCAAGGCCTTCGGCGTGTACCTGATCTGGTACGGCATCGGGCGCAGCTTCTTCGAATCGATCCGGGTCGATCCGAGTGAGGTCTTCCTCGGCATTCGCACCAACATCTGGGCTGCGTTTGCGGCCATCCTGCTCGGAATCATCCTTATCCTGGTGCAGAGCCGACGCCACACCGGTGTCGAGGTCAGCCCCTACGTTCCGGGTCGCGAGTGGAAGGGCGCGGACGCTGAGGTAGAATCTGATGAGTTTGACTCGGACCCAGAGGATCACGGTGATGAAGCCGCAACCCCCGCCGATTCTGATGACGTTGCAGCCACAAGCACCAGCAACTCGCGCCTCTAGTCCCAGGTAACCTTCAGCCTGGTCCACGGCTTGTGTCCCGGTATGACGGGCCGCCGCGTACATGTACACCTGAGCGGGCCAGCGTCGTCCCCACATGCCAGTTACTTTCGTGAGGACGGTCCAATGCCGCAAACACCCCTCTTCTCGCGCTTCAGCAGTGTGCCGGAGCCGCAAGGACTGTACAACCCCGCCGACGAGCGCGATGCCTGCGGACTCGCCATGGTGGCCACCCTGCGCGGCACCGCCGGGCACGACATCATCACCCTCGCCCTCGACGCGCTGCGCAACCTCGAGCACCGCGGCGCCGTCGGCTCCGATGCCGGAACCGGTGACGGCGCCGGCATCATCACCCAGATCCCCGACGACTTCCTGCGCTCCGTCACCGATTTCGACCTGCCGGACGCCGGCCGGTACGCCGTCGGAAACGTGTTCCTGCCGACCAACCCCACCGCGCGCAGCGGTATCAAGCGCCAGATCGCCCGGATTGCCCTGGAAGAGGGACTGGTCATCCTGGGCTGGCGGGAGGTGCCGGTTCGCCCCGACGAGGTCGGGAACCTGGCCCGCGCAGCGATGCCCGCGATCCAGCAGCTGTTCGTTCAGAGCAGCCGCACGACCGACACCGGCGAGACGCTGGGCGACATCGCCCTGGACCGCCAGGCCGTCCGGCTGAGGAAGCGTGCCGAACGCGAACTGGACATCTACTTCGCCTCGCTGTCGTGCCGAACCATGGTCTACAAGGGAATGGTGACCACGCTGCAGCTGGAGCCGTTCTACCCGGACCTGTCCGACCCGGCCTTCGTCTCGAAGCTCGCGCTCGTGCACTCCCGGTACTCCACGAACACGTTTCCGTCGTGGCCGCTCGCGCAACCATTCCGGATGATCGCCCACAACGGTGAGATCAACACGGTCCAGGGCAACCGCAACTGGATGCAGGCGCGCCAGTCCCAGCTCGAATCCGAACTGCTCGGCGACCTGGCCCCGCTGCTGCCGATCGTCACCCCCGGCGGCAGCGACTCCGCCTCGTTCGACGAGGTCGTCGAACTGCTGAGCCTCTCGGGGCGCTCCCTCCCGCACGCCGTGATGATGATGGTGCCGGAGGCCTGGGAGAACCAGACCGACCTGGACGAGCAACGCCGCGCGTTCTACGAGTACCACTCCATGCTGATGGAGCCGTGGGACGGCCCGGCGGCGATCGTCTTCACCGACGGCACCCTCGTCGGCGCGACCCTGGACCGCAACGGGCTGCGCCCCGGCCGCTACCTGATCACCGACGACGGCCTCGTCGTGCTCGCCAGCGAGATCGGGGTGCTCGACATCGACCCCGCCCGAGTGGTGCGCAAGGGCCGCCTCCGCCCCGGCAAAATGTTCCTCGTGGACACCGTCGCCGGACGGCTGATCGAAGACGACGAGATCAAGGCCGAACTCGCCGCCAGCGAGCCCTGGGGCACCTGGCTGGATGCCGGTCGGATCAACCTCAAGGACCTGCCCGACCGGGAACATATCGTGCACCCGCCGGCATCCGTCGTTCGTCGCCAGCGCACCTTCGGCTACACCGAGGAGGAGGTGCGCATCCTGCTCGCACCGATGGCGCGCACCGGCGGCGAGCCGCTGGGCGCGATGGGTTCCGACACGCCCATCGCCGTGCTCAGCGACCGGCCGCGGCTGATCTTCGACTATTTCACGCAGCAGTTCGCGCAGGTGACCAACCCGCCCCTCGACTCGATCCGCGAGGAGGTTGTCACCTCGCTCAGGCTCGGCCTCGGCCCGGAGCGCAACCTCCTGTCCGTGGGTCCCGAGCACGCCCGGCAGGTCGTGCTCGACTTCCCGGTCATCGACAATGACGAGTTGGCCAAGATCCAGCACATCGACCCGGCTCCCGGCAGCCGCACGACCACGACCATCCGTGGCCTTTACCGGTTCGAAGACGGCCCGGACGCCCTCGCCGCACGCATCGAGGCGATGTGCGCCGAAGCCGACGCGGCCATCGACGAGGGCGTGATGTTCCTCGTGCTCTCGGACCGCGACTCCAACAAGGATTTCGCCCCGATTCCGTCGCTGCTGATGATCGCCGCCGTGCACCACCACCTGATCCGCACCGAGAACCGGATGAAGGTCGGCATCGTGGTGGAGGCCGGCGACGTGCGTGAGGTGCACCACGTGGCCCTCCTGATCGGCTACGGCGCGTCCGCGGTCAACCCCTACCTCGCGATGGAAACCTGCGAGGACCTCGTGCGCAGCGGATTCATCACCACGGGCACACCGGAGCAGGCCGTACGCAACGTGATCAAGGCCCTCGGCAAGGGTGTGCTCAAGATCATGTCCAAGATGGGCATCTCCACCGTTTCCTCCTACGCCGGCGCCCAGACGTTCGAGGCCGTCGGCCTCAGCCAGGACTTCGTCGACCAGTACTTCACCGGCACCACCAGCAAGCTCGGCGGCATCGGAATCGAGGTCATCGCGGCCGAGAATGAGGCCCGGCACGCCTCGGCGTACCCGGAGGACGCCGCGGTCACGGCCCACGAACGGCTGGCGACCGGCGGCGAGTACCAGTGGCGCCGTGACGGCTCTCCGCACCTCTTCAACCCGGAGACGATCTTCCGGCTGCAGCACTCCACCCGCACCCGGCGCTACGACATCTTCCGCGAGTACACCAAACTCGTCGACGACCAGGCGTCGAGCCTGATGACCCTGCGCGGCATGTTCACCTTCACCACCGGCAAACGGCACGCCGTGCCGCTGGACGAGGTGGAATCCGTGGCGTCGATCGTGAAGAGGTTCGCGACGGGGGCGATGAGCTACGGGTCGATCTCAGCCGAGGCGCACGAAACCCTGGCGATCGCGATGAACCGGCTCGGCGGCAAGTCGAACACGGGCGAGGGCGGCGAAGACCTCGACCGCCTGCTCGACCCTGAGCGCCGCAGCGCGGTCAAGCAGGTGGCCTCCGGCCGGTTCGGCGTGACCAGCATGTACCTCTCCCACGCCGACGACATCCAGATCAAACTCGCGCAGGGCGCCAAGCCCGGTGAGGGCGGTCAGCTGCCGCCGACCAAGGTCTACCCCTGGATCGCGCGCACCAGGCACGCGACGGCCGGGGTCGGGCTGATCTCTCCGCCTCCCCACCACGACATCTACTCGATCGAGGATCTCAAGCAGTTGATCTTCGACCTCAAACGGGCGAACCCCGCGGCGCGCATCCACACCAAGCTGGTCAGCCAGTCCGGAATCGGCGCGGTGGCCGCCGGGGTGGCCAAGGCGCTCTCCGATGTGATCCTGATCTCCGGCCACGACGGTGGAACCGGGGCCAGCCCGTTGAACTCCCTCAAGCATGCGGGCACCCCCTGGGAACTCGGCCTCGCCGAGACCCAGCAGACGCTGATGCTCAACGGCATGCGCGACCGGGTCGTGCTGCAGGTGGATGGTCAGCTGAAGACCGGCCGTGACGTCATCATCGGAGCCCTGCTCGGCGCTGAGGAATTCGGGTTCGCCACCGCTCCGCTGATCGTGGAGGGGTGCGTGATGATGCGCGTCTGCCACCTCGACACCTGCCCCGTCGGCGTCGCCACGCAGAACCCGGAGCTGCGCAAGCGATTCACGGGCAAGGCGGAGCACGTGGTCAACTTCTTCGAGTTCATCGCCCAGGAGGTGCGGGAGTACCTCGCCGAACTCGGGTTCCACAGCCTCGAGGAGGCCATCGGACACCGGGAGGTCCTGGACGTGAACGGCGCCCTCGCCCACTGGAAAGCCTCCGGCCTGGACCTGTCTCCGATTCTGGTCGGCCCGGACTTCTCGGCCGACGAGCCGCGCCAGTCCGGCCGTGCGCAGGAGCACGAACTCGAGCTTCACTTCGACAACGAACTGATCCGGCTAAGCGCGAGCGTGCTCGAGCACGGCGGCCGGATCACGATGGCCCTGCCGATCCGCAACACTGAACGAGCAGTCGGCACGATGCTCGGGCACCAGGTCACCATGCGCCACGGGGAACACGGCCTGCCGGCCGGCTCGATCGACGTGACCCTGACCGGCAGCGCCGGCCAGTCCTTCGGTGCGTTCCTTCCCAGCGGCATCACGCTGCGGCTGGAAGGCGACTCGAACGACTACGTCGGGAAGGGGCTCTCCGGCGGCCAGATCACCGTGCGACCAGATCGGGGCAGCCTGTTCCCGGCCGAACAGAACGTGATCGCCGGGAACGTCATCGGCTACGGCGCGACCCAGGGCAGCATGTTCATCCGCGGCATCGTGGGGGAGCGGTTCCTGGTTCGCAACTCCGGCGCCACCGCGATCGTCGAGGGGGTCGGAGACCACGCCCTCGAATACATGACCGGGGGACTGGCCGTCGTGCTCGGCGAGACCGGGCGAAACCTCGGCGCAGGCATGTCCGGCGGCACCGCCTACGTGTACGGCCTCAGGACCGAAAACGTCAACCGTCAGGCCCTGGATTCCGGAGAGCTCACGCTGCTGCCCCTCGGCGGCGCCGACCGCGAGATCGTCCGGGACCTGCTCGAACAGCACTGCGACCAGACCGAGTCCGCTCTGGCAGCGCGGCTGCTGGCCGATCTCGAAACCACCATGTCCACATTCGTCAAGGTGCTGCCGCGCGACTACGCGGCCGTCCTGGCCACCAGGCAGAACGCCGTCACCGAGGGGCTGGACCCCGACGGTGACGTTGTCTGGAACCGCATTCTGGAGGTAACCAATGGCTGATCCGAAGGGATTCCTCAAGACGACCGAGCGTGAGCTTCCGGCGCGTCGACCGGTGTCCGTGCGACTGATGGACTGGAAAGAGGTCTATGAACAGGGCGACGCCGCGCAACTGAAACGCCAGGCCGGGCGCTGTATGGACTGCGGCGTGCCGTTCTGCCAGCAGGGCTGCCCGCTCGGCAACATCATCCCGGAGTGGAACGACCTGACCTGGCGGGATGAGGGCCGGCAGGCCATCGAACGCCTGCACGCCACGAACAACTTCCCCGAGTTCACGGGTCGCCTCTGCCCGGCGCCCTGCGAGACGGCGTGCGTGCTGGGCATCAGCCAGCCGCCCGTCACCATCAAACAGGTCGAGGTTTCCATCATCGACCAGGCATTCACCAACGGCTGGGTGCAGCCGCAGCCGCCGGGGCGCCTCACCGGAAAAACCGTGGCCGTCGTCGGCTCCGGCCCGGCCGGCCTGGCGGCAGCCCAGCAGCTCACCCGTGCGGGTCACACCGTCGCCGTCTTCGAGCGTGACGACCGGATCGGGGGACTGCTGCGCTACGGCATCCCCGACTTCAAGATGGAGAAGAAGCACCTCGAGACCCGGCTCGCCCAGATGACGGCCGAGGGAACCCGCTTCCGGGCGGGCGTGAACATCGGCGTCGACCTGAGCTGGGAAGACCTGCGCGCGCGCTACGACGCCGTCGTGATCGCCACCGGAGCCATGGTGCCGCGCGACCTGCCCATCCCCGGCCGCGACCTTCCCGGTGTGCACTTCGCCATGGAATACCTGGTCCAGCAGAACAAGGTGGGCGCCGGCGACACGGTCGACCAGCAGATCACGGCCGAGGGCAAGCATGTGGTGGTCCTCGGCGGCGGCGACACCGGTGCGGACTGCATCGGTACGGCGCACCGCCAGCTTGCGGCATCCGTCACCAACCTCGCCATCGGACGTCAGCCCGGCACGGACCGCCCGGAGCACCAGCCCTGGCCCCTGTCGCCGACCCTGTTCGAGGTGTCCAGCGCCCACGAAGAGGGCGGCACCCGGGAATACCTGGTGTCGACGGTCGAGTTCCTGGCCAACGAAGCCGGTGAGGTGCGCGCCATCCGGGTGGCCGAAACCGAATTCCTGGACGGGCGACGCGTGCCCAGGGCCGGAACGGAACGAGAGATTCCCGCGGATCTGGTGCTGCTGGCGATGGGATTCACCGGCCCCGAATCCCGCGCGCTCACCGACCAGCTGCACGTTCCGGTCGATGGTCGGAGTAATGTCGAGCGTGACGGCAATTACCAGACGAGCCATGAAGGCGTGTTCGTCGCTGGTGATGCCGGCCGCGGCCAGTCACTCATCGTGTGGGCGATCGCCGAGGGCCGGGCTGCTGCGGCAGCGGTCGACAAATTCCTCGAAGGCGAGACGCAACTGCCTGCTCCGGTCAAACCGACGGACCATGCCTTCGCAATCTGATTGGTCACTGATCCGGTGATTCAATTCCAAGAGATCCACCGCCCCGTGGTCTCCCGATCCACAACAGAGAACATGCGCCGAAACAGCGCGGAAACCGGAGTTTTTTCAGAATGAGACGCGCCAAAATTGTCGCAACGCTCGGGCCGGCAGCTGCCAGCTACGATCAAATTCGAGCCCTTATTGATGCCGGTGTCGATGTCTGCCGGATGAACCTGAGCCACGGGGACTACCAGGTGCACGAGGGCGTCTACGCCAACGTGCGCAAGGCAGCGAACGACTCCGGTCGTGCGGTCGCCGTCATGGTCGACCTGCAGGGACCGAAGATTCGTCTCGGAAAGTTCGAAGGCGGCCCTTACGAACTGGCCGTCGGAGACGTCTTTAAGATCACCACCGAGGAAGTCGTCGGCACGCGCGAACTCTCCGGCACCACCTACAAGGGCCTGCCCCAGGACGTCAAGCCGGGCGACTTCCTGCTCATCGACGACGGCAAGGTCAAGGTTGAGGTCGTGGCCACGAACGACACCGTCGTCACGACCACGGTCATCGTTGCCGGCCCCGTCTCCAACAACAAGGGCATCAACCTGCCCGGAGTCGCCGTCAATGTGCCCGCCCTGTCCGAGAAAGACGAGGCCGACCTGCGCTGGGGCCTGCGCCTCGGGACCGACCTGATCGCGCTGTCCTTCGTCCGAGACGCCGCCGACATCACCCGAGTGCACGAGATCATGGCCGAAGAGGGCCGTCGCGTGCCCGTGATCGCCAAGATCGAGAAGCCTCAGGCCGTGGAGAACCTCGAAGGCATCGTCGACGCCTTCGACGCCATCATGGTCGCCCGCGGTGACCTGGGCGTCGAGTTGCCGCTGGAGGCCGTCCCGATCGTGCAGAAGCAGGCTGTCGAGCTGGCCCGCCGCATGGCCAAGCCGGTCATCGTGGCCACCCAGATGCTGGAATCGATGATCCACAGCCCCGTCCCGACCCGGGCGGAAACGTCCGACGTCGCGAACGCCGTGCTCGACGGCGCGGACGCGGTCATGCTCAGTGGCGAGACCAGCGTCGGCGAATACCCCGTCGTGACGGTCCAGACGATGGCGCGCATCGTGGCGTCGACGGAGGACCACGGTCTGGAGCGCATCGCGCCGCTGACGAACAAGCCGCGCACCCAGGGTGGCGCGATCACCCTCGCAGCCATCGAGGTCGCCGATTTCGTCGACGCGAAGTTCCTCTGCATCTTCACGGAGTCCGGCGACTCGGCTCGGCGGATGTCCCGTCTGCGGTCGAAGATCCCCATGCTGGCCTTCACGCCGGAGCCCGGCATCCGTCGTCGCCTGGCGCTCACCTGGGGCATCCAGACGTATCTGGTCGACCGGGTCACGCACACGGACGCCATGTTCGGACAGGTGGATGACATCCTGCTCGGCCAGGGTCTGGCCCAGCTCGGTGACAAGGTCGTCGTGATCAGCGGATCCCCTCCCGGAATCGCCGGCTCCACGAACGACATCCGTGTGCACCGCGTCGGCGATGCCCACAATGAAGTTCACCCGGCGTACGCCAAGAGCTAGCCCCTCATCGAAGAAGGCCCCGCGCCCCCTACCCGGGGCGCGGGGCCTTCTTCGTGTCCGGCAGGCGATACGGATGCCGGATCGGTCAGTGCGGCACGCCGACGGGCACCATCAGCGCTCGCACGGCGGGGAGCGTGGTTCCCAGCGCCCGCGCGGCATCGGCGGCCTGCGCTTCCCGGCTCCGGCGCGTGAACGGGTCGAGGTCGGCCAGTCGGGCCGGATCGGACAGATCGGCGATGCAGGCGAGCTTCACCGTCAGAGCGATCGGGTCGGCGAGGGTCGACTGCAGGGAAATCCCGTCCGCATCCTCGTCGGTGTGGCCCAGCGCCGTGACGGCCATCAACAGGCGGGACGGCAGGAACGCGCGGAGGTCGCCGACGGTGGCGACCGAGTTGACGAGGGTGTCGTGCAGCACAGCGACGATCCTGTTGTCCTCGCTGGCCAGGGCGTCCATCACGCGGAGCGGATGCT
The DNA here is from genome assembly GCA_014376815.1 of Cryobacterium sp. Classification (GTDB taxonomy): domain Bacteria; phylum Actinomycetota; class Actinomycetes; order Actinomycetales; family Microbacteriaceae; genus Cryobacterium. The sequence goes on from JACMQV010000074.1 coordinate 29,429, forward strand.
CGATGGCCGGTCGGCCGAATGAGTCGCGGCGGTCGGCGTACGCGACCCGCGCGAAGTGGATGGCATCGTCCAATAGTGTCGTCACTGGGGCATCCTCTGGTCGGGTCGGGAACTCGGATCAGCAGGGCAAACATCTGGCGCTGCTCCACCCTATGTCGGATGTCACGGCCCATACGGGGGGCAGACGCGGGTCCGTGAGTCTGATACTGAGCATTCCGCAGGTTGGCGCCCGGCCCTCCCGGGGTTCTGCACGCACTGCCCCACCGGCTTGACACCCTGTTCCCCTTCGGTGTCGCCCAGTGAGGCTGTGCGCGTGAACACTCCGGACGGAGTGTGAATGGATGGGCTCCCACTGGCAACCAGAGGTTCCCCGACCCGGTAGCGTGGACATGTCCAACCGTGACTCACGCTATCACCTGTTAGACATGTCCAACGCCGAGACGGCGCCCCCCGAACGGGGTCGCCGCGGCACAGCGAGTGGGGAACACAGCCTGAGTTACGAAAAACGCACGGAGCGAGCACGTGAGCTGGTGACCGCCCTCGACCTGCCACACCCCCTGACCGCCGAGCTGCTCCACCGGCACATGGAAGGGCTCCGAGGGAAGAGGATCGTCATCCGTCCCGCCAGTAGGCGGCTGGTCGAATCGGGGGTGTGCGGGCTCTGGATCGAGGTCGCCGGGGAGGACTTCGAACGCATCCACCACGCGCCGACGGACTCGGCGGTACATCGGCAGCAATTCATCAACCATGAGTTCGGCCACATGATCCTCCGTCACGAAAAAGAGCTCCTGCCCGCGGAACGGGTAGCCATGCTTGCGCCCCTGATCCCGCTGGACGCCATCGCCCATGCGCTGTCCCGGAGCAGCTTCACCGACGACCAGGAGGCCCTCGCCGAGGCCATCGGAGACCGGCTCGCGCTGATCATGCTGGAGGACAGTGTAGATGCGATCAAGGGCCC
>JACMQV010000075.1 GCA_014376815.1 Cryobacterium sp.
ACCGGCGGGCGACTCTCCTGGCCGCACCTGACCTAGTACACCGACCCAGATTTCGACGTAGCGACGCTGAAGGGCACGCACCGCGTGTCGGTCGGTCTCGTCAAGACTTTCGAGTTCCCGGTCCTGGACCCGGATGACGTCAGGCTGTTCCAGCGCGAAGGTCACGTGGAAGGCCACAAGCTCCCTCAGGAGCTCCGTGGGCGCCGCTCCTCGATCGAGTACAGCCTGCCCGCCTGCCAGCAGGCCGTCGCTCACGCCGGTGAGCAGGGAACCGAGCACTGCCTGCTTGGAGGGGAAGTGCCGATACACGGCGGGACCGCTGACACCCACGGCGGCACCGAGCTCTTCGAGTGAGACGCGCTCGAATCCGCGCTCCGCAAAGAGCTGTGCGGCGGCCATGAGCAGGGCGGCGCGGCGATCGGCTTTCGCCTTGCTCCTCGGGGTCGGCGGTGCGGGCATGGGTCAACTATAGACAGACTCGGTTAACCACGGCTAACCTGAACTCAGTTATTGTTCGCTAACTGAATTCAATCGATGGAGACCGATGAATCAGCTCGAAACCCAGGTGGATCCCGCATCCCCCGCCTTCGGCGAGAACATGACCGCCCATGCCGCACTCGCACAGGACCTGCGCGCCAGGCTCGCTACCGCTGCGCTGGGTGGCCCCCAGAAATCCAGAGAGCGCCACCTCGCCCGCGGCAAACTTCTGCCGCGGGACCGCATCGACGAGTTGCTCGACGAGGGAAGCCCGTTCCTCGAGATAGCTCCACTGGCCGCCGATGGGCTGTACGACGGAGATTCACCCGGAGCCGGTGTGATCGCCGGAATCGGACGTGTGCACGGTCGGCTGGTGCTGGTGATCTCCAACGACGCGACGGTCAAGGGTGGCACTTACATGCCGATGACAGTCAAGAAGCACCTCAGGGCGCAGGAGATCGCCCTCGAGAATTCGCTGCCGTGCATTTACCTGGTCGACTCCGGCGGCGCCTTCCTCCCCATGCAGGATGAGGTCTTCCCCGACCGTGACCACTTCGGGCGCATTTTCTTCAACCAGGCGAGGATGTCGGCACAGGGCATCCCCCAGATAGCCAGCGTCATGGGGTCGTGCACCGCCGGTGGCGCCTACGTGCCGGCAATGAGCGACGAGACCGTGATCGTGCGGAACCAGGGCACCATCTTCCTCGGCGGCCCGCCGCTCGTGAAGGCCGCGATCGGTGAGATCGTCACGGCCGAGGAGCTCGGCGGCGGAGACCTGCACGCCCGTACCTCCGGGGTGACCGACCACCTCGCCGAGAACGACGAGCACGCGCTGCAGATCGTGCGGGACATCGTCGCCACCCTGCCGCGCCCGCTCGCGCCGGCCTGGGACATCCGCCCGGCGGTCGACCCGGTCGCCGACGAGACCCAGCTCTACGCCGCCGTGCCGGTCGACGTGCAGGGCCGCTACGACGTGCACGAGGTGATCGCCCGCCTCGTCGACGGCAGCGAGTTCCACGAATTCAAGCGGGAATACGGCACCACCCTGATCACCGGCTTCGCGCACCTGCACGGGCACCCGGTGGGCATCGTCGCCAACAACGGCGTGCTGTTCTCCGAGTCCGCTCTCAAGGGCGCGCACTTCATCGAGCTGTGCGACCAGCGCGGCATCCCGCTGGTCTTCCTGCAGAACATCTCCGGCTTCATGGTCGGCAAGGCTGAAGAGGCCGGCGGCATCGCCAAGCACGGCGCCAAAATGGTCACCGCCGTCGCCACCGCCCGGGTGCCCAAGCTCACGGTCGTGATCGGCGGCTCGTTCGGCGCCGGCAACTACTCCATGTGCGGCCGGGCCTACTCGCCCCGCTTCCTCTGGATGTGGCCGGGCAGCCGCATCTCCGTGATGGGGGGACCGCAGGCGGCCTCCGTGCTCGCCACCGTGAAGCGGGAACAGCTCGAGGGTGCCGGCCGGGAGTGGCCGGCCGCGGAGGAGGCCGCGTTCCGGGCTCCGATCACCGAGAAGTACGACCACCAGGGCAGCCCGTACTACTCGACCGCCCGGCTCTGGGACGACGGCGTGATCGACCCGGCGGACACCCGCACCGTGCTCGGCCTCGCGCTGGGCGTGCTCGCCCGCGCGCCCCTGCCCGAGACCGCCTTCGGTCTCTTCCGGATGTGAGGACACCATGACAGCCTTCGACACCGTGCTGGTGGCCAACCGCGGCGAAATCGCCTGCCGCATCATCCGCACGCTCCGGACCCTCGGCATCCGTTCGGTCGCCGTCTACAGTGACGCCGACCGGGACGCCCGTCATGTGATGCTGGCGGATGCCGCGGTGCGGCTCGGTCCGGCCAGCGCCCGGCTGAGCTACCTGGACCAGGATGCCGTCCTGGCCGCGGCCCGGGCCACCGGTGCGCAGGCCATCCACCCCGGCTACGGCTTCCTGAGCGAGAACCTCGCGTTCGCGGAGGCCTGCGCCGCGGCGGGCGTCGTCTTCATCGGTCCGGGCGCGGACGCCCTCCGGGTGATGGGCGACAAGATCCGGTCGAAGAACCACGTCGCCGCCTTCGGGGTCAGCGTCATCCCGGGCATCTCGCTGGCCGGCCAGACCGACGAGCAGCTGATCGGTGCGGCCCCGGGGATCGGCTACCCGATGCTGATCAAGCCGTCGGCCGGCGGCGGCGGCAAGGGCATGCACCTGGTCGAGCGCCCCGAGGACCTGGCCGCGGCGCTGCTGCCCGCGAGACGGGTCGCGGCGAGCGCGTTCGGCGACGACACCCTCCTGATCGAACGCTTCGTGCGCGCACCCCGGCACATCGAGGTGCAGGTGCTCGCGGACACGCACGGCGGGGTGATCCACCTCGGTGAGCGCGAGTGCTCGCTGCAGCGCCGGCACCAGAAGGTGATCGAGGAGGCGCCGTCGCCGCTGCTGGACCCGGCCACCCGGGCGCGCATCGGCGAGGCCGCCTGCGAGGTCGCCCGCAGCGTGGGGTACACCGGGGCCGGGACGGTCGAATTCCTGGTCTCCGACACGGCCCCCGAGGAGTTCTTCTTCATGGAGATGAACACCCGGCTGCAGGTGGAACACCCGGTCACCGAGATGGTCACCGGCATCGACCTCGTCGAGTGGCAGGTGCGGGTGGCCGCGGGGGAGAGGCTCGCCCACGCCCAGTCCGACGTGGTGCTCACCGGCCACGCCATCGAGGCCAGGGTTTACGCGGAGAACCCGGAGCGAGGCTTCCTGCCGGCGACCGGAACCGTGCTGGCGCTCCGGGAGGCGACCGGCGAGGGCATCCGGGTGGACAGCGCCCTGGTGCCAAGCCTCCGGGTCTCCGCCGACTACGATCCCATGCTGGCCAAGGTGATCGCCTGGGGCGCCGACCGTTCCCAGGCGCTCGCCCGGCTGGACCGGGCGCTCGCCGAGACTCTCGTGCTCGGCCTGAGCACCAACCTCGAATACCTCAGGTTGCTCGTTCAGGACCCGGACGTGCGGGCGGGGCGCCTGGACACCGGCCTGATCGAGCGCAAGCTGCCGGGGCTCGCCTTCCGTGGTGCCGACGACCACGTGCTGGTCACCGCGGCGCTCGTCCTGCACGGGCAGGCCTGGGCGGCGGCGGAGGCGACACGGCCGACGACCGCTGCGGCGCCGGCGGCCGACCCGGTCTGGGCCCGGCCGACCGGCTGGCGGATGGGCCCGACCCGGCCGACCCGCTACATCCTGGCCACGAGCCCGATCGACCGGGTCACCGTCGGCGTGCAGGGCTCCCCGGGCGCGGCATCCGTCGTGATCGGGGACCGGATGCCCGTGGCGGCGAGCCTGACCGGGGCGAACCGGCCCGGGGCCGTCAGCGTCGAGGTCGACGGCGTGCTGCGGGTGCTCGACATCGTGCAGGACGGCCGGAGGCTGTGGATCGGCAGCGCGGGGTCCTCGGTCTCGCTCCTGCACCTGACCGGCGCCGACCAGCTGGCCGAGCGGCTGGCCGGCCGCGACCTGGCCCCGGGAGCGGCCGGCCCCGAGGTGCGCTCGCCCATGCCGGGCACCGTCGTGGCCGTGCACGCCGCGACCGGGGACCTCGTCGCGGTGGGGCAGGCGATCCTCACCGTGGAGGCCATGAAGATGGAGCACCGGCTGACCGCGCTCACTGCGGGGCTGGTCACCGTCACCTTCAAGCCGGGCGACCTGGTCAGGCTCGACCAGGTCGTCGCCACCATCGCCAGCCCAGATACCCACAGCCCAGATACCCACAGCCCAGACAGGGGAGCATCATCGTGAATTCCGAACTGACCCAGGACCAGCGGCGCCTCAGCGACACCGTTCGCGACTTCGCCGACACGGTCGTCGCGCCCGCCGCCTACGAATACGACACCAAACGGAGCCTGCCCTACGGCATCATCGCCCAGATGGGGGAGCTGGGCCTGTTCGGATTGCCGTTCCCGGTGCAGTACGGCGGCCAGGGCAAGGACTACTTCTCGCTCTGCCTGGCCGTCGAGCAGCTCGCCCGGGTCGACCAGAGCATCGCGGTCACCCTCGAGGCCGGCGTGGGCCTGGGCATCATGCCGGTCTACCGGCGCGGCACCGAGGCGCAGAAGCAGCAGTGGGTGCCCCTGCTGGCCGGCGGGAGCGCGCTCGCCGCGTTCGGGCTGACCGAGGCGGATGCCGGCTCCGACGCCGCGGGCACCAGGACCACGGCCGAGCTGGTGGGCGGAGAGTGGGTGATCAACGGCACCAAGCAGTTCATCACCAACTCCGGCTCCGAGATCACCCGGCTGGTCACGGTCACCGCCGTCACGGGGGAGTCGCGGCGGCCCGACGGCTCGGTCAAGAAGGAGCTCACGGCCATCCTCGTGCCCACCCCGACGCCGGGCTTCACCGCGCTGCCCGCCTACGACAAGGTCGGCTGGCACACCTCCGACACGCACCCGCTGCTCTTGGAGGACGTGCGGGTGCCCGAGGCGAACCTGCTCGGCGAACGCGGCCGCGGCTTCGCCAACTTCGTGCAGACCCTGGACGAGGGCCGCATCGCCTTCGCCGCGCTCTGCACCGGTGCGGCGCAGGGCTGCCTGGAGGAGGCCATCCGCTACGCGAACAGTCGCAACGTCTTCGGCCGGTCGATCGGGTCCAACCAGCACATCGCGTTCAAGATCGCGCGGATGCAGGCGCGCGTGCACACGGCCCGTCTCGCCTACTATGACGCCGCCCAGAAAATGGTGCACGGCCACCCCTTCAAAATGGAGGCGTCGATTGCCAAAATGGTGGGGAGCGAGGCCGCCATGGACAACGCGCGCGACGCCACCCAGATCTTCGGCGGCTACGGCTTCCTGAACGAGAACCCGGTGGCCCGGCACTACCGAGACTCCAAGGTTCTCGAGTTGGGTGAGGGCACCACCGAGGTGCAGCTGATGGTCATCTCCCGGGCCCTCGGCTTCACCGGATAGGAGGGCGGCATGGACGAGGGCGGCATGGACGAGGGCGGCATGGACGAGGGCGGCATGGAAGAGGGCGGCATGGACGAGGGCGGCATGGAAGAGGGCGGCCGCACCGGGGAACGCAGAACGATCGAGCAGCGCGGGCTGTACTACGAGGAGTTCGACCTGGCCGCGCGCTACCTGCACCGCCCGGGCCGCACGGTCACCGAGGCCGACAACGTGCTGTTCACCACCCTGACCATGAACACGCAGGCGCTGCACCTCGACGCGGCCTGGGCGGCCACCCAGCCCTTCGGCCGCCGACTGGTCAACTCGATGTTCACCCTGTCGACCCTGGTCGGAAGCTCCGTCGCGCAGCTGACCCAGGGCACGATCGTCGGGAACCTCGGGTTCGCGGAGGTGACCTTCCCGCATCCGCTGTTCCACGGCGACACCCTCTATTCCGAGACGGTGGTGACCGGGCGGCGCCTGTCGGCGTCCCGGCCGGGGCAGGGCCTCGTCACACTCAGCCACACCGGGCGCAACCAGCACGGCGACGTGGTGGCCACGGCCGTGCGCACGGTGCTGGTCTGGTGCCGGGGAGCCGCGTTATGAGCTTCGACCTGGGGCCGGCGCTGCTCTTCTGCCCCGCCGACCGCCCCGACCGCTACCGCAAGGCCGCCGACCGGGCGGATGCCGTGATCCTCGACCTCGAGGACGCGCTCCTGCCCGCGAACCGGGCCAGGGCCCGCACTCTGCTGGTCGGGCATCCGCTCGACCCGGGCCGCACCATCGTGCGCGTCAACCCGGTCGGCACCCCCGACTTCGCCCTCGACCTCGCCGCCCTGGACGAGACGGTGTACCGCTACGTCATGGTTCCCAAGACCGTCAGCGCCGCCGAACTCGAGGCGCTGGCCCGGTTCGAGGTGGTGGCGCTCTGCGAGACCGCGGCCGGCGTGCTCGCCGCCCCGTCGATCGCGGCGGTGCCGAATGTGGTCGCCCTGATGTGGGGCGCCGACGACCTGGTGGCCTCACTCGGCGGCAGCTCCAGCCGGTTCGCGGACGGCAGCTACCGGGCCATCGCCCGCCACGCCCGCTCCGCCGTGCTGCTGGCGGCGGGCGCGCACGGTAAGGCCGCGGTCGACGGCGTGTTCCTGGCCATCCCCGACCTGGCCGGCCTGGCCGCCGAGGTGGACGACGCCGTGGCGAGCGGGTTCGGGGCCTCGGCCTGCATCCATCCCAGCCAGGTGGGCGTGATCCGTGACGCCTACCGGCCCACGCCCGCCGAGGTTGCCGCGGCGTGGGCGATCCTGGAAGCGGCGGCCGGCGAGGAGGGCGTGTTCGCCTACCAGGGCCGCATGGTCGACGCCCCGCTGCTCCGCCATGCGGGGGCCGTGCTGCGCCGGGCTGACGTCATCCGGCCGGGCTTCGACCAGCCGCCCACCGAAGCCACCGACTAGCGCCCGCTCCCCGCCCGCTCCCCGGGGAG
>JACMQV010000076.1 GCA_014376815.1 Cryobacterium sp.
CAAGAGGAAGGGGCCGGCCACCTTCCAGAGGATGTGCCCCCCCAGCGCCCCCACCGGTGGCCCGCCGACCCCGGGAGCAGCGGTGGCCGACGGCGACGTGGCTGTCGGCAAGGTGGTCGACGAGATCTCGCACAGCAAGTACTGGAAGAACTCCGCGATCTTCGTGGTCGAGGACGACAGCCAGGCCGGCGTGGACCACGTCGACGGCCACCGGGCACCGATCCAGGTGATCAGCCCGTGGGCCGCGCACGGCAAGACCATCTCGACGTACTACTCGCAGCTCTCCATGGTCCGCACGATCGAGCAGATCCTCGGCGCGGAGCCGTTGAACCAGAAGGTCGCCGCAGCGACTCCGATGTTCGACGCGTTCCGGTCCAAGGCGGACCTGACGCCGTTCAACGCGGTGGCGAACCAGATCCCGCTGACGGAGAACGTCAACCCGGCTCCCGCGTGCGGTCCGGACGAGACGGCGTCGAAGGTGGAAGCACCGAAGGTCCCGGCGAGTGCGAAGTCGCTCGCCACAGCGTGGGGCACATGGGCGCAGAAGCAGCACTTCACCGGCCGCCAGGCACGGGCCGACTACGCCCACCCGGAGCAGATGAACCGGTACACCTGGTACCAGGCCCACAACTGGACCAAGCCCTACCCCGGTGATTCGAAGCTCTACCTCCCGAAGGACGTCCCGGGGGCGGCCATCCCGTCCGCCGAGGTCGACTGAACCGAGCGCTGAACGGAGCGCTGAACGGAGGACCCGCTGGCTGACAGGCCGGCGGGCCCTCCGCTGCCCGCGTGATTCCGCCGCCACCGGGTCGCGGCAGGGATGGGACTGCCACCAGCGTCGACCTCAGGCAGTCGCGGTCCGCGTCCCTTTCTTCGTCTGTTTCGTCAGCCGCGTCGGATGCCACGATCCCCAACGGAAGGCAGTTCTCTGACTGGCCGTCCGCTCGTGTTGCAATCTCATCGCGTCCACTCGCCACATCTGCGCCTGCCCACCGCGCGGGCGAAGGGATTACAGTCGCTCCATGTGCCGAAATATCCGGGTACTTCACAACTTTGACCCGCCGACGACCGATGACGAGGTTCGCGAGGCTGCTGTTCAGTTTGTGCGGAAGGTCAGCGGGTCGACCCGCCCCTCCCGTGCGAACGCCGAGGCCTTCGATCACGCGGTTGAGGAGATTGCGCTCGCGACTCGTCGCCTGCTCGACGATCTGGTGACGAAGGCGCCGCCCAAGAGTCGCGAGCTCGAGGCGAACAAGGGGCGCGAGCGCCACGAGAAGCGGATGGAGCGGGAGGTCCGCATCCGGACTGCCTCGACTTAGCCTCAATACCGTTCAGTTGAGGTTTTGGACGTGTATTTCTGGTTCGTGTCGGGGGTGCGGCCAGTGGGTAGCGGGGGCGCAGATTCGTCTTCACCCTCCAGAGCAGGTCCGCGCCGGTGGCAGCGGCCTGCTTCCAGTGGTGGAACCCGTAGAAGCCGCGGTCGTTCAGTACCAGCATCCCCGGTTGCAGGCGGCCAACCAGCTCCCGCGCCAGCTGAACCTCAGACGTGCGGCAGGGGCCAACTTCAGCGTCGGGGATCGCATGGGGGTGCCGCACTCCGCCAACGCGACCACACGAGCCTGAGGGAACGCGGACTTCTCGCCGCGGCACGAGCTGGGGCGGCCGAAGAACTCATCATCGGCTGGCGTGTCCGCGAGGTTCAGGACCGTCCCGTCAATCGCAACCAGACGCCGGCCCGCCAGCCAGGATCCCGGCGTGTCTGGGCCCGCCACGGGTCGCACCACCCGGTGAAACAGATCCCGCACCGGCTCGAAACCCAGCCGAGCACGGGCCTGGAAGATCGCCGACTTCGACGGCGGTGACCAGGCATCCGCCCACCCCGACGACCATGACAGTCCGTCCGTCAGCTGTTCGATCACGTCCTCGAAGGAGCCCTGCGAATGTCACGCCATCCCGATCGAGAAGTACGCCATCACTCGCGCCGGCAACGCCCGATTGCGCGCCTCTGTGCACCCGGCAGCACACACAATCGGCGATCCGACTCCGACTTTCTCCAGCCGCTACGAGGCACACCCCGAATACCGCGTAAATCCGTAGCTGAACGGCATTGAGGCCAAGTCGAACATCACTCCACTAGGAGGAGCCCTGAGGTGTCCACTGGAGCCGGGCGCGCTCCTGGAAAGGATCGCACTCCGGCCGGGATGGCACGGGTGTCGATCGCACCCCGAGCCCGCGACGAGTTGTCGAACTCCTCGGGGATGCCGCTGTCTCACACACTGGGTCGACGGGCGAAGAAGTTCATAGCGGTGAACGACAACACGACGTCCTCGTCCTGGTTGAGTGCCTCGACGGCCGAGTGCACGAGTCCCCGGTCGGGCTTCGAGCGCGACGCACGCGCGTCGGCCACCGTCACACGGATGCGCAGCTGGTCACCCGGCCGCACCGGCCGCGGCCAGCGGACCTCGTCGAGGCCGGGCGAGGCCAGGCTGGCCACGTGGGAGACGTAGTGGTCGACGTAGAGACGCATGCACGCGGCGATCGTATGCACGCCGCTGGCGATCAACCCGTTGAATGGTCCCG
>JACMQV010000077.1 GCA_014376815.1 Cryobacterium sp.
CCGCTGGCGATCGTGCTCGACCCGCCCGACGTGCAGTCCTGGCTGCGCACCCTCACCGACTTGCGGCTGACGCTGGCCGAGCGTCTCGAAATCGGGCCGGACGGCCGGCCGCAGCGAGAGGACGAGGAGGCCCCGTTCCTGCGGGACGTCTACGAGTGGTTCGGGATGGTGCAGGAGTCCCTGGTCTACGCCATCGACGTCTGACCGCGCCGGCTCACTCGAGCGCGCGGGAGCGCCTAGCCGACCACGGGAACGGCCAGCAGTGCCTCCCGGGCCCGGCGCGGCCCCTCGCCGTCGGCAAGGGATGCCCGAAGCCGGTCCAGGCGAAGCCTGGCCGCGCCGTCGAGGGCGAGCAGGGCTTCGGCCGCGACTCTCAGCTCGTCGGCCGAAACGACGTTCGGGTCGAGGGACAGCCCGAAGCCGGCCGTCTCCAGGGCCGCTGCACCGGCGAACTGGTCGGTGGAGAACGGGAGCACCAGCAGCGGCACCCCGGCGGTCATCGCCTCGGTGACACTGTTGTTGCCGCCGTGCGTGACAGCGAGTGCCGCATGGCGGAGCAGGGTGACCTGGGGCAGGAACCCGCGCACGAGCCAGGAGCCGGGGATCGGCCCGAGTTCGGCCGGGTCTGTCGCGCCGGTGGCGATGGCGACCCGCACGTCGAGCCCGCGCAGCGCCTCCGCCACCCGGGCGAGCACGTCGCCCCGCACCGACAGGAAGCTGCCGAAGCTGACATACACGATGGGTTGGTCGCTCTCGTCGGCCAGCCACCGTTCCACCTCCTCGTCCACGGCCTCCGCGCGCACCGCGGAGCCGAGGAACGCGTGCGGCGGCAACAGTTCCGCCCGCTTCGGGTCGTGCAACTCGGACGGGTAGTTCAGCAGCAGGATGTCGCCGGCCTCCTGGAACGCATCCGTGCTCGGGACCATCGAGGGGTTGAGGGCGAGCAGGGCGTCGTTCCACTGGCGGGTGAAGGAGTCGCGAACGTCCTCGCAGGTGCGGTGCAGGGAGTCGAGCTCGGCCGGTTCAGGCCGGAAGGCGACCGGCCAATCGGGCGGGTAGCCGTAGACCTCGTCGCCGACGGGCAGCGCCGACGGATGCCCGATCACGACGTCCGCATGGCGGACCCCCGCACTGAGCAGCGCGAGCCGCGCGCTGAACGCCAGGTGGTCGACGATCACGTGGTCGGGGCGCACCTCGGCGACGACGCGCTGCACCTCCCGCGCCACCTCGACCGGGTTCCAGAGCAGGTCGCTGCTGCGGGCCTCGGCCTGGAATCGAAGGGTGTCCACCATGCCGCGACGGGTGGCGTCGAAGAATCCGCGCAGGGCATCGTCTTCGCCCTTGGGCTGGTCCTCGGCGCGGATCGTGCCGGGGTTGGAACCGCGGCCCAGTTGCAGGTTCACCCGTTCGAACCCGAAGGCCGCCACGATGTCGGCCGTGGCGGGGCCGCTGGCCACCACCACGCGTTCGCCGGCCTCGAGCCAGGCGGTGCCGAGCGTGGCCAGCGGGAACAGGTGAGACGCGTAGTCCGGGCTGATGATGAGCAGGGTCATGAGGCGCTCAACGCCCAGTCGGTCTGCTCATCCGCGTCGGAGACGTCACGGTAGACGCGGGACAGGGTCGCGGCCATGGCCTGGATCGTGAACGAGGCGGCCACCATCGCCCCGGCGCGCTCGGCGTACTCCGGCCCGAACGGCCCCGAGGCCAGCTCCAGCGCCGCGGTGATTCCCGCGGACAGGGCCGCCCGGTCGCCGGTGTCGACGAGGTATCCCGTCACGCTCTCCTCGACGTAGGTGGCCGGTCCGCCCGAGTTGGGGGCCACGACCGTGAGCCCGGTCGCCATCGCCTCCAGCAGTGCGATCCCGAATTCCTCCTTCATGCTCGCGCACACGTACACGCCGCCCGGCGCGGCCAGTCCGGTCCGGCCGTAGCGTGCGGCGGCCAGCCACCGCGCCACCGTGTCGTTGGTGCGGTGCCCGGCGAGCAGCAGCCCGTGCCCGGCGGCGCCCGCCAGGGGCACGACGGCGGCCATCGCGTCCAGTTGCCCCTGTTCGTCGAACGAGGGCGCGTTCAGGTCACCGCCGACCACGAGCAGGTTGCAGCTCGCCCGGAGGGCGGCGTCACCGGCCCAGGCCTCCACGAGCGTCGCCATGCCCTTCACCCGGTGCAGCCGGCCCACGGTGACGGCCAGGGGCAGACCCCGCCGGCTGGGCGGCAGCGTGGCCAGCAACGCGTCGAGCTCGGCCACCTCCGGGGCGCCGACCGACACGGATGCGTGCACCGGGCGGCCTCGCAGGGCACCAGGGCTCGCGTCGCCCCGATGCGGCCCATGCTGGTGCGGCGCGCCCTGCTCCGGCGCGCCCTGGTCCGGCCCGCCCGCGCCGGCCGCCGCATCCGCCAGGGACCGCTCGATCACCGCGAGGTCGATGCCCTCCGCGATCACGGAGTGACGCTCGGGATGCTGCAGGATGTCGATGCCCACGAGATCGCGCATGTCGCGCTGCAGGTCCGGCCGGGGGAAGAGCACGGTGTGGGCGGCATCCGCTGCCAGCCTCTGCACGAGCCGCGCCCGGAACCAGAAGTGCTCGGTCTCGTCGATCGTGCCGAAGTTGGCCCGGGTGAGCACCCCGGACGTGTCCAGGGAGTGGATGACGCTGTGCGGGTCCGGCGCGACCGTGAACACGATCGGGATGTCGAGTTCCCGGGCCACGGTGGACGCGGCCAGGGTGCCGATGTCCGCCATCCGGAGGTGGATCGCGTCGACGGAGCCCGCCGCGCGCAGAATGCGACGGATGCCGCGCTGCGTCGCGATCCGGCGGGGCCAGGCGTCCACGGAGGCCACCGGGTCGCCCAGGAAGGGCACGGTCGCAAACGCGTGTCCGGCGAGGGTCGACCCGACCTCGGACAGGCAGGACAGCCCCCCGGCGTGCTCGCCCCGCGAGAGGGTGAGCACCCGCTCGACGGGCGAGCCGGCCGGGCCGGAGACGAGGGCGTCGCCGAGGCGTACGAGCAGGGTGGCGATGCCGCCGTTGTCACCGGACCCGACCTGGCTGAGCTCGCGGTCGATGTCTGCGTGCAGGAAGAGCTGGGCGACCGTCAGGCCCTGGCTCCAGGGCGGGCGGGGGTAGGTGGGCACGGTCAGGTCGATCAGGGCGAGCTTCGCGACGTCCGCGAGCTCGTCGTCCGCCTGGGACAGGTCGCTGACGATCCGCACGCTGGCCTCGTTCGGCCCGAGGTCGCCGAGCGCCGCGATCGCGGCCGCGCGCACGGGCACCGACTCGGTGCGGTCCACGGCGACGCGGCGCAGCAGGCGCTCGGCGATGCGGCCGCCCGCGAGCCCCATCGTCTCGACCAGGCGTGCCCGGGCCGCGGGCTCGTGCACTCCGATCAGGGCGCCCTCCAGGGTGAGGGCCACATGCTCGGGAACGGAGGAGCTCCACTGTTCGAGGGTGCGCTGGGCGATCATGCCGGAGAAGCCGCCGGCGACGACCATGGTCAGGAGCCCGGACAGCGCGTCGAACCGGGGCAGCCGGGCGCCGAACGCCCAGGCCGTGTGCTCCCGGATGAAGGGTGAGTCGTGGGTGAGCAACGACACCAGAACGTCGTCCGCTGATTCGTCGAACACCTGGGCGAGCGAGTGGATGGCCGCGATGGCGGTCAGTTGGTCGGCGGGGTCGAGCGCGGCCTGGGCGAGCAGGCGCACGGCGCGCACGCCGCCGTCCCGGCTCGCGGCGATCGTCAGGTCGTCCGCGCAGCGGATGCCGTCCAGGATCGACCGGCTCTGCCGCATCGTGTCCAGCGTCGTATGAGTCCCCACGGTTGCCTTCCTTTTGGACCGGATGCCGACCAGCATCATTCCACGATCCCATCAAACGCCATATCCCTGACCAGTAGCTGGTTATCAGGCTGGGAATCACCCGGGACCCCTCTCGGCATTTCGAGCCGGAGGGCGCAGGATGGACTAATGACACGTCGCGCTCCGATCGAAGACATCAACGAAGACAACCTGGTCGTCAAGAAGCCCAAGAAGTCCGCGGCCGGTGTCGAGGCCGTGCTGGTGGCCCTTGATCGCGGCTTCGCGCAGGCCGGCGTCGGCCGCACGGCCAAGGCACTGCTGCGCCTGAACCAGCGGGACGGCACCGACTGTCCCGGCTGCGCCTGGCCGGAGTCGCAGGGCCACCGCAAGACGGCGGAGTTCTGCGAGAACGGCGCGAAGGCCGTCGCCGAGGAGAGCACCCTGCGCACGGTGACCCCGGCGTTCTGGGCTGAGCACTCGATCGAGGAGCTCGCCACCAAGACCGAGTACTGGCTGGGAAACCAGGGCCGGATCACGCATCCGGTGGTCATCCGTCCCGGCGACACGCACTACTCCCAGATCTCCTGGAACGACGCGTTCGAACTCATCGGCGAGCAGATCCGGGCGACCGTGCCCGACCGCACGGTGTTCTACACCTCGGGCCGCACGGCGAACGAGTCGGCGTTCCTCTACCAGCTCTTCGCCCGGTCGATCGGCACGAACAACCTGCCCGACTGCTCGAACATGTGCCACGAATCCTCGGGAAGCGCGCTGAACCCGACGATCGGCATCGGCAAGGGCACCGTGTCCCTCGAGGACATCCACCACGCCCAGCTGATCCTGGTCGTCGGCCAGAACCCGGGCACCAACCACCCGCGGATGCTGTCGGCCCTCAAGGAGTGCAAGGACAACGGCGGCAGGGTCGTCGCCGTCAACCCGCTGCCGGAGGCCGGGCTGTTCAACTTCAAGGACCCCCAGTCGGTGTCCGGTCTGATTGGCGACGGCACGCCCCTCGCCGACGAGTACCTGCAGATCAAGGTCGGCGGTGACCTGGCCCTGTTCCAGGCGCTCGGCCACCTGCTGCTCGAAGAGGAAGAACGCGTGCCCGGCTCGGTCGTCGACGCGGAATTCGTCGCCGAGAACACCCAGGGCATCGAGGAGTACCGGGCCGCCCGCAAGACCATCGACTGGGCCGAGACCGAGAAGGCCACCGGCCTGAACGTGCTGCAGATCTCCACCGTGGCGCGCATGATGGCCGACTCGAAAGCCACGATCATCTGCTGGGCGCTGGGCCTGACCCAGCAGCCGCACTCGGTGAACACGCTCAAGGAGATCATCAACCTGCTGCTGCTGCAGGGTAACTTCGGCAAGCCCGGCGCGGGCGCCTGCCCGGTGCGCGGCCACTCCAATGTGCAGGGCGACCGCACCATGGGCGTCTGGGAGAAGCCGAAGGAGGCGATGCTGGCCGCCCTGGACGCGGAGTTCGGCATCGTGTCCCCGCGGGAGCACGGCCTCGACTCGGTAGACACCGTCGAGGCGTTCGAGAACGACGACGTCGACGTGTTCGTCTCCATGGGGGGCAATTTCGCCCTCGCCTGCTCGGACACCGAGGCCCTCGAGGCCGCGATGCAGCGGGTCGGCCTGACCGTGCACGTGTCGACCAAGCCCAACCGGTCGCACATCATGCACGGCAAGACCTCGCTGATCCTGCCGACCCTCGGTCGCACGGACACCGACGACAAGCATCCCGGCGGGCGCCAGGTGCTCTCGATCGAAGACTCGATGTCGGTCGTGCGCACCACGCAGGGCCGCCTGGACCCGGTCTCCGAGCACCTGCTCGCCGAGCCGGTGATCGTGGCCCGGATGGCCAGCGCCACCCTCGGCGAGGACCACGTGGTCGACTGGAAGGCCATGGCCGACGACTACGACGTCATCCGTGACCGCATCTCCCGGGTGATCCCCGGCTTCTCCGATTTCAACGCACGCCTGAAGACGAAGAACGGCTTCGTGCTGCCCAACCCGCCGCGCGACACCCGCAGCTTCGCCACCGACATCGGCCGGGCCCGGTTCACGGTCAGCCCGCTCGAGTACCTGACCCCGCCGCCCGGGCACCTGATCCTGCAGACCATTCGCAGCCACGACCAGTACAACACCACCTTCTACGGTCTGGACGACCGCTACCGCGGCATCTCCGGTGGCCGCCGGGTCATCCTGATCCACGAGGACGACGTGACCGAGCTGGGGTTCAAGGACCGCGACATGGTCGACGTGATCAGCACCTTCCAGGGCGAGGAACGCCGCGCCAACGAGTTCCGCCTGGTGGTCTACCCGACCCCGAGGGGCTGCGCGGCGGCGTACTTCCCCGAGGCGAACGCCCTGATGCACCGCGAGCTCGTGGCGCGCGAGTCCAACACCCCCGGGTACAAGGCCATGTCTGTGCGGTTCATCCCGCACGAAGTGTCGGAGACTGCCACACTGAGCGGAGCTGAGCTGAGCGGAGCGGAGCTGAGCTGAGCTGACTGATCGGAGGCGGCCATGCCTGGAGAGGACTGGACCGACGTACTGGACTCGATGCCCGCGCCCCGGGGACGAACCTGGGGCGGCAATGTCTTCATCGCCGCGAGTGTGGACGGGTTCATCGCCCGGGCGGACGGTGACATGGACTGGCTGACCGCGTACTCCGCGGAGGCCGGCGAGACGGGCTACGACGACCTGATGAGCCGGACCGACCATGTCCTGATCGGCCGGCGCACCTACGAGACGGTGCTCACCTTCGACTCCTGGCCCTACGAGGGCAAGGGCGTGCTGGTGCTCAGCACCACGCTCCCGGCGAGCGGCGAGCCCGGCGGCGACGAGCGGATATCGGTTGTGCGCAGCATCCCGGAGGCCGTGGCCCACCTCAACGCGGTCGGGGCGGCTCAGGTGTACATCGACGGGGGCCAGGTCGTGCAGGCCTCACTGGCGGCGGGACTGGTCGAGTACCTGGTGATCACGCGCATCCCGATCCTGCTCGGCGAGGGCATCGCCCTGTTCGGGCCGCTTCCCGCCGACATCGAGCTCTACACGATCTCATCGGGCCAGATCGGGGACGGCCTGATCCGGGAAAGCTACGCCATCGTGCGCTGACCCGACGCGCTCAGCCCGGCCGGCAGGCCGCTCTCGATGCGCTCGGCCCCGGCGTAGATCACCATGGAGTCGCCGCGCAGGAAGCCGACCAGGGTCATCCCCACCTCCTCCGCGAACTCCGCGGCCAGCGACGACGGCGCCGACACGGCGGCGAGCACCGGGATGCCGGCCATCATCGCCTTCTGCGCCAGCTCGAAACTCGCCCGGCTCGACACCATCAGCACCATGCCGGTCAGCGGCAGCAGGTTCTCCTTGAGCGCCCAGCCGATGACCTTGTCGACGGCGTTGTGGCGGCCGACGTCTTCTCGCAGCACGAGCATCCGCCCGGTGGCGCCGTCGAAGAGGGCGGCCGCGTGGATGCCGCCGGTCTTCTCGAACACGGCCTGGGCGGCGCGCAGAGCGTCGGGGAAGCTGGTCAGCAGTTCCGCACTCACCCGCAGGGGGTCATCCGCCACCGGGAACGAGGACTTCGTGCGCACGGCGTCGATGCTGGCCTTGCCGCACAGCCCGCAGGAGCTGGTGGTGAGGAACGAGCGTTCGAGGCTCGGGTTCGGCGGTTCCACCCCCGGCGCGAGCGACACGTCGAGCACGTTGTACGTGTTCACTCCCTCGTCGGTGGCGCCGGCGCAATACCGCGCGGTGAAGAAGTGTTCGCTCCGGGTGATCACGCCCTCCGACACCAGGAACCCGGCCGCGAGGTCGTAGTCGTTGCCGGGGGTGCGCATGGTGACGGCGAGCGAACGGCCGTTCACCCGGATCTCCAACGGCTCTTCGGCCGCCAGCACGTCTTCCCGGGTGGTGGGGCTCTGGCCCACCGTCAGGCGCACGACCTTGCGTCGCACCGTGATTCTGCTCAACTCACTCACCCGCCAATGTAGGACATCTCGATTCGTTTCTTGCCGGATGCCCGCAGGCCCCCGGTCTGGGAACTGCGCAGCTCCGAGTAGCGGTCCGTGCGCTCACGCCAGATATGCGCCATCACGGTGGACAACTGCTCGTCGGTGCAGCCGCCGCGCATCAGGGCCCGCAGGTCGTGACCCTCGGTCGCGAAGAGGCAGGTGAAGAGCTTGCCGTCGGTGGAGACCCTGGCCCGGGAGCAGGAGTGGCAGAACGACTGGGTCACGCTGGAGATGACGCCGATCTCGCCGCCGCCGCCCTGGTACCGCCAGCGCCGGCTGGTCTCGCCGGTGTAGTTGGGCGCGACCTCGTCCAGGGGCAGCTCGGCGTTGATCCGGCTGACCACCTCGGCCGAGGGCACCACCGCGCCCATCTCCCAGCCGTTGCTCGAGCCGACATCCATGAATTCGATGAATCGCAGGATGTAGGGCGTGCCCTGGAAGTGGCGCGCCATGGCCACGATGTCCTGGTCGTTCTGGCCCCGCTTGAGCACCATGTTGATCTTGATCGGCCCCAGGCCCACCGAGTGGGCCACGTCGAGGCCGTGCAGCACCTTCGCGACCGGGAACTTCACATCGTTCATGGCCTGGAACGTCGCGTCGTCGAGGGAGTCGAGGGACACCGTCACCCGCCGCAGCCCGGCATCCTTGAGTGCCTGCGCCTTGAGCGCGAGCACCGACCCGTTGGTGGTCAGCGCGATATCGACCTCCCGGCCGTCCGGGGTGCGGAGGGCGGCCAGCATGGCCACCAGCTCCTCGAGCCCCTTGCGCAGGAGCGGTTCGCCGCCGGTGAGCCGGATCTTCTCCACCCCGTGCGCCACGCTGATCCGGGCCAGCCGGGTGATCTCCTCGAACGAGAGCAGCTCGTCCCGCTGCATGAAAGCGAAGTCCTTGCCGAAGACCTCCTTCGGCATGCAGTACACGCAGCGGAAGTTGCAGCGGTCGGTGACCGAGATGCGCAGGTCGTGCAGCGGGCGGTCGTGCCGGTCCGTCACGAGGCCGGTCGGGTGCTCCGAGACGACCGGGATGTCGGTGAGGGCACGGTAGTAGCGGGGAACGGGTTCGATGTCTTCGGCTCCGGTCATGTCTCCACACTAACCGCCGCCCGGCGCGGCACGAGTCCCGGGGCACGGTGAGGGATCGGTCAGACGGCAAACCCGGCCGGGGCGAACCTCCGGCCGGGCTTCCCGCTGCTGGTCGGTCGTTTTCTACTTGATGTACTGGTTCGGGTTGAGCACGTACTTGACCGACTTGCCGGCGTCGAACTCGGCGTACCCGCGCGGGGCATCCTCCAGGCTGATCGCCTGGGCGTTGACGGCCTTGGCGATCTGAACCTTGTCGTGCAGGATCGCCATCATCAGTTCCCGGTTGTACTTCATCACCGGGGTCTGACCGGTGGTGAAGGAGAGGGACTTGGCCCAGCCGAGACCCAGCCGGATGGACAGCGAGCCGACCTTCGCCGCCTCGTCGACCCCTCCCGGGTCACCGGTGACGTAGAGTCCCGGAATGCCGAGGCCACCACCGGCGGCGGTGACCGTCATCAGCGAGTTGAGCACCGTCGCCGGACGCTCCGCACCCGCGTCCTTGCCGTGGCCGCGCGCCTCGAAGCCGACCGCGTCCACACCGCAGTCGACCGTGGGCACACCCAGGATCTGCTCGATCTGGTCCTGCGGCTCACCCTTCCTCAGGTCGATCGTCTCGCAGCCGAAGCTGCGGGCCTGCGCCAGCCGCTCCTCGTTGAGGTCGGCCACGATCACGACGGCGGCCCCGAGCAGCTGGGCGGATGCCGCCGCGGCCAGGCCCACCGGTCCGGCGCCGGCGACGTACACCGTCGACCCGACCCCGACGCCCGCGCTGTACGCTCCGTGGAAGCCGGTCGGGAAGATGTCGGAGAGCATGGTGAGGTCCATGATCTTCTCCAGCGCCTGGTCCCGGTCCGGGAACTTCAGCAGGTTCCAGTCCGCGTACGGCACCAGCACGTACTCGGCCTGGCCGCCGACCCAACCGCCCATGTCCACGTAGCCGTAGGCGCTGCCCGGACGGTCCGGGTTGACGTTGAGACAGATCCCGGTCTTGCGCTCCTTACAGTTGCGGCAACGCCCGCAGGAGATGTTAAACGGCACCGAGACGATGTCGCCGACCTTGATGAACTCGACGTCCGGCCCGCATTCGACCACCTCACCGGTGATCTCGTGGCCGAGTACCAGGTCCATCGGCGCGGTCGTACGCCCGCGGACCATGTGCTGGTCCGAGCCGCAGATATTGGTTAAGACCGTGCGGAGGATGACCCCGTGCGGCACCTTGCGACCCACGTTCGCCGGGTTGACGCCCGGCCCGTCCTTCAGCTCGAACGTCGGGTAGTCGATGTCGATGACCTCGACGACGCCCGGGCTTTTGTAGGCAACTGCCCTGTTCCCTGTCATGAAGTACCTTCCTAGTTTCTGATTGCTTTCCTCGAAGCGCGGCCACGTCGGTCGCGGGAGATCGCATGAACATCTCTAGTGGGATTCATTTTCGCTGCACTTACAGGTGACTCCACAAGACCTGAGAATTCAAGGGGTGGCCGCCGTTGATCGCGGGATGGGTATCCACAAGAGGCTGTCAACGCCTACCGTGGTAGGCATGGCCATTCCCCCTCTTGTCGAGCCGATCGCCCAGCTCAGCGCCGCCGAATCCGTCCGCACCGCGCGTCAGCGCCGCCTGCCGCAGCTCAACGAACTCGGCCAGCGCCGGCTCGCGAACGCCCGCGTCCTCGTGCTCGGCGCGGGCGGCCTCGGCTCCCCCGCGCTGGTGTACCTGGCCGCGGCCGGGGTCGGAACCATCGGCATCGTCGACAGCGACGACGTCGAGCCCAGCAACCTGCAGCGCCAGATCGTGCACGGCCAGGCGGATGTCGGCCGGCCCAAGGTGGTCAGCGCGGCCGAGTCGATCGCGGCCATCGCGCCGGAGGCCGTGGTCGTGCAGCACGGCGAGCGGCCCGACGCCGGCAACGCCGCCGCCATCCTCGGCGGCTACGACGTGGTCATCGACGGCACCGACAACTTCCCGACCCGGTTCCTGGTCAACGACACCTGCGCGGCCCTGGGCCTGCCGCTGGTGTGGGCATCCGTGCTGCGCTTCGACGCGCAGCTGTCCGTGTTCTGGGCCACCCCGCCGGCCGACAGCGGCCTCACCGGGGTTCACCTGCGCGACCTCTTCCCGACCCCGCCCGCGGAGGGCGAGGTGCCCAACTGTGCCGAGGCCGGGGTGCTCGGAGCGCTCTGCGGCCAGGTCGGCTCACTGATGGCCACCGAGGCGATCAAGCTCATCGCGGGGATCGGCACCCCGCTGATCGGCCGCATCCTCGTCATCGACGCCCTGTCCGGCCGGTTCACCGAGGTCCCCCTGCTCGGCACCGGCATCGCCGCGGCCGACCCGAACCCGGCCGCGATCCCGGCCGAAACCACCGCTGCCGCCTGGCCGACCCTCACCCCGGTCGAACTCGTCGCACGTCTCGGAGCCCGGGCTCATGGCGCCGACGCCTTCCTGGTCGTCGACGTGCGGGAACCTGACGAAGCCGCCGAGAGCGCCATCCCGCAATCCGTGCTGCTGCCCCTGGCCGAGCTGCTCACGGCCGAGGGACTGGCCACCCTGCCCCGCGACCTTCCGCTGGTGCTGCACTGCCACGCCGGGACGCGCGCGGCCCGCGCCGCTTCCGCGCTCTCCGAGGCCGGCTTCACCGACCTCACCCTGCTCGCCGGCGGCATCGTCGCCTGGGACGCGGCCGTCGCGGCCCGTACCGCTCCCGGCCTCGGCAGCAAGTGGTCCAGCGAGTGGTCGGCCACCTGGTCGCCGGAGTGGTCCACCGAGGCCAGGAGCTGACGGGTGGCCGAGGGAACGCACGGGCACGGCACGCACCAGCCCGCCGCTGACGGCTGCTCCGTCCCCGCCTCCGCCCGCACCGTGGCGGAGCAGCTGGGCGCCGTGCTCGCCACGGTCGCCCCGTTGCCGCCGGTGCTGGTGTCGCTGGACGAGGCCCACGGCCTCGTGCTGGCCGAGGACGTCCGGAGCGCCACGGACACCCCGCCGTTCGACAACTCGGCCATGGACGGCTACGCCGTGCGGCGCGCCGACCTGCTCGGCGCCACGGAACAGACCCCGGTCACCCTTCCGGTGGTCGCCGACCTCGCCGCCGGAACAGCGCAGAATCCGCGCCTGGAGGCCGGCCAGGTCGCGCGCATCATGACCGGGGCGCCGATCCCCGACGGGGCGGACGCCGTCGTGCCGATCGAGGACACCGACCAGGGCACGCAGACGGTCCAGGTCGTGCGCCCGCCCGGCCCGGCCGCGCACATCCGTCGCGCCGGCGAGGACGCGCATACGGGTGACACCGTGCTGACCCGCGGCTCAGAGCTCTGGCCCACCCGGATCGCCGCCGCCGCGAGTGCCGGCGCGCCCGGCCTGCAGGCCTACCCCGCCCCGCGGGTGGCCGTGATCTCCACCGGCAGCGAACTCGTCACCCCGGGCGAACCGACGCGGCGCGGCCAGACCCCGGACTCCAACTCGTACCTGCTCGCCGCGGCCGTCGCCGAGGCCGGCGGGGTGCCGATCCGGCTCGGCGCCGTGCCCGACGACGAGATCACGCTCCGCAGCCTGCTGACCAGCCTCGCGGGCACCGTCGACGCGATCGTGCTGTCGGGCGGCGTGAGCGTCGGCGCCTACGACGTGGTGAAGGCCGTGCTGTCCCCGCTCGGCACGGTGCGGTTCGGGCCGGTGAAGATGCAGCCCGGCAAGCCGCAGGGCTTCGGCCGCTGGCCCGCCGACGAGGACGGAACCGACGGCCCGGTCATCTTCGCCCTCCCCGGCAACCCGGTGAGCGCGTTCGTGTCGTTCGAGGTGTTCATGCGGCCGGCCCTGCGCCGGATGGGCGGGCACAGCGAGCTGTTCCGGCCCACCGTCGACGCCATCGCCGCCGAAGGCTGGGATTCCCCGGACGGACGGGCCCAGTACATGCCGGTCACCCTCCGCCGGGACGGCGTCCGCACCCTCGCCCGGCGGGCCGCGGCCGGCGGGTCGGGCTCGCACCTCGTGGCCGGTCTCGGCCAGGCGACCGGCCTCGCCATCGTCCCCGAGGAGGTCACCCGGATTGACGAGGGTGCTCGAATCACTGTCATGCTGGTGACATGACTGCACGTGAGACGCCCGCACACCCCTTCACCCACCTCGACTCCGCGGGCCAGGCCCGCATGGTCGACGTCACCGACAAGGTGCCCACCGTTCGCAGCGCGACCGCGGCCGGTTTCGTGGCCTGCGGCCCGTCGGTCGTCGCCGCTCTCCGCGACGGGAGCACCCCGAAGGGCGACGTGCTCGCCGTGGCCCGCATCGCCGGCATCCAGGGCGCCAAGAAGTGCGCCGACCTGCTCCCCCTCGCGCACGTGATCGGGGTGCACGGCGCCGCCGTCGACCTCGCGATCGAAGACGAGGGCGTGCGGGTCACCGCCACCGTGCGCACGGCCGACCGCACCGGCGTGGAGATGGAGGCCCTGACCGCGGTCGCGGTGGCGGCGCTGGCCGTCGTCGACATGGTCAAGGGCCTCGACAAGTCGGTGCGGATCGAGAACGTTCGGCTGATCACCAAGACCGGCGGCAAGTCCGGCGACTGGCACCGCCCGATCGACTAGCCATGAGCGTCGACCTGATCGTTCTCGCCGGCGGGCGCGGCAACCGTCTCGGCGGGGCGCTCAAACCAGCCGTGGAGGTCGCCGGCCGCACCCTGCTCTCGCGGGTGCTGGACGCGCGCGGGTTCGCCCGGCACGTCGTCGTGGTCGGGCCCGACGCGGCCCGGACAGCCGACACCGCGCCCGTGACCTGGACCCTCGAAGACCCGCCGTTCGGCGGTCCGGTGGCCGGGATCGCGGCGGGACTGACCGCGCTCGGCCGGCTGGCCGCAGCCGGGCCGGTCTCCGAGACGGCGGCTGCTCCCTCGGCTGCCGAGTGGGTTCTGGTGCTGGCCTGTGACCTGCCCTGGGCCGCGGATGCCGCCCGCCTCCTGGTGCCGGCGGCGACGGACCCCGGGCTGCCGGCATCCGTTCACGGCCTGCACCTCACCGACGAGGGCGGCCGGGCGCAGTGGCTCGCCGGCATCTACCGCCTGGCGCCCCTGCGCGCGGCCGCCCACCGGCTCGGGGCCGGCGCGCACGGCGCGAGCATGCGCGACCTGCTGGCCCCGCTCACACTGCACGGCCTCCCCGACCCGGCCGGAGCCGGGAGCGACGTGGACACGTGGCAGGATGTGGAGAGGAGTTCCTTGCTCCTGCTCACCGCGACAGCACCGATCGTGTCGACCGAACCCAGCGACAGAACCCAGCGACAGAACCCGGCGCCGAGCAATCCGAAGAGGAGTGAAACCGAATGAGCACCTCCACCCCACTTCCCCCCGAGGCCCTCGACGACTGGCTGGCGGCCCTCGCCGCCCGGCTGGGCCTGGACCCCGCCGACATCCCGGTGGGAACCCTGCTCGACGTCGCCCGCGACGTGGCCCACAATGTGGCCCGGCCCGCCGCCCCCCTGAGCACCTTCCTGGTCGGGCTGGCCGCCGCCCGCAACGGGGGCACCGCCACCGACATCGACCGGGCCGCCGCGCTGGCGACCGAGCTCGCCCTGGCCTGGCCGACCGACCGCCCGGAAGCGACACGTTGATGACCACCGTCCGTTTCTTCGCGGCCGCCGCCGAGGCCGCCGCAACCGACGGTGCCGCGCTCGACGCGGCCACGGTCGGCGACCTGCGCGCCCAGCTCGCGAATCAATACGGCGCCGAATTCGAGCGCGTGCTTGGCCGTTGCTCACTCCTCGTGAACGGCACGCGGGCGACGGATGACGCGGTGCCGCTCTCCAGCAGCGACAGCGTCGACGTGCTCCCGCCCTTCGCCGGCGGCTGAGGCCCCGACGGGTTCGGTTCCCTTCCCGACCGTTTCATTTTTCACGGCGTTCGCGTGTTGTTGCGGTCCGGCCGCACCGGGAGGGTGGTAGCTACGCGGGCCCTGCGCCCGGCAACGCACCCAGCCGAGGAAACCCATGTCAGTCGCAACGTCTACACAGTTCGCCTCCAAGCTCAAACCTGACCTGGCCAACTGGGACCCGGAGAATGACGAGACCTGGGATCCCAAGCTCGCCTGGCGCACCCTGTGGATCACCACCTTCAGCCTGACTCTCAGCTTCGCCACCTGGTACCTGGTCAGCGCGATCGCCCCGCGCCTGAACGACATCGGCTACTCGCTGACGCCCGGCCAGCTGTACTGGCTGGTGGCCCTCCCCGGCCTCGCCGGAGGCCTGCTGCGCCTGGTCTTCATGTTCCTGCCCCCGATGATGGGCACCCGCGCCCTCGTGGCCATGTCGTCCGCCCTGCTCGTGCTGCCCATGATCGGCTGGACCCTCGCCGCCCGTGACACCTCCACTGCGTACTGGGTGCTGCTCGCCCTCTCCTTCTCGGCCGGAATCGGCGGCGGCACATTCTCCGGTTTCATGGCCTCCACCAGTTATTTCTTTCCCAAACGCCTCGCCGGCACCGCGCTCGGCCTGCAGGCCGGTCTCGGCAACTTCGGCATCGGCCTGATGCAGCTGCTGCTGCCCTGGGTCGTCGGTTTCGGCCTGCTCGGCACCGCGGCCCTCACCCCGCAGAGCAGCGCCGCCGGCGACCTGGTCTGGCTGCACAACGGAGGCCTGGTGCTCATCCCCTGGGCGATGCTCGCCGTCGTACTCTCGATCGTGTACCTGCGGCGGGTGCCCGTCACGGCCAACTTCCGCCAGCAAATGGACATCTTCAAGATCAAGCACACCTGGATCATGACGGCCATCTACCTGATGAGCTTCGGCGCCTACAGCGGTCTGGCCGCCCAGATGGGCCTGATCATCCTCAACGTCTACGGCGACTTCCCGGATGCCCCGAACCCGCTCGCGTTCGCTTTCATCGGCCCCGTCGTGGGCGCCCTGGTGCGCGCGGCCAGCGGTCCGTTCTGTGACCGGTGGGGCGGTGCCATCTTCACCTTCGTTGGTGGCCTCGGTATGGTGGCGGGCACGGCATTCACCTCCTTCTTCCTCACCCCGACCAGCGTGGGCGAGTTCTGGGGCTTCCTCGCCGGCATGCTCGTGATCTTCTTCTTCGCGGGGCTGGCCAATGCCGGCACCTTCAAACAGATGCCGATGATCTTCCCCAAGCGGCAGGCCGGCGGCGCCATCGCCTGGACGTCCGCCATCGCGGCCTTCGGCCCGTTCATCGTCGGTATCTCGCTCACCGCCATCAGCCCGACCGCCTTCTTCATCGGCTGCACCGTGTTCTGCGTTTTCTGCACCTGGCTCGCCTGGTTCTACTACGCCCGCAAGGGCGCTCCCTTCCCCAGCTAGGCGCATGCATTCCAACGGCCCTGCACAGCCCGGGTCAGCCTTTCAGCAACGCGTGCCCTAACGAATTCGACGGACATTCTGCCCGAACCGGTCCGGAACAGCCCGAGAACGCGGTCTTGCAGCAGAATCTCCGTCGAATTGGTTCGGAGAAGACGGACAGCGTCCAGCGGAGGTCGCGCGCGCGATCGCCGCCGAACTCGGCAACACGGAACACGGCAATACCAGGGAAGTGGAAATCCTCGACACCGACGCCGCGCCGGAGTCGGTTGAGGGCTACGACCTCGTGCTGCCGCTGGAGGCTGGGGACTGGCAGCTGAACCGCTGGAGGCGGCTCAGTCCTGGTTTTCGGCGGGTGCCGGCGTGCCCACGGTTTCGGACCAGACGGCGGTCGCGCCGCTGTGGCCGATGCGGATCGCCTGCACGGTGGTGCCGGTGGAGGCGAGCAGCGCGGCCGCGGCCAGGACGATGGCGACCCACTTCGGGGCGCGGGCCGTGGTGGTCCGCGCGAAGATCTCGCGGTAGTTCCACCAGAGCAGCACGGCGGCGACGACGGCCAGTCCGATGACCCAGGGCAGCAGGCCCTCGGCCAGGTTGGCGTGGGTTTCGATCAGTGAATTCTCGGCGACCCGCTCTTCGAGCGCTTGTCCGGACTCGGAGGACAGCGGCACGAGCACGAGGGCGGCCAATGCCAGCAGGAGCGGCAGGAACTTGGCCCACGTGCGAAAGCGGGGCCACAGGGCCGCAACGACGAGCACGAGGGCAGCGGTGGGAACGACGACTTCGGTCGCGTGGACGACGAGGGGGTGCAGAGGCAGACCGAAGATCGTGTCGAACATGATTCTCCTTGTGGGGTGTCGCACGGGGCGGGCACTGGCGGGCGCTGAATGAGCAGGCCGGCGAACTCGCCTGCGTGCACAATGGCAATGCTAGGCACCCTGACCGGGCCCCGCCACGAAGTGCAGGCTTACCGAACCCGAACCACCGCCCGGACCGGGCAATTCCGTGCCGGGCCGTCGACCCGTGGAAGGAACCACCATGGCCAGTCTCATCTACACCGGAATCACGTCCCTCGACGGCTACGTGGCCGACGAGGACGGCAACTTCGACTGGGGCGTCCCCGACGAGGAGGCGCATGCCTTCGTCAACGACCTGGAGCGCCCCCTCGGCACGCACCTCCTCGGACGCCGGATGTATGAGGTGATGCTCTACTGGGAGACCGTCCCCACCATCGCCGGCCGGGCACGCGTGGAACGGGATTTCGCGCAGCTCTGGCGGGCATCCGACAAGGTCGTGTACTCGACGAGCCTGGAGACGGTGTCCAGCGCGCGGACCAGGCTCGAGCGGGAGTTCGACCCCGACGTGGTGCGGCAGCTGAAGGCCGGGGGCCGACCGGGACCTGGGCGTGGGCGGACCCGACCTCGCCGCCCAGATGATCCGGGCCGGGCTGGTCGACGAGTACCGCCTGTTCGTCTCTCCCGTCATGGTGGGCGGCGGCCACTCCTACTTCCCGCCGGGGGCGCGCCTGCTGCTGGAGCTGGTCGAGGTGCGCCGCTTCGGCAACGGGTTCGTCTTTCTCCGTTACCGCCCCCGCTAGACGCCTTCGATCGCCTGCAGACGGCCCGACCGCACCGCCTCGGCGAAGGCCTCGTAGTCCTGGCCGTTCTGGTCGGCGTAGCGCTCGGAGAAGTCGGTGACCGCCTTGTCGAACTTGTCGCTCTTGCCGAGGTAGGCGTTGATCGCGATCGGGTCGCCCGAGCGGGCATGCGCCCGGGCGAGCGTCCAGCCGCAGGCGTGGGCGTAGAAGGACATCCCGAGCGGCTTCATCGACTCGATCTCGGCCGAGCCCTTCATGTCGCGCAGCTGCCGCCAGTACAGGAAGCGGTTCTCCTGCACGCCCTTCGTCCAGCCCAGGTAGATGTCGCTCGCGGCCTGCATCATCCGCTGCCCCTGCACCACGCGCTCCCCCGGTTGCCGGTAGCGACTCTTGGGCAGGTGGTCTTCGAGCACGGATGCCGTGGCTTCCTTGACCTGCCGGAAGAGCGGGTCCTGCTCGTCGCGCCCCTGGAGCAGGGCGATGAAGGAGCGGGTGCCGACGCTGCCCACACCCACCACCTTGCGGGCCACGTCGACGAGCTGGAATTGCTCGAGCAGATGACGCCGGTCGTCCTGGAGGGTGATCCGGTACGCACGCAACTGCCCATGGATGGCGTCCCAGGTCTCCTCCGGAGACATTCCGAAAGAGCCGGAAAGTTCGCGGGCGGGGATGACGATCGGCGGCTGATTGACGATCCGGTACTGCCCGTCAACGTACTCGGCGAGTTTGGAGAGCGCCTGCATGCTGTCGCGGGTGCGGGCCTTGGCCGCGTTGCGCTGGGCGTTCTTGCCCATGGCCCTGGCCTTGCGCCTCGCTTTCCCCTTCTGGGCGCCGATGGCCTGTTGGATGGCCGCGGTCAGCTCGTCCTCGGACAGCCGGGCGTACCAGATGTCCATGGTGCCCATCTGGGCGAACTGGGCCATCGCCTCCCGGTAGGACCTCACCGCCGCGAGGGTCACATCATGCGCGTCTGCCGCGCCGAACCCGTTGTTCCGGGCCGCAATCGTGAAACTGGCGGTCATCCGCAGCACGTCGTACTCGAACGGACCGGGAAGCGTCTCGTCGAAGTCGTTCAGGTCGAACAGGAGCGATCGTTCGGGCGAGGCGAACACACCGAAATTCGAGAGGTGCGCGTCTCCGCAGAGCTGGGCGTTCAGGCCGGCCCGCGGGGTGTCCTTCAGATCGGTCGCCATGACCTTGGCGGCTCCCCGGTAGAAGGTGAAGGGCGAGACGAGCATCCGGCCGTGGCGCACGGGCACCAGATCCTGTTCCCGGGTGAGGTTCTGCTCCTCGAGCAGCGCGACCGGGTCGGGGCGGTCGGCCGCCGGAACCCAGCCCCGATGGCTGGTGAGGGGCGTGCGCTCCCTGGCGCTCTTGCCCCGGGCATTCCGTTCCTCAACGCTCAGGTGCTCGACTTTGGGTGCGGTCATGATCGGCGCCCTTTCTGCGGCGGGGCACGAAAGAGACGGTGAATGCTCCCACGATTGCGCGGCCGAGCCCCGCAGTCAACGGCCTCCGGGCAGTGCGGTTAGCGGCGGCTGGCCTCCTGTCCCTGCGCGGTCCGCGGCAGCTCGCTCTTCTCCCAGCCCCTGCGCGGTTTGCGCGCTCCAGCGCCGCGCCGGCCATCCCGCGAGCGGTACACGATGTACGGCCGCACGAAGTAGCCGAGCGGCGCCGAGAACACGTGCACCAGCCGGGTGAACGGCCAGAGCAGGAACAGGCTCGTCGCGCAGAGAACGTGCAGTTGGAAGAAGAACGGCACACCGCTCATCAGCGACGGGTCCGGCTGGAAGCCGTAGAGGCTGCGCAGCCACGGCGAGATCGTCCCGCGGTAGTCGTAGCCCGCACCGAGCACCTGGTAGAGCACGGTCGCGGTCGTGCCGAAGACGATGGTGCCGGCCAGGAAGAGGTACATCACCTTGTCCATCACCGTGGTGACCAGCTTCACCCGCGCCACCAGGCGGCGACGCACCAGCAGGATGACCAGGCCGGCGATGGTCAGCAGGGCCGCGACGCTGCCCAGCCAGGTCGCCCCGAGGTGGTAGATGTGTTCGGTGACGCCGAAGAACTCGAGCCACGCCTTGGGCACGAACAGGCCCACGATGTGCCCGCCGAACACCATCAGGATGCCGTAGTGGAACATCGGCGACCCCCAGCGGAGCCACTTGTTCTCGTAGGTCTGGCTCGACCGGGACGTCCAGCCGAATTGGTCGTACCGGTAGCGCAGCAGGTGGCCCACGATGAAGACCACGGCGGCGGCGTAGGGGAACGCCACCCACAGCAGCATGTTGAGGGAGCTCATACCCGGACGTCCTCACTGTTCGCGCCGGACGGTGAGAACGGTTTGAGATTGCCGAGGAAGGTCATGCCGACCGTCTCGGTGGGGGGACCCTCGTTGACGAGGTCGAGGTACCGTT
The DNA here is from genome assembly GCA_014376815.1 of Cryobacterium sp. Lineage (GTDB taxonomy): Bacteria > Actinomycetota > Actinomycetes > Actinomycetales > Microbacteriaceae > Cryobacterium. The sequence continues at coordinate 20,209 of JACMQV010000077.1, forward strand.
GGCGGGTTTCCTCGTCGATCTTCGGCAGCGACAGGGACACCGCCTCCAAGACGTGCGCGTACGGGCTCGGCGCGGCCTCGAGGGCCGTGCGGAGCACCTCGATGCCGTCCCTGTGCGCGGCGAGCAGTTCCTGCGCGATCGGCGACTCGCTCAGCGCGGAGAATTCGAGCACCATCGGCAGGTAGTCGGGCAGTTCGTCCGCCGCCACCTCCCAGCCGGCCGCGCGGTACGCCTCGATGAAGCGCACCAGCGCCATGCCCCGGCGCCGGGTGTCCCCCGCCGCGTAGTAGCTGAGGTACGGGCAGCACTTGCGCTTGAGGTCGAAGGTGGCCGTGAAGTGGATCTCCAGCTCCTGCTGGCTCATCGCGTCCGCCGCGGCCAGGAACCCCTCGAAGGCGTGGCGCAGCGAATCCGGCAACAGCGTCACCGTCGCGGCGACGGCCGCGAACCGCGCCCGGCGCGCCTCGGACGGGTAGTCGAGCAGAATGGATGCCGCCATATGCGCCATCCGGCCATCCTCCGCTGAGAGGGCGAGCGCACTCACCTTGCGGGTCGGGAGCGTCAGCCTCATGCCGGACTCCCCGTGGCCCTGGGCGGGAACATGCCCTCCGGCACGCCTCCCCCGGTCCAGTTGAGCAGGTTGACCCGGCCGGGGGTGGCCGGTCCGGTCTTCTTCCCGACCATCTCGTTGTAGTTGTCGACCGTCGCGTTCAGCGGCATGCCGGGCGTCTTCGCGTACGGTCCCGCCGTTGGCGCGGGTCCACCCATCCCGGGGCCGCCGTCGGTGTCCAGGGAACAGGCGAGCTCCTCCAGCTCGCGCGCCGTCTCGACGTGCGCCTTGGGGATGACGTAGCGGTCCTCGTACTTGGCGATGGCCAGCAGGCGGTACATGGCCTCGATCTCGTCGCCGGTCATGCCGACCGCTTCCGGGATCGACTCGTCGCGGTCGCGGCCGAGGTTGATGTCGCGCATGTAGGACCGCATGGCGGCGAGCTTCCGCAGCGAGTCCTCGACGGGCACGACGTCGCCGGCCGAGAACAGGCCGGCCAGGTACTCCACCGGAATGCGGAGCTTGTCGATCGCGGCGAAGAGCGTGCGAGCGTCCTCGCCGTCG
>JACMQV010000011.1 GCA_014376815.1 Cryobacterium sp.
GAGGCGCGGTCGAGGAACCACTCCGGATCGGAGCCGGGGGATGAAGAGCTTGGTCGCGAGGACCGGCATCGCCATGCCCTCATCCTAGAGACGGACGGCGTCATCACAAGGACACCGAATTCCTGGGCAGCGGCTGACCGCGATGGCGCGTTTCGCCGAGATCGCCAGTTCCGGTCGAGTTCGACAGGCGTTCCGATCGAACTCGACCGCAGGTGGCGAACTCGACCGCGAGTGTCGAGCTCGGCAGGAGCGCCATCGCTGCTCCCGGCGGTTGCCGGCGGATCCGTGCCCCGATTGTCGCCTGCGGCGTTCATTCACCCGGTGTCCGGGGCTAGATTGCCGTGCACAGATCGATCGGAGGCCGCCATGAACATTCCCGTGAACAAGCCCGTCATCACTTCCGTCGACGCGACGGTGCTCCGGGAACGTGAAAGCGACCTTGTCGAGGGTTACCGACGGATGCTTGCGGCCGGGCAACCGGACGGACTGGTCAGGTCTGAGCTCCTTCGCGGCCAGGATGGCACCTGGCGAATCCAGACCACCCGGCGGGACATGGAGGCGCTCCTGGCCCTGCGGAGGGCGGGCGTGCCACACGCGGCGCAGGCCCTCCTCGACGGCGTCGGAACGGAACACTCGCAAACCTGGTTCGTCGTGGAGGACGGTTTCGACGCGAATTAGTCTCGGGGCCGCTCTGGCCGATACCTCACCCGATCAGATACACGAGGCCCCAGCCGCCGGTTGCCAGACGAGCCGTGAAGTGCTTGGCGTCGGCAAGGTACTGCGCGACGTACTCATACGTCTGCTCGGCGGAACCGTAGAGAGGTGGGAATTCGGAGACCATACGGCGGATGTCCGCTTCGACGACCGTGCCCAGGTCAGCCGCGATGGCTTTCACCTGTGCCGGGCCGAGTGCGCGTTCGTAGGGAATCCACCCGGTTGAGGTGAAGGTGACTCTGCCGCCCACGAGTTGCAGTGCCGGTCGGTCGGGCTGGTCCGGGGCGGAGCCGAGCAAATGCTGCAAGTCGGACCAACATTTGTCGAGATAGAGCATCTCTGGCCTTGTCTCCAGAGCACCCCAGGCATCCGTCAAGGGATCGGACCGATGGAAGAGGCAGGGGTTCTTCAGAGCAAGCGGATACTCGTCTGCTGTGATCGGATAGGCGTAGTAGCGAATTCCCATGCGGATCAGGCTGCGTCACTGCATCAAAGCCGCGGGGTCGCAGCTAACGACAGTGCAGTCTTCGATCTCATTCGTAGTTGTTGAGGACGCGGGAGCCGCAGCCGCCAGTTCGCGGGGGAACGGCATCGCGAGAGGGTGGCCGGTGACACAATGGGCGGCATGACACTGCACCTCACCGGCGACACCGCCGCCGACACCCTGCTCAGCGAGGACCCGTTCGCCCTCCTCCTCGGAATGCTGCTCGACCAGCAGATCGCGATGGAGACGGCGTTCGCCGGTCCCGCCAAGATCCGCGACCGGATCGGCACCCTCGACCCGGGCGTGATCGCCGGTTTCGAGGCAGACGCCTTCGTCGGGGTGTTCCGAAGCACCCCGGCCGTGCACCGATACCCGGGCTCGATGGCCGCGCGCACCCAGGCCGTGGCCGCAGTCGTGGCCAGGGAATGGCACGGCGACGCGGCTTCGATCTGGACCACTGGCGACCCGGACGGCGCCGAGATCTTACGCCGGCTGAAGGGGCTGCCCGGGTTCGGCGAGCAAAAGGCGAAGATCTTCCTCGCCCTGCTCGGCAAGCGCCTCGGGGTCGAGGCGCCGGGCTGGCGCGACGCGTGCGCCCCGTACGGCGAGGAGGGCTCGCACCGCTCCGTGGCCGACATCGTCGACCCCGCTTCGCTCGCCCGCGTGCGGGAGACGAAGCGCGCGGCCAAGGCCGCCGCGAAAAAGCCCTAACCGGGCTGCAAGCTCGCGTCGCCCGCATCCCGGAAATACAGTGATCGCCAGCGGATGACGCCGTCCCCGGCCGTCCCAACGGAGGAGAGGCGGATACTCGTGTCGAATCCACGCGATGAACCGGCCCCGATACCGCCCGCCGCCACCGTGGATCCGACCCCACCCAGACGGCCCGGCGGCATTACGGCGGCGGTGCCGCGCAGTCCGATCGGCTCGTGGGCGATCGTGCTGACGGCCCTCGGACTGGTGTCCTGGCTGACGTCCCGGTGCCGGTGCCCGGGCCGAGCGCGGTCGCCGCGGGAGTCGCCAGGGGAAAGGTGGCCAGCACCATCCGCCCGCCCGCCGCCGCGCGGGGGGCCATGTCCACGAGGGCGATCTGGGAGAGGCTGAGCTTGTCGCCCTCCTGCACTCGGGTACCGTTCTTGATCGTGATGTGGGCCCGAAAACCGGGGCCGGTGAACGCGGGTTCGTCGGGTGAGGATGCGAACGGTCGCAGGGCGTCCACCAGCGCGCGGTGCAGCTCCGACAGGGCCGGGTTTCCGTCGACCAGCGTCACCGGCACGTCCTCACGCCGCCCGAACAGCGCGTCCGCGCCCGCGACGGCCGTGATGCCGATGCGGCCGGAGGCCGAGGCGGCGCTGAGGCCCGCCTTGACCCCCGCAGGGACACGAGTGCTGACGCCGGCGATGACACCGGCGATGTCGGATGCCGCGGCATCCGTGTGAAAAGGAGGGAGCACCGTGATGTGGAGGGGCCACTCCGACACCGGGAAGCTGTCACCCGTGCGGAGCGGCGACAGGGGGAGGACGATGACGAGGCGGGACATGGGCCGATTCTAGGTGCTTCCCGCCGGAGCGCCGCTGGTGCCACAATGCTTGAAACCGGCGGAGACCGCGACCGGGAAAGGGTAGCCATGATCCGTCTTCTGATTCGCACGGTCATCTTCCTTGGCTCCGCCGGGCTCGGGCTGTGGGTGGCGTCGCTGGTGCTCGACGGCTTCACCCTCACCTGGCAAGGCTTCCTGGTCACGGTGCTCGTCTTCGCCGCGGCCCAGAGCGGCCTGTCGCCCTTCATCACAAAGATGACCATGCGGGGCGCCCCGGCATTCCTGGGCGAGGTCGGGCTGGTCACCGCTGTGGCGACGGTCACGTTGCCGTTGCTGTTCCTGCGTAGGGTGGTCAAGGAGGGTGGCACCCGCACCTAACGTGCTGCCGAGCAGATCAAGGAGCGTGCAGTGAGCCCCCATTTCAGCGAGCAGACCTTCGATTTCTTCGAGGAGCTGGATCACCGCAACAACCGTGAATGGTTCGAAGAACACAAGGCGACCTATGAAATCGAGCTGAAGGCACGGATGCTGGCGGTCATCGCAGCGATCAACGCCGGCCTGGCCGAATTCGCGCCCCACCACCTCCGGCCTCCGAACAAGGCCATGATGCGGATCTACCGGGACGTGCGTTTCTCCCACGACAAGACCCCCTACAAGACGCACCTGGCGGCGTTCTGGCCGCGGCAGGGTCTGGAGAAGAGCGGGGGAGCGGGCTTCTTCGTGCAGGTGGGCGTGCTGAGCGTGATGGTCGCGGGCGGTGCCTGGGGTCCGGCCCCGCAGCAGCTGCGCGCCATCCGCGACTACCTCCTCGAGCACCACGGTGCCATGAGGGGCGTGCTCACCGACGTGTCGCGCACCGGGCTGGCTGAACCTCTGGCGGGGAACCCACTCCTGCGCGCTCCCAAGGGCTTCCCGGCCGACCACCCGGCAGCCGACCTGCTGCAGAACCGGAGCTGGGCAGTGACCAGCACGCTGCCCGGTACGGTGGCGCTCGGCGACGACTTCACCGACCTGGTGCTCGAACGCTTCCGGGCGTTCGCGCCCCTGGTCAATCTGCTGAACGTGCCACTTTCCTCGGTGACGCCCCTGGAGCGCGAGGCCGCAACCGGCCGCCGGAATCGGGAGTAGGTTGACGGCCGCCTGGGTGACATTGGGTTAAATTTAGGGCTCCTAATCGCCCGCGAATTCATGCCTGACCAGTGGGGATACTCTATGCTCAGACGTAGGACTAGTTTCCTAGTAGGCAATCAAATAGGTAATTCAGCAACCGAGTAATCAAACATCACAGCAATGCAGCTCAGCGCACCGATTCTTAGGTTCTTTTCTCACATCCGGAGGACACAGTGATTCCCGATTCCCTCACCCAGATTCAATACAACACCGTCTACAACGTGTTTTCGCTCGTCATCGCATCACAGCTGTTCACGTCCATCTTCATCATCATCTCGCTCAAGCGGGTCCTCCCGCGCTACCGTCAGGCGATGACCGTCGCCGCCATCGTCTGCGGCATCGCCGCGTACCACTACTTCCGCATTTTCGAATCTTTCAAGGAGGCGTTCGTCACCGACGCCATCGGCGGGGCGGGCAACTACGTGCAGGTTGCCGGGGCAGGCTTCAACGAGGGCTACCGCTACGTTGACTGGCTGCTCACCGTTCCGCTGCTCCTGCTCGAACTGATCGCGGTTCTCGCCCTGGCCCGCAAGGTGCAGACCGGTCTCCTCTACCGGCTCATCCCGGCCTCGGCCCTGATGATCATCCTCGGCTACCCCGGTGAACTCAGCGGTGACAACGGCGTGCGCGGCCTCTTCGGGCTGCTTTCCACCATCCCGTTCGCGTACATCCTCTACGTTCTGTTTGTGGAACTGACCAAGTCCCTCGACCGCCAACCGGCGAGTGTACGTCGCACGATCAGCCAGCTGCGCCTGCTGCTGCTGCTGACCTGGGGTGTCTACCCGATCGCTTACCTGCTCCCGCTGCTCGGAATCGAGAGCGCGGATGCCTGGGTCGGCAAGCAGATCGGGTACTCCATCGCCGACATCCTCGCCAAGGCCCTCTACGGCCTGATCATCTACCGCATCGCACGGATGAAGTCGTTCGCTGACGACCCGGCGTTCGCACACATCGAGCTGTCCGTCGATGAGGCCACGGAAATGGCTGGACCCACGAGCGCGCGGGCGAAGTAGGCCGACCAAGCCACCTGCTCGACACCAACCGGCCTGGCCCGGTCGCGATCCTATTGATCGCGACCGGCCCAGACCGGTTTCGTTTCGTGCCGAAGAACGTCAGAGTCTAAAATTCAGTGTGCTCATCCCCCTGAACGACGGAACCGCGGAGGCCGTGGTGCGACGCCATCTGCACCACCTGGTCGACGACGAGGTGCGGGCGAGTCCCGGCATCCGGGGCGGCCAGACCAGCGCCGACCAGGCCCTGACCCGGTTCTCGGTCGCCGGCTATGCGGCCAGGCGCAGTCAGGTGCTGCCGGAAACCGATCGGGGGGCCTCCCGGCTCTCCCCGTACATTCGGCACTCGCTTCTGCCGCTGCGCCGGGTCTGGGAGCACGTCGGAGCCGGGCCGGCCCGGGACACCCGCAAATTCCGGGATGAGTTGCTCTGGCAGGAGTACAGTAGGCACCTCTACGCGCGGGTGAGCGGCGCCCTGCACCGCAACCTGCGCTTCGCGGCGCCCTGGCACGGAGAATTCGAGCCTGAGGCCTGGCCGCGCCAGATGCGCTGCGTCGATTCGGTCGTGTCGGAGCTGGAAACCGACGGCTGGCTGGTCAACCAGACCCGGATGTGGCTGGCCTCCCAGTACACGGTCCGGTCCGGCGCCGGCTGGCACGCCGGCCAGGAGGAGTTCTATCGGCACCTGCTCGACGGTTCCCGCGCGGCCAACCTGCTCGGCTGGCAGTGGACCGTGGGCGCCGGCACCGGCAAGCCCTACGGTTTCGCGCGCTGGCAGGTGGAGAAACGGGCCCCGCAGCTCTGCCGTGACTGCCCGCTCGCCCGCGCCTGCCCGATCGAGCAGTTCCCGACGGGGGCCGCGCTGCCGCCGGTGACGGATGCGCCGGCGAACCTCCTGCATGACCCGCACCTGTCCACGACCAGGGGGCCTGCCGACGTCGTCCGGCGCCGCGCACCACGGTCGGTGCTGCTCACGGTGGACTCCCTGGGCGACGCCGATCCGGCCCTGCGGGCGCATCCCGAGATCCCGTCCGTCTTCGTCTTCGACGAGCCCGCCCTGGACCGGTTGCGGCTGTCGAGCAAGAGACTGATCTTCACCGTGGAAACCCTGCAGGATCTGGCCCGGCGCCGTGAGGTGGTCGTGTACCTGGGCGACCCGCGAGCGATCGTTCCGGGTCTCGACGCCGCAGCCACGTTCGCGCCGGTACCCAGCTTCGCGCGCTACGCGGAGGGTGCGGCCGAGCTGCATCCGTGGCCGTGGCTGGTGGCCCCGCACGGTGGCTCGGTGGCCAGTTTCTCCGCCTGGCGCCGGGCGTCGACGGAGGTGCTCGCCGACGATCGGCCGGTGGACACCGCGGGACCGGCCCACTCCTAGCGTTCGAAGCCGACGATGCTCCTAGCGCGACTGTCGGCGCTTCCCGGGGCGCGGCTGGCCCTTGACCTCGGGCGCGCGGCCCTTGCCCTTCGCGGCTTTGGCCTTGCCACCCGCGGGGAGCGGGGGCTTCCAGGGCTGGTCCGAGGAGGCGACCTCGGTGCGGGCATCCGCCAGGAACAGGTTGCCGGCCCGGGTCAGCCGGGTGGTCTCCGAGGTGCGGTCGATGAGCTCGACGCCGAGGTTCGTCTCGAGTTTCGCGATCGAGGAGCGCAGCTTCTGGGTGGAGATATTGAGGTTCATCGCGGCGCGCGGGAAGTGCAACTCCTCGGCGACGGCGATGAAATGCCGGAGGAGGTTGATGTCCACGAAAACGCCTTTCCTATAGTCCGCATGAATAGCGGGCAGAGTGATAAGGGTACGCGTTCCCTCCCGGGGGTGTCGCCGGGAGGCTGCGGCATCCGTCGTCGCTCGCTCTGTGGCCGGCGCACGCTAGGCTGGAAGCGCACACGTGCAAGAGCGTGCAGCACCATTCTCAAGTGAATACCCTCAAGTGAATACCGGGCCATCAAGGTCGATGCGGGAGAGTTCGACGCCGTGAGGCGAGCGAACACCGAAGGAGCAATCCTCCCCGACAATCTCTCAGGTACTCGTACCGCATCGAACTGGCCACTCTGAAAAGTAGTCGCGGCACGAACGCGGCTCGCCCATGGTGAAAGTCGCGTCCCCAGCGGATGCGGTGAAGCTCTCAGGCCTGACGACAGAGGGGGAGTTCCCAGGAGTTCGATCACTCGATCGCGCCCCGGAGATTCTCGCTCGGCCCTTAGCCGACGACAACCTGGAGAACTCATGACCTCGGACAACGCCGCCCACACCGATTCCGCCGCCGCGCGCTTCTCGCCGCTGCACCAGGCGCACGTCGACGCCGGGGCCAGCTTCACGGACTTCGCCGGCTGGCAGATGCCGGTTCGTTACTCCAGCGACCTGGCCGAGCACCACGCCGTGCGCACCAGCGCGGGCATCTTCGACCTCTCTCACATGGCCGAGATCGTCGTGGCCGGGCCGGACGCCGCGGCATTCCTGGACTACGCCCTCGCCGGCCAGCTCTCGGCGATCGACCTCCTGCAGGCCAAGTACAGTCTCATCCTTAACCGTGCCGGCGGCATCATCGACGACATCGTCGTCTACCGCACAGCCGAGAACGAGTACCTCGTGATCGCCAACGCGGGCAACCGCTTCCCGGCGTTCGAAGCGCTCGCGGCCCGCGCCGCCCGGTTCGACGTCACCGTCACCGACCGGAGCGACGACGTCGCCCTGATCGCCGTGCAGGGTCCGAACTCCCGTGCCATCCTGGAGGCCACCGCGGGGCTCACGGTCGACGGCGACCTGTCCGCTCTCAAGTACTACCGGGCGCTGGGCGGCACCTTCCAGGACGGCACCGTGCTCATCGCCCGCACCGGCTACACCGGCGAGGACGGCTTCGAACTCTACGTCGACGTGCCGGACGCCCTGGCCCTCTGGAACGCCCTCGTCGTCGCCGGAGAGACCCACGGTCTGGTGCCGGCCGGACTCGCCAGCCGCGACACGCTGCGCCTCGAAGCGGGCATGCCCCTCTACGGCCACGAACTCAGCACCTCGACCTACCCGGCCCAGGCCGGGCTCGGCCGGGTCGTCAACCTGGCCAAGGAGGTCGACTTCATCGGCCGCGAAGCCAGTGAGGAAGGCCCCAGCGCGGAGGCGCGCGTGCTCGTGGGACTCGCCGCGGCCGGCAAACGTGCCGGGCGGGCCGACTACGCGATCTTCCGCAGCGCTGACGCGACCGTGGCCGACGGCGTGATCACCAGCGGGGCGCTGTCGCCGACCCTGGGACATCCGATCGCCATGGCCTACGTGGCTCCCGGGCTGGCTCGCCTGGGCACCGAGGTCTTCGTCGACGTGCGCGGCACCCGCATCCCCGCCACCGTGACCGCCCTGCCGTTCTACAAGCGCCCGAAATAGTCACCCCCTAATTCACCCCTCGAGAGGAAACCCCATGGCAGACCAGACTGAACTCCAGTACACCGCCGAGCACGAGTGGGTGCTGGTCGATGGCGCCACGGCCACCGTCGGCATCACCGCCTACGCCGCCGACAAGCTCGGCGACGTCGTCTTCGTCGAGCTGCCCGCGGTGGGCAGCGACGTCGCCAGCGGCACCGTCGTCGGCGAGATCGAGTCCACGAAATCGGTCGGCGAGCTCTTCGCCCCCGTCACGGGCACCGTCGCCGAGACCAACGACGCCGTCGTCGAGAGCCCCGAACTCGTCAACAGCGACCCGTTCGGCGCCGGCTGGCTGATCAAGGTCACCTTCGCCGAGCTGCCTCCCCTCCTCAGCTACACCGAGTACTCCGCCCTCGTCGGCGAGTAACGACAACCAGAAGCGCAGGTTCCCCACACATGTCACAGCCCTTCACCCAACGCCACATCGGCACGGATGCCGACGCGCAGTCCCGCATGCTTGCCCTCCTCGGCTACGACTCGGTCGACGCCCTCGTCAACGCCGCCGTGCCCGCATCGATCCAGGTCGACCAGTTCCGGGTGCTCGGCGACAGCACGCTGCCGCCCGCCGCCACCGAACGTGAGGCGATCGCAGAACTGCGCACGCTGGCGGACCGGAACACCGTCAAGCGCTCGATGATCGGGCAGGGCTACTACGACACCGTCACCCCCGCGGTGATCAAGCGCAATGTGTTCGAGAACCCCAGCTGGTACACCGCCTACACGCCGTACCAGCCCGAGATCTCCCAGGGCCGACTCGAGGCCCTGATCAACTTCCAGACCATGATCGCGGACCTCACCGGCCTGTCCACGGCGAACGCGTCCATGCTCGACGAATCGACCGCCGTCGTGGAGGGCATGCTCCTCACCCGCCGGGCGTCGAAGTCGACGTCGAACCGGTTCCTCGTCGACGCCGACGCCCTGCCGCAGACGAAGGCCCTGCTGGCCAACCGCGCGGCCGCTCTCGGCATCGAGCTCGTCGAGGTCGCCCTCGCCGACGTCGCCACCGGCGGGGCCGGGCAGGTCTCGACCGGCGCGGCCACCGAGGCCGACCTCGGCGACCACTTCGGGCTCTTCGTGCAGTACCCCGGCGCATCCGGCCAGGTCTGGAACCCGGCCGGCGTCATCGCCGCCGCCCAGGCGCAGGGGGCGCTCGCCGTCGTCGCGGCTGACCTGCTCGCCCTGACCCTGATCACCTCGCCCGGCGAGCTCGGCGCGGACGTCGCCGTCGGCACCAGCCAGCGCTTCGGCGTGCCGATGGGGTTCGGCGGGCCCCACGCCGGCTACATGGCCGTGCGCAAGGGCCTCGAACGCCAGCTTCCCGGCCGGCTCGTCGGCGTCAGCGTGGATGCGGCCGGCCACCCGGCCTACCGTTTGTCGCTCCAGGTGCGCGAGCAGCACATCCGTCGTGACAAGGCCACCTCGAACATCTGCACCGCCCAGGTGCTGCTGGCCGTGATGGCCGGCATGTACGCGGTCTACCACGGCCCCGACGGGCTGAAGACGATCGCGCGCCAGGTGCATGAACGGGCCGGCCAGCTCGTCGTGGCCCTGCTCGCCGCCGGCGTCGACGTCGTCACCGGGACCTTCTTCGACACGATCCGGGTGTCCAGCCCCGGGCGCGCCGCCGAGATCGTCGCCCTGGCCGCGGAGAGCGGCGTCAACCTGCACCTCGCCGACGCGGACACGATCGGGATCTCGGTCGACGAAACGACGACCCTCGCCGACCTCGCCCTGGTCGTCGGGGCGTTCGGAGGCCGGGACGCCTTCGGCCTCGTCGACTTCAGCATGGTCGAGGCCGGTCTGCCGCCCGAGCTGAACCGCACCAGCGAGTTCCTCACCCACCCGGTGTTCAACACGCACCGCTCGGAGACGAGCATGATGCGCTATCTCAAGCGCCTCGCGGACTACGACTACGCGCTCGACCGCGGCATGATCCCGCTCGGCTCCTGCACCATGAAGTTGAACGCGGCCACCGAGATGGAGGCCGTCAGCTGGCCCGAATTCGGCGGGCTGCACCCGTTCGCCCCCCGCGCCGACGTCGAGGGCTACCTCGAGCTCGTGCGCCAGGTCGAGACCTGGCTGACGGATGTCACCGGTTACGACTCGGTGTCGCTCCAGCCCAACGCCGGCAGCCAGGGTGAACTGTCGGGCCTGCTCGCGATCCGCGGCTACCACCTCTCGAACGGTGACGCGCAGCGTACGGTCTGCCTGATCCCGTCCAGCGCGCACGGCACGAACGCGGCCTCCGCGGTGCTGGCCGGAATGAAGGTCGTCGTCGTCGCCTGCGACGAGCTGGGCAACGTCGACCTCGACGACCTGCGCGCCAAGATCGCGGAGCACGCCGACAACCTGGCCGCGCTGATGATCACCTACCCGTCCACGCACGGCGTCTACGAACATGAGGTCGGCGCCATCTGCCGGGCCGTGCACGACGCAGGCGGCCAGGTCTACGTGGACGGCGCGAACCTCAACGCCCTGCTCGGCTTCGCCCGCTACGGCGACTTCGGTGGCGACGTGTCGCACCTGAACCTGCACAAGACCTTCTGCATCCCGCACGGCGGCGGCGGACCCGCCGTCGGGCCGGTCGCGGCCAAGGCGCACCTGGCCCCGTTCCTGCCGGGCCACCCGCTCGCGCAGAGCGACGAGCACTACCTGCTCGGTGCGGGAGACGGTGCCGGAGACCGTGCCGGAGCCGGCTCCGGCGGCACGATCGTGCACGGCGGCGGACCCGTGTCGGCGGCGCCGTACGGTAGCCCGAGCATCCTGCCCATCTCCTGGGCCTACGTGCGGATGATGGGGGCCGAGGGTCTCAAGGAGGCCACCGGCGCCGCGGTGCTGGCGGCCAACTATGTGGCCAAGCGGCTCGAGGCGCACTTCCCGGTGCTCTACTCCGGCGACAACGGGCTGGTTGCGCACGAGTGCATCCTCGACCTGCGCCCGCTCACCGAGGCCACCGGGGTCAGCGTGGACGATGTCGCCAAGCGCCTCGTCGACTACGGCTTCCACGCGCCGACCATGAGCTTCCCGGTGTCGGGAACGCTGATGATCGAACCCACCGAGAGCGAGGACCTGGGCGAGATCGACCGGTTCGTCGAGGCCATGATCGCGATCAAGGCCGAAGCGGATGCCGTGGCCGCCGGTCGC
>JACMQV010000078.1 GCA_014376815.1 Cryobacterium sp.
CTGAGCGCCGTCGATTCCGGGGTGATTGCCGGGATGTTGCCCAGCCCCCGCGGTCGGGCGCTCCGCCGCGGCGGGGCGAAACTCCAGATCAGGTCGCCCAGGCTCTGACCGAGGTCGCGGGTGACCCGGGCATTCCCGATGGTGGCCTCGATCTTGCCACGGTGCCGGATGATCCCGGCATCGGTGACGAGCCGGGCGACGTCTGATTCGTCCATGGCGGCCACCCGGTCCACGTCGAAGCCATGAAATGCGGCCCGGAAGGCGGGGCGGCGCCGCAGGATCGTGATCCACGACAGGCCCGCCTGGAAACCCTCGAGGCAGAGCTTCTCGAACAGGGCCCGGTCGTCCCGGAGCGCTCGCCCCCACTCGTCATCGTGGTAGCGCCGGTATTCGGCGTCGTCGCCCACCCAGCCGCAGCGGGCCAGCCCGTCCGCGCCGATCCGGAGGGAGCCGGCTGTTCCGCTCACGACCGGTGCTCGATGCCTTCATGGTCGAGCAACCAGACCTTGGTGGGGATGCCGCTGCCGCCGCTGTACCCGGTGATGCGGCCGTCGGCGGCCAGCACCCGGTGGCACCCGATCAGGATGGGCACGGGGTTCGCTCCGATGGCGCCGCCGACGGCCCGGCCTGAGCCCGGCTTGCCGAGCGATCGCGCCACGTCGCCGTAGGAGGTGACGTCGCCGAAGCCGAGTGCAGCCAGGCGGGCCCACACATCCTTCTGGAACGAAGTGCCCTGGCGCGGTCGCACCGGCACGTCGAAGGTGGTGCGGGTGCCGGCGAAATACTCCGTCAGCTCCCGGGCCGCCTGGGCGAGCAGCGGCGAGGGCGCCTCCGCGGAGTCCTCGAGGGGCAGGTGCCCGTCTCGCTCGATCGAGAGCGAGAGGATGCCCTCGCCGTCGCTGGTCAGTTCCAGCCGCCCGATGGGGCTGGGCAGTCGAATCAAGGAGGTTTCGATGCTGGTCATGACTCGACTGTAGTCGGCGGCCCAGCGGGACACTCGCGGGTTTCGGACGCGAGGGAAACCGGTGCCGCGGCACCCTGGGGAGGGGCCGCCGGGGCCGGGCGTCTCCCGGCCCCGGCTCAGGCCATCGGCAGGTGCGGGTAGTCGGCGGAGCGGTTCTGGAAGGCCAGGATATTGGGATTCTGGATGACCCCGTCCCGGATCTCGATGGCGCGCCTGAGGGTCTCGTTGGCGTCCCACGCTGCCCCGCCGTCGAGGAGCTCGCCCAGGTACGGCAGCAGCGCCTCGCTGATCTCCCAGGTCGCGGAGTTCCACAGGTACGACGGGCTGTGGTCGACGGCGTAGTACGTGACGTTGTCGCCGACCAGGAAGGTCGGCTGGTCGAAGGACGTCGATCTTGCCCAGCCGAACCCCATGCCCGTGTCGCAGGACACGTCGATGATCATTGACCCCGGTGCGATCAGCGGGAGGTCGTCATCGTCCAGGAATGCGAGCGGCGCATTCGTGTCCTGCAGCACGCAGTTGACGATGATGTCGTGGGAGGCGAGGAATTCGGGCAGCGCGATCCGTCCGGTTTCCGGGTGCGCGAAATTGCCGTGGGGGTCGGGGCTGTGGGTGAGCCGCACTATCTGGGCGGAGTGAATGGGGGAGCTGACAGCGGTCACGTCACGGTTGGTGAGGATGCTGACATCGTAGACACCGAGCGCGTTCAGCGCCGTCACGGCCCCCCGGGCCGTCGCGCCGAAGCCGATGACCGCGGCCCGGAGCTTGCGCCCGTAGTCGCCCGTCGAACCGATCAGTGTCAGGGCGTGCAGCACCGAGCAGTAGCCGGCGAGCTCGTTGTTCTTGTGCAGCACGTGCAGGTGGAACTCGCCGACGCCGGTCCAGCGGTTCATCGCCTCGAATGCGATCAGGGTGAGCCGCTTGTCGACGGCCAGCTGGGTGAGTCTCTCGTCCTGCACGCAGTGCGGCCAGCCCCACAGGACCTGTCCGTCCCGCAGCTGGTCGACATCCGCCAGCAAAGGCTTGGCCAGCAGGATGACGTCGCATTCCTGGATGAGGTCTTCCCGGGAACGCATCCCACCCACCAGTGGGGCCAATTGTTCGTCGGAGACCCCGAACTGCTCACCGTAGCCGCGCTCGAGGAATATCCGATTCCGGATGTCGTGGTCGATCCGCTCGAAATGCGACGGATGAATGGGCAGGCGCCGCTCATTCGGCTTACCGGAACGCGACATAACACCGAGCGTGAGTGGACTCACTGGTACCCCTTTGATTGCCTCCCTGTCTAGCACAGCCGAGTCGGCCTAATGTGGGTGTATGGCGCAGATCGACTACCGCAGGCTGGGCGACTCGGGGCTCATGGTCTCCACGATCGGCCTCGGCTGCAACAATTTCGGCCGTGCGGGCACGGCCACCCAGAGCCAGGCGGGCACCACCGCCGTCATCGACGCGGCGCTCGACGCCGGGGTCACCCTGTTCGACACGGCCGACATCTACGGCGCGGAACGCGGCCTGAGCGAGACTCTGATGGGCCATGCGCTGCGGGGCAAACGGGACCGGATCGTGCTCGCGTCGAAGTTCGGGATGGACATGAACGGCCGGAACGGGCCGGACTGGGACGCCCGCGGCTCACGCCGGTACATCCGTCTGGCCGTCGAGGCCTCGCTCCGGCGGCTGCAGACCGACTGGATCGACCTGTATCAGCTGCATCAGCCCGACCCGAACACGCCGATCGAGGAGACGCTCCACACGCTGGACGATCTGATCCGGGAGGGCAAGGTGCGCTACATCGGCCACTCCAACCTGGCCGGCTGGCAGATCGCGGAGGCCGAGTTCACGGCCCGGCTGCACGGGCACCCGCGGTTCATCTCCGCGCAGAACGAGTACAGCCTGCTCGTGCGCGACGCGGAAGACGAGGTGCTGCCCGCCGTCAACGCGTACGGTCTGGGCTTCCTGCCGTTCTTCCCCCTCTACAACGGCCTGTTCACGGGCAAGTTCTCGCGGGCGGGCGGCCCGGCCGACAGCCGGATCATGATGATCAGGCCGCACCTGGTCGTGACGGCACCCTGGGACGTGATCGAGAAGTACGAGGCGTTCTGCGACGAACGGGGCGTGACCATGCTCGCGGCGACGTTCGCCTGGCTCCTGGCCCAGCCGGGGCTCACCAGCGTCATCGCCGGGGCCACGCGACCGGAGCAGGTCGTGCAGAACGCCCTCGAGGCCGGCGAGTGGCGGCCGACGCCCGAGGACGTCGCCTGGATCTCCGACCTCTTCGCCTGAGCGCCGGCCGGGCTTTCTGCACGCCGATTCGGACCAAGAACGAAGCGGCTCCATCCTTGTGAGTGAGCGCTCACTCAGTTAAGCTGAACGGATGACGCGCAAGCCGGCCAGGGCCAGGTCGCTGTCGGTCGAAGACCGGCAGTCGATGATCATCGACGCCGTCACCCCCCTCCTGCTCGAACACGGCCAGGGCGTCACCACCCGGCAGATCGCCGAGTGCGCCGGCATCGCCGAGGGCACCATCTTCCGGGCCTTCGACAGCAAGGACGAACTCATCCGGGCCGCCGTGGCCCGGCAGCTCGATCCGGAGCCGCTGCGCCGGCAGCTGGCCGCGGTAGACCTCTCCCTGCCACTGGAGGACCGGGTGCGCACCATCGTCGTGCTCCTGCGGGCCAGATTCGCCCGGATCTTCTCGATCCTGAGCATGGCCGGATCGATCGAAAAACCTCACACCCATGACGCCGCGCACGAGTTCATCGAGATGCTCGACCACCTGCTCGCCCCGGACTTCGCGCGCCTGACGGTGCCGCCGCTGCGTGCGGCACAGATCATCCGGATGGTCGCGCTCGCGGCATCCGTACCCCAGATCCGGGCCGGCGCCGTCTTCGACGACGACGAGCTCACCGCCCTCATCCTCTATGGTGTCGCCGGGGTGCCGGCCCCATCCGACGCCACCCCCTAGGAGAGCCGATGCTGTGGAAATTGCTCGTCACATACCTGCGGCCCTATTGGCGGCTGCTCACGGCGGTCGTGGTGTTCCAGCTGGCGCAGTCGATCGCGTCGCTCTACCTGCCGACCCTCAATGCGGACATCATCGATGAGGGTGTCGCCACGGGCGACACCGCCTACATCCTCCGAGCCGGCGGCCTCATGCTGCTGATCACGCTCTTCCAGATCATCTGTGCCGTCATCGCGGTGTATTTCGGGGCGAAGGCCGCCATGGCGCTGGGGCGCGACCTGCGCGGGGCCGTCTTCACCCGGGTCGGTGAGTTCTCCGAGCAGGAGGTCACCCGGTTCGGCGCCCCCTCGCTGATCACCCGGTCCACCAACGACGTGCAGCAGGTGCAGATGCTCGTGCTGATGACCTCCACCCTGATGGTCAGCGCCCCCATCCTCTCGATCGGCGGCGTGATCATGGCCATCCGCCAGGACGTGCAGCTGTCCTGGCTGATCGCCGTGAGCGTGCCCGTGCTGCTGATCGCCGTCGGGCTGATCATCGTGCGGATGGTGCCCCTGTTCCGTCTGATGCAGGTCCGGATCGACACCGTCAACCGGGTACTGCGTGAGCAGCTCACCGGCATCCGCGTCATACGCGCCTTCGTGCGCGAAGACCTCGAGACGGCCCGCTTCGGCCGGGCCAACGAGGACGTCACCGAGACGGCCCTGCGCGCCGGCCGGCTGATGGCGCTCATGTTCCCGGTCGTCATGCTCGTGCTCAACGTGTCGAGCGTCGCCGTGATCTGGTTCGGTGCGTTCCGCATCCAGGACGGGTCGATGCAGGTCGGCACCCTGATCGCGTTCCTCAGCTACCTGATGCAGATCCTGATGGCCGTCATGATGGCCACCTTCATGGCCGTGATGATTCCGCGCGCGACCGTCTCCGCCGACCGGATCGGCGAGGTGCTCGAGACTCCGTCGAGCGTGCGTCCGCCGCTGCACCCGGTGAACGAGACCGTCGGGCGCGGCGAACTCGAGCTGCGCGGGGTGGGCTTCGCCTACCCGGGCGCCGAGCAGTCGGTGCTCAGCGACGTGAACTTCCTGGCCCACTCCGGGCAGACGACGGCGATCATCGGCAGCACGGGGTCGGGCAAGACCACCCTGGTGAACCTGCTGCCCCGGCTCTTCGACGCGACCAGCGGAACGGTCCTGGTCGACGGGGTGGATGTGCGAGAGCTCAACCCCGACCTGCTGTGGGGCAACATCGGGCTGGTGCCGCAGAAACCGTACCTCTTCTCCGGCACGGTGCGCAGCAACCTGCTCTACGGCAAGCCGGACGCATCGGAGGCGGAGCTTTGGCAGGCCCTGACCATCGCCCAGGCGGCCGACTTCGTCGAGGAGATGGAGGGTGGACTCGACGCCCCGGTCTCGCAGGGCGGCACGAACGTCTCCGGTGGGCAACGGCAACGCCTCGCCATCGCCAGGGCCCTGGTGAAACGGCCGGACCTCTACATTTTCGACGACTCCTTCTCCTCCCTCGACCTGGCGACGGATGCCCGGCTCCGGCAGGCGCTGAAGCACGGCACCGGGGGCGCCACCATGGTGATCGTCGCCCAGCGGGTGTCGAGCATCGTCGATGCCGACCAGATCCTCGTGCTCGAGGGCGGCCGGATCGTCGGCCGCGGCACCCACGACGAACTGCTCGAAACGAACGAGACGTACCAGGAAATCGTGTCATCACAGCTCACGGCGGAGGAAGCGGCATGAGTCAGGCAACCGCGAGTCCGACCGCTGCCCGTCCGCCCGCCCGCGGTCCGATGGGCGGTGGCCCGTTCGGCGGGATGAGCGCGCCCGCCGAGAAAGCCATGAACTTCGGCCCGTCGGCCAAACGGCTGCTCGGCAAGCTGCGTCCCGAGCGACTGTGGCTGGTACTGGTCCTGTTCCTCGCCGTCACCAGCGTCACCTTCTCGGTGCTCGGCCCGCGCCTGCTCGGAGAGGGCACCAACCTCATCTTCGCCGGCGTCATCTCCCAGGGCCTGCCCTCCGGGGCCAGCCAGGCCGAGGTGATCGGCCAGCTGCGCGCCGCCGGCGAGACCGGGAAGGCCGACCTGCTCAGCGGCATGACGCTGACCCCAGGCCTGGGGATCGACTTCGGGATGCTCTCCACCGTGCTGCTCTGGGCGATGGTGCTCTACGTCCTCTCCTCGGCGTTCGCCTACGTTCAGGCGTACGTGCTCAACGGCGTCGTCCAGCGCACCGTCTTCCGGCTGCGCAGCGAGATCGAAGCCAAGATCAACCGGCTGCCGCTGCGCTACTTCGACAAGGTGCAGCGCGGCGAACTACTCAGCCGGGTGACCAACGACGTGGACAACGTCTCGCAAAGCCTGCAACAGTCGCTGAGCCAGGCCGTCACGTCGCTGCTCACCGTCGTGGGCGTCATCGTGATGATGTTCCTGCTCTCGCCCCTGCTGGCTCTGATCGCCCTCGTCACCGTGCCCTTGACGCTGGTGACCACCGTGCTGATCGCCAAGCGCTCCCAGAAGCTGTTCGTCGCGCAGTGGACCCACACCGGGGAGCTGAACGGGCAGATCGAGGAGACCTTCACCGGTCACGCCCTGGTCAAGGTGTTCGGCCGGCAGAAAGAGGTCGAGCAACGGTTCCGGGCCAAGAACGACGAACTCTTCGAAGCGAGCTTCGGCGCCCAGTTCGTCAGCGGCCTGATCATGCCCGCGATGACCTTCATCGGCAACCTCGTCTATGTGGGAATCGCCGTCGTCGGAGGCCTTCAGGTGGCGTCCGGGGCGATGCAGCTCGGCGATGTGCAGGCGTTCATCCAGTACTCCCGCCAGTTCACGCAGCCGCTCGCGCAACTCGGCTCGATGGCGAACCTGCTGCAATCCGGCGTCGCGTCGGCCGAACGGGTGTTCGCCCTCCTCGACGCTGAGGAGCAGAGCCCCGACCCGGAACCCGCGACGACCCCGTCGAACAGCCGTGGCCGACTGGTGTTCGAGGACGTCTCGTTCCGCTACACCCCGGACAAGCCCCTGATCGAGAACCTCAGCCTGGTCGCCGAGCCCGGCCAAACCGTGGCCATCGTCGGCCCGACCGGGGCCGGCAAGACCACCCTGGTCAACCTGATGATGCGCTTCTACGAGCTTGATTCCGGCCGGATCACGCTCGACGGGGTGGATGTCGCAAAGATGACCCGTGACGACCTCCGGGGCCGGATGGGGATGGTCCTGCAGGACACCTGGCTGTTCGGCGGCACCATCCGGGAGAACATCGCCTACGGCCGGCCGGACGCCTCGGAGGAGGACATCCTCGCCGCGGCGCGAGCGACCTACGTGGACCGTTTCGTGCACACCCTGCCGGACGGGTACGACACGGTGCTCGACGACGAGGGCGGCAACGTCAGCGCCGGCGAGAAGCAGTTGCTCACCATCGCCCGCGCATTCCTCGCCAAGCCGAGCGTGCTGATCCTGGACGAGGCGACCAGTTCGGTCGACACCCGCACCGAGGTGCTCGTGCAGAAGGCGATGAGCGCCCTGCGCGCCGACCGCACCAGCTTCGTGATCGCGCACCGCCTCTCCACGATTCGCGACTCCGACCTCATCCTGGTGATGGAGGCCGGCCGGATCGTGGAGCTGGGCACGCACGAGGAGCTCCTCGCCGCACACGGCGCCTACCATGCCCTCTACAACGCGCAGTTCGCCGCCGCGGTGACCGAGGAGGTCTAACCGGTGGGTGCTGCGCCCCGCGGCTCGGAGGTGCTGAGGGGACCGGCCGGGATGCCCGGCGGGTACTGTGGTGTCGCGGAGCAGCCGGGGCTGGGTTCAATCCGGAACACGGTTCAGTCCGCACCAGGGTTCATTCCCGAGAGGAGACTTTCGTGACACGGTTTCCCGGTTCGGTCTACCGGCATGGAGAGGAGCCTGACCCGCGGTTCAGCCTGGCCAACGAGCGCACCTTCCTCGCCTGGATCCGCACGGCGCTGGCTCTGATCGCCGCGGGGGTGGCCCTCGAGGCGCTGCCGTTGCCCATCCGTGCCGACTTCCGCCTCTCGGCATCTGGGCTCTTCGTCGCGCTTGGTCTCATCGCCCCGGCGCACGCCTGGATCAGCTGGATGCGCGTCGAACGAGCCATGCGCCAGGACCGGCCGCTGCCGGCGCCGGCGCTCTCCGGCATCCTCGCGGTCGGGGTGGTGGTGGCGGGCCTGCTGATCGCGGCCGGGTTGTTCCTGTGACCCGGGAACGACCCTTCGATCCGGGGCTGCAGCCCGAGCGCACCCTGCTCGCCTGGCAGCGTACCGTGCTCTCGCTCGTCGCCTTCGTCACCATCGGGGTGCGCCTGACCGCGCCTGACCGCGGCGCCGTCGCGGTGGCCACCGGGCTGGTCGGCCTCGCCCTGGCGATCACAGCCTATCTCGGCGTGCGTTTCCGCTACCGCCGCGCCCACGTCGCGCTCACGCGGAACGCGTCCCTCCCGCAAGTCGGCGCGTGGCCGCTGGCGGCCCTGGCCGGTTCGACCGTCTTGCTGGGGCTCCTGGCCGCACTCTACCTCGCCGAGGGACTCCGATTCGGGCTGTGAAACTCGCGCTGTGAAACGACTCGGGCTGAGCCTCAGGCCTTGCGTTGTGCTTCCCGCTCGCGGGCACACTCGATGCACAGCTCCGCGGCCGGCCTGGCGTCCAGCCGGGCGCGCCCGATTGGCTCACCCCGGCGGGTGCAGAGTCCATAAGTGCCGTCTGCAATGCGCTCCAGGGCGCGGTCGATTTCGGCCGACTTCACCTCCAGATCGCTGTGCACGCCGGAGATGCGCGACCACTCCATCGTCAGGGTCGGACCCTCGGGGTCGTGCTCATCGTCGGCCGTTCCTCGGGCCTCGATGACCCCGTCCAGGGTGGTGACGATGCGGCCGAGGGCGATATCGAGGTCGTGGCGCTGCTCAAGGAGGATCTTCTCGAAGTGGCGCAGGTCGGCTGCAGACAGCTTCGTCTGGGTGCGCATGGGGGACGTCCTCTCAGGCTGGGCACGGCCCAACGCCGGCACCACGGGTTTTCGGTGTCGAGGATACGCCCGAGCCGCGTTTCTGTCGCGGGGTCACCGCGGGTGGAGCGCTACCCGACCGTCACCGGGATCGAGTGCAGCCCGGTCGCCCCGTCCGGCACCACGTCCCGCACGGTGGAGGTCTGCACGTCCCCGGCCGCATCCGTCGCGCGCACCGTGAGGGTGTGTCGGCCGGCGGTGGCCGGCCAGACCCAGGTCCACTGCCGCCAGGTGTCCGCGGAGATCGCGTCAGCCAGGGTCGCCGCGTTCCACCCGCCGTCGTCGACCCGCACATCGACGGCCTGGATGCCCACGTGCTGCGACCAGGCGACGCCGGCCACCGTCACGGGCCCGGCGGTCACCTCGACGTTCTGCCGGGGCACGTCGATCCGCGAGGACAGCTTGACCGGGCCGCGGTCGGTCCAGCCGCGGCTGGTCCAGTAGGCGGTCGCCCGGTCGAAGCGGGTGACGTTCAGCTCCACCACCCATTTCGTGGCCGAGACGTAACCGTACAGCCCGGGCACCACCATCCGCACCGGATAGCCGTGCTCGAGGGGGAGCGGCTCGCCGTTCATCCCGACCGCCAGGATCGCGTTGCGGTCGTCGGTCAGCACCTCCAGCGGTGTGCTGGCCGTCCAGCCGTCCGCGCTGCGGGAGAGCACCATATCGGCGCCGGCGCGCGGTTGGGCCTGCGCCAGCAACGCGCGGATCGGGTAGCCCAGCCAGGTCGCGTTGCCGATCAGGTTCCCGCCGACGCTGTTCGACACGCAGGTGAGGGTCGTCGTGCTCTCCTCGAGGGGGAGGGCGAGCAGCTCGGCGAAGCTCAGCGTGACCTCGTTCTCGACCATGCCGGTGATCTTCAGGGTCCAGGCGCCGGGGTCGATCCGGGGAACCTGCAGAGCCGTGTCGATCCGGTAGAAGTCCGCGTTCGGGGTGATCAGCGGGGACAGGCCGGCGATGTCCAGGGAGGCCCCGGCCGGCACGGGCGAGGCGGCCACGGCCGGCTGGGGGAGGGTGAAACGGGCGCGGGCGGCATCCGTGGCCCTGACCCCGGCAGAGATCACCTGGCCGCCGAAGGCTGCGAGCAGGCCGAGGCCCGCGCTGACGCCCGCGTAGGCGAGGAAGCGCCGACGGTCGGGGTCGGATGCCGGCGCACCGGCCGCCGTGCCGCGAAGCGCGGCGATGAGCAGAGTGAGCACCACCGCGGCCACGACCATCGCCACGACGGAGGGCATCGCGTCGAAGGGCGCCCCGTTCGCCCGGGTGAGCACGGCGGCGACGGCGAGGGTGCCCGCCGCCGCGACAATGACCCGGCCGGGCGGCGGGCCCCCGAAATCGACTACCCCGGCCCCCGCGGCGGGGGCGGGGGGGCCGGGGGTCCCGCTGAGGGGCAGCCCGCC
>JACMQV010000079.1 GCA_014376815.1 Cryobacterium sp.
CACGACCAGGGCCTCGACCGATACATCACGAACGCCCTCGGCCTCTCCGCCAAGCCGGTCGACTGGACCGGCTGGCAGAAGGTGCTCGACGCCGTGCGCGAGCCCAAGCACGAGGTCACGATCGGCCTGGTCGGCAAGTACATCGACCTGCCAGACGCCTACCTTTCCGTCACCGAGGCCCTCCGCGCCGGCGGCTTCGCCCACAAGACCAAGGTCCAGGTCCGCTGGATCGCCTCAGACGAGTGCGAGACCGACGAGGGCGCCACCCGCCTGCTCGGCGAGCTCGACGGCATCTGCGTTCCCGGCGGCTTCGGCGTGCGCGGCATCGAGGGCAAGCTCGGCGCCCTCAGGTTCGCCCGCGAGAACGGCATCCCCGTGCTCGGCCTCTGCCTTGGCCTGCAATGCATGGTCATCGAGTATGCCCGAAACAAGGCCGGCCTGACCGGTGCCTCCTCCTCGGAGTTCGACGAGGACACCGAGTTCCCCGTGGTCGCGACCATGGAGGAGCAGGTCGAGATCATCGCCGGCGGCGACCTGGGCGGCACCATGCGCCTGGGCCTGTACCCGGCCAAGCTGGCCGAGGGATCCGTCGTCGCGGGGCTCTACGGCGCCCCCGAGGCGTCCGAGCGGCACCGCCACCGCTACGAGGTCAACAACGCGTTCCGCGGTCAGATCGCGGATGCCGGCATGTGGTTCTCCGGCACCTCGCCCGACGGCCACCTGGTCGAGTACGTCGAGCTCCAGCGCTCGGAGCACCCGTTCTACGTGGGCACGCAGGCGCACCCGGAGTTGCGCAGCCGGCCCAGCCGCGCGCATCCGCTGTTCCGCGGCCTGATCGGCGCGGCCCTGGACCGCCAGCAGTCCAGCCGGTTGTTCGAGGTGGAGGCGTCGGAGACCGTCGACGATCTCGACGTGCCGGCCGTTGTCTGACGCCGTGGCTGAGACATCGGTCCACGCCGACAACTCCGCCGGCTCCGACCCGTCGGCGCTGGCGGACGAGTTCGCGTTCGCCCCGGTCACGGCCACCCAGATCGTCTTCGACGGCAAGGTCTGGGATGTGCGCCGCGACACCTTCGGCTACAACGGCTCCGGCATCATCCGCGAGTACCTGGACCATCCGGGCGCCGTGGCGATCCTCGCCCTCGACGAGCAGGACCGCGTTCTCCTGATCAAGCAGTACCGCCATCCGGTGCGCGTGCGGGAGTGGGAACTGCCCGCCGGGCTGCTCGACGAAGCCGGGGAGCACCCGCTCGTCGGCGCCCAGCGTGAGCTGGCCGAGGAAGCCGACCTCACGGCCACCCGCTGGGACATGCTGAGCGAGTTCTACACCTCACCGGGCGGCAGCAACGAGGTCATCCGCATCTACCTGGCCCGTGGCCTGGCGGTCGCCGACGACGTCTTCGCGCGCACCGGGGAGGAAGCCGACATCGAGATCCGCTGGGTTCCCCTCGACGAGTGCGTCGACGCGGTCCTGGCCGGCACGGTGCAGAACCCGTCGCTCGTGATCGGCGTGCTGGCCGCGCAGGCCGCCCGGGCCCGCGGGTGGAGCAGTCTCTCGCCGGCGGACACCCCGTGGCCGCGGCATCCGACCAATTGGGACCACGCGGTGTGACCGTCACGGCGGCTGTGGATTCATACCTGCGGCACGTCGCGATCGAGCGCGGGCTGAGCGCCAACACCGTCGCCGCCTACCGGCGCGACCTGGCGATCTACGGCCGGTGGCTCGCTGCCGCGGACCTCACCGTGCTGGCCGGGATCACCTCGCAGCACATCTCCGAGTTCGTACGTTTCCTGGCGTCCAGGGAGGAGTCGCCGCTGACCGCGGCGTCGATCGCCCGCATCCTGTCGTCCGTGCGCGGCTTCCACCGTTTCCTGCTCGAGGAGGGCGTGGTCGAAACGGATGTCGCGCACGAGTCCAAGCCGCCCAAGCTCGGCACCCGGCTGCCCAAGGCCATCTCGGTCGAGCAGGTCACGGCACTGCTCGCGGCCACCGACGGCGACGACGTGCAGAGCCAGCGCGACAAGGCCCTGCTGGAGCTGCTCTACGCCACGGGCGCCCGCGTGTCCGAGGTCGTCGCCCTCAACGTGGACGACGTACTCGAGCCGGAGGTCGTGCGCCTGACCGGCAAGGGTGACAAGCAGCGCATCGTGCCCGTGGGCAGCTTCGCGCGCACGGCCATCGACACCTGGCTGGTGCGGGGGAGGCCCCTGTTGTCGGGGCGCGGCAAGGCCACTCCGGCCCTGTTCCTCGGCCTGCGCGGACAGCGGGTGAGCCGGCAGAATGCCTGGCTGATCATCCGTGCCGCCGCCGAGCGCGCGGGACTCGAGGGGCACGTGTCGCCGCACACGCTGCGGCACTCCTTCGCCACCCACCTGCTCGAGGGCGGGGCCGATGTGCGCGTGGTGCAGGAGCTGCTCGGCCATTCCTCGGTCGCCACCACCCAGATCTACACCCTGGTCACCGCCGACACCCTCCGCGACATGTACACGACCGCGCACCCCCGGGCCCGGCGCCCTCCTGTCTCCTCGGCGCCTCCTGTTTCCTCGGCCCCTCCTGTTTCCTCGGCGCCGTTGGTCCCCGTCCCGGCCCCCGACCCCGCCTGACTGTTCCCGTTTCGGACAACTGTTGCCCGCGTACCGGGAACAGTTGTCCGGTTCGGCAACAGTCGTCCCCGGGCCCGCGGCTCGGACCCGGCGCTCGGGCATCCGTCACCCGCGCCGTCTCCGTGCCACCTTCGGCCCCGACCCCGGCCGACTGTGCCCGTTTCGGTCGACAGTGGCCGGTATACCGGTCACTGTCGACCGGAACGCGAACAGTGGCGGGCGACGGATGCCGCGGCCTCAGAGCGAGCGGAGCCCCACCGACAGCGTGATCGGCTCCCGCTGGCCGCCGGAGTGCACGATGTGCGTGCCATCGACGGTGACTTGGCTGGCGTGGCAGCGCAGGGCCGCGGTCACCGTGGCCAGGTGCCGGTCGAGCGCGAACCACTCCGCATCCGCGGCGGGCGCGTGCACCACCTCGGCGAACGGGGTGCCCCCTGCGCGGCAGGCGGCGAGGGCGGCCTCGTGCATCCGCACGTGGTCCGGATGCCCGTAGCCACCGCCGTTGTCGTAGCTGATCACCAGGGCCGGCCGAAGCAGCGCGATCAGCGCGGCGAGATCATCCGTCACCTCGCCCAGCGGAGCCCGCACGAGAGCGTCCTCGTCGATGTCGTCGGCCGGTCCGGCCAGGCCCGGGCGGATCCAAGTCATGCCTGAATCCCGGTAGACGCGGGGCTCCAGGCCCGAGGCCCGCGCGGGGCGTTCGCCGAGCCGGAACTGCTCCTCGATGCCGAGGGCCGCCGTGGCCCCCGCCAGTTCCCGTTCGCGTTCCCGCGTCAGCTCAGCCGTGCCCTCGAGGACCGAGAGCGGCCCCGGCACCACGTCGCCCCGCTCGCCGCGGGTGGCGGTCAGCAGCGATACCCGGATGCCGCGGCCCACCAGCTCCGCGATCAGCGCGCCGGTCGAGATGGTCTCGTCGTCGGGGTGAGCGTGCATGAACAGCACCGACGACACCCCGCTGAGAAGCCCCGGCCCGCCGGGAACGCTCATGCGCTCAGGAGCGTGTGCCGCCACCCCTCGGCGCCGGGGCGCACGAGGGAGCGGTAGACGGCCAGCAGGCCTTCCGCCGAGCGCGGCCAGTCCAGGTGTTCCGCTCTCTCCCGGGCCGCCACGGACAGCCGGCGGGCGAACGCGGGGTTCGAGAGGATGCCGGCCAGCGCCTCCGCCCACACGCCCGGATCCCGGGAGTCCAGCACCACGCCCGTGTCCCCGTTGACCACGGCCTCACGCAACCCGCCGGCCGCGGCGGCGACGACGGGCACGCCGCTGGCGGCAGCCTCGAGCGCGACCAGCCCGTACGTTTCGGAGTGGGACGGCACGAGCACCACCTGCGCGCCGCGCAGCAGCCCGGCCAGGTCGCCGCGGGACTGCGGGCCGATGAAACGCACGCCCGACGCGATCCCGTGGCGGGCCGCGAGGGCCCGCAGCTCGTCGATATACCCGTCGTAGTCGCTGGACGCGTCGCCGGCGATCACGAGTTCGGGACGCAGCTCCGCCGGCACGGCCGCGATGGCCTCGATCGCCAGGTCCAGGCCCTTGAGCGGCTGCAGGCGCGCCGCGACGACGGCGTAGCCGAGCCCCGCCTGCGCGGAGGGGGCGGTCGGGCGGAAGAGCCGGCCGTCGACACCGGGCAGCACGACCGCGATCCGGTCGGGCGAGCCGCCGAGCCGCCGCACGACGGTGTCCGCCTCGGCTTCGCTGATCGCGACGATGGCGTCCGAGGTCTGGGCAAGCCAGGCCTCCCCGGCCATCCGGCCCGGGGACTCCGCGCGTTCGCCCGCCGACAGCGGCGTCGATTCGTCCGCGGCGATGCTGTGGAAGCTCTGCACGTGGGGGATGCCGCGCAGGCGGGCCAGCGGCAGCGCCGCCATGCCCGAGAACCAGTGGTGCGAGTGGATGATGTCGTACGGCCCCAGCGCGGCCATCCGCATCCGGAACGCGTCGATGAAGCCCTCGTGGTCGCCCTTGGGCACCGGACGGGCCGGGCCGGCGTCGAGGAACCGGAGGGTGACCCCCGGGGTGAGCTGCACGTCGGACAGTTCCGACGAGGACCGCCGGGTCAGGATCTCGACCGTGTGGCCGGCCGCGGCGAGGGCTTCCGCCTGATGGCGCACGACCACGTTCATGCCGCCGGCGTCGCCGGATCCGGGCTCGGCACCCGGCGACGTGTGCAGGCAGACGAGCGCGATTCGGAGAGGCGTAGAGAGATGAGGCACTTGGAAATCTTAGTTCACCCGGCCGTGACATCCCCCTTAGTCTTATCCCCGGTCATACTCACACCCCGATTCGGCTGGCAGACCGGTCTTTTCGGCGATCCCTGCCCAAACATGCCGCCATGAATCGCTACACTCGACACAGTGAATGGTGCAGGACGGATCGAGGACATCTCAGTGGCGCGTATGCAGGATGACCGGACTCGACTCCCCGGTCTTGACGAGGTACCGGTCGGTGCGACCGGGCGCCCGAAGCGCGACTTCGACGAGCCGGTGACGCTGGTCAGCCACGGTCCGGCCCGGATCATCTCCCTGTGCAACCAGAAGGGCGGCGTCGGTAAGACGACGACCACCATCAACCTGGGTGCCGCGCTGGCCGGCTACGGCCGCCGCGTCCTGGCGATCGACTTCGACCCGCAGGGCGCCCTGTCCGCCGGTCTGGGCGTGCCCACCCACGACGTCACCACCATCTACGACCTGCTGCTGAGCGGATCGGTCAACCCGTCCGACGCGATCCAGAAGACCTCGGTCGAGAACCTCGACATCATCCCGGCCAACATCGACCTGTCCGCCGCGGAGGTGCACCTGGTCAACGAGGTCGCCCGCGAGCAGATCCTCGCCCGGGTGCTGCGCAAGGTCTCCGCCGACTACGACGTGATCCTGATCGACTGCCAGCCCTCGCTCGGCATCCTCACCGTCAACGCCCTGACCGCGAGCCACGGCGTGCTCATCCCGCTCGAGTGCGAATTCTTCGCCCTGCGCGGCGTCGCCCTCCTGATCGAGACCATCGACAAGGTGCGCGACCGC
>JACMQV010000080.1 GCA_014376815.1 Cryobacterium sp.
TCCTGGGCCTTGTCGGGGCTCCAGTCCGGGGTGTCGAACTCAGCGAGAATCGGGATTCCGCTGGGGTCGATGACGGAGTGCGCGCCCTTCTTAAAAAGGGCCGCGTTGCCGTCGGTCGGCGAACCGTTGATCATGATGATGCCGGTGGTGGTGTTGTCCGCCTTCAGCTTGCCAACGAGAGCGGTGCCCTGCAGCACCCCGACCTGCTCGTTGTCGAAGGAGATGTAGTAGGCGAGGTCTTTGCTCTTGACGAGACGGTCGTAGGAGATGACAGGCACGTTCTGCGCCTTCGCGGAGGCGACGATGCTTGCTGCGGCCGCGGCGTCGACCGGGTCGAGCACGAGTACTTTCACGCCCTCGGTCAGGGCCGATTCCGCCTGCTGCTGCTGCTTGGAAGCATCCTGGTCGGCGTTGGCGTAGACGATCTCGTAGTTGCCGAGTGACTTGAGCTTGTCCTCGAACAGGGGCCGGTCGAAGCTTTCGTAACGGGTGGTCTTGGACTCCGGCAGGAGCAGACCGATCTTGATCGTGTCCCCACTTCCCGAAGTGCTGGTGCTCGTGCCCGTGGAGGACGTACACCCGGCAAGAGCCCCGGTGGTAGCCAATAATCCAATCGCCAGGAGCGCGACTTTCTTCCTCAAGTTTCTCATTCTGGGCCTCCTACTGTGACCACCCTCGTTGGCGGTGCTAACACCACGGACCTCCACGGGGAGGCCGTCAAGGTTGCCGGGCCCCGCGCAGGGCGCATGACAGAGGGCGGGAATCCGGTTGGGATTCCCGCCCTCAGCAGGAGTTACGCAGTCGGTGAGGCTAGTCGTTCTGCGGGAAACCCAGGTTGATGCCGCCGTGGCTCGGGTCCAGCCACCGGCTCGTGATCGCCTTCTCCCGCGTGTAGAACGCGATCCCGGCCGGGCCGTAGGCCTTGGCGTCGCCGAACAGAGAGTCCTTCCAGCCACCGAACGAGTGGTACGCCACCGGTACGGGGATCGGCACGTTGATGCCGATCATTCCCACCTGCACCTCGTTCTGGAATCGGCGTGCCGCTCCGCCGTCATTGGTGAAGATGGCCGTGCCGTTGCCGTACCGGCTGCGGTTGATCAGCGCGAGCCCCTCGGCGTAGCTGGCGACCCGCACGATGGAGAGCACGGGTCCGAAGATCTCGTCCAGATACGCGTCTGAGTCCGTGCTGACCTTGTCGAAAAGGGTCGGGCCGAGCCAGAAGCCGTTCGCATCTCCGTCGACCTCGATGCCCCGGCCGTCTACGACGACCTCGGCTCCGTCGGTGTGGGCGAGGTCGATGTAGGAGGCCACCTTGTCGCGGTGCACCTTCGTGATCAGCGGCCCCATGTCGCAGCCGCGCATACCGTCGCCCACCTTGAGGCCCTTCAGCCGCTCGGTGATCTTCGCGACCAGCTCGTCGGCGACCGGTTCCACGGCCACCACCACACTGATCGCCATGCAGCGCTCCCCCGCCGAGCCGAAGCCGGCGTTGACCGCGGCATCCGCAGCCAGGTCCAGGTCGGCGTCGGGCAGCACGAGCATGTGGTTCTTCGCGCCACCGAGGGCCTGCACGCGCTTGCCGTGATGGGCGGCCGTCTCGTAGATGTACTTCGCGATCGGCGTGGAGCCGACGAACGAAATCGCCTGCACGTCGGGGTGCACAAGTAGGGCGTCGACGGCTTCCTTGTCGCCGTGTACGACGTTGAGCACACCGTTGGGCAGGCCGGCCTCGGTCATCAGTGCGGCCATCCAGTTCGACGCCGACGGGTCCTTCTCGCTCGGCTTGAGCACGACCGTGTTGCCGGCCGCGATAGCGATCGGGAAGAACCAGAGCGGCACCATGGCCGGGAAGTTGAACGGGCTGATGATGCCCACCACCCCGAGCGGCTGGCGCAGCGTGTAGACGTCGACGCCGGTCGACACGTTCTCGGAGTACTCGCCCTTGCTCAGGTGCGGCATGCCGAGGGCGAACTCGACCACCTCGAGGCCACGGGCGATCTCGCCGAGGGCGTCGGAGCTCACCTTGCCGTGTTCGGCGGTGAGGATGTCGGCCAGGTCGCCCTTGCGCGCGTTCAGCAGTTCGCGGAAGTTGAACATGATGCCCTGGCGCTTCGCCTGGGACGTGTCGCGCCAGAGCGGGTAGGCCGCCTGAGCGGAGGCGACGGCGGTGTCGACGTCAGCGCCGTCGGCCAGGAGCACGTTCTTGGCGACGGCGCCGAGGGCGGGATTGTAGACCGGCGCGGTGCGGGTCGAGACTCCCAGTGCGGGAGCCCCGTCGATCCAGTGGGTGATGACGGGCAGTTCGGTCATGGGCGTTCGTCTCTCTTCATTCTCATCGTCGAGTTGTGGTGAGGGTGCCCGTTCCGGTCGAGAGTGACCGGCGGAACGGGCACTCTCGACCGGACAGGTGCAGGTGGGAGCGGGGCGGTCAGCCGAGCAGGTCGAGGCTGAGGACCTCGTCGTAGATGGCGAGGGCCTCGGCGACCTCGTCGTCGGTGACGACGCACGGCGGCACCACGTGGATGCGGTTCTCGGCCAGGAACGGAAGCAGGTTGCGGGCGAGCAGCTCGGCCTTGATGCGCCCCATCACCGCCCCGCTGAGCGGCTGCCGGCTCTCCCGGTCGGCCACGAGCTCGAGCGCCCAGAAGACGCCGAGCCCGCGCACCTCACCGATGATCGGGTGCTTCGCCGCCAGTTCCGCGAGTCCCGGGGCGAGTACGTCGCGCCCGATCCGGGCGGCGTTCTCGACGATCCCCTCGTTCTTCATCGCGTCGAGTGCCGCCACGATCGACGCCATCGCCAGCGGGTGGCCGCTGTAGGTGAGCCCGCCGGGGAAGACATTGGCCTCGAAGTCGCTCGCGATGGAGTCCGAGATGATCACGCCGCCGGTGGGCACGTAACCGGAGTTGACGCCCTTGGCGAAGGCGATCAGGTCGGGCACGACGTCGAAGCCGTCGAACGCGAACCAGTTGCCGGTGCGGCCGAATCCGGCCATCACCTCGTCCAGGATCAGCATGATCCCGTAACGGTCGCAGAGCGCCCGCACCCCGGCGAGGTAGCCGGGCGGCGGCACGAGCACCCCGGCGGTGCCCGGGATGGACTCCAGCAGCACGGCCGCGATGCCGGAGGGACCCTCGCTCTGGATCACGTGCTCCAGGTGGCGCAGGGCCCGCTCCGACTCCTGCTCCGGAGTCGTCGCCCAGAACTCGCTGCGGTAGAGATAGGGGCCGAAGAAGTGCACGTGGCCGCGCGCGAATTCATTCGGGATGCGGCGCCAGTCGCCGGTCGCGACGATCGCCGCGCCCGTGTTGCCGTGGTACGAGCGGTAGGTGGAGAGGATCTTGTCGCGGCCCGTGTGCAGGCGCGCCATCCGGATGGCGTTCTCGATCGCATCCGCGCCGCCGTTGGTGAAGAAGACCTTGTTGAAGCCGGCCGGGGCGCGGTCCACGATGCGTTTGGCGGCCTCGCCGCGGGACAGGGTCGCCGTGGAGGGCGCGACCGTGGCGAGCTGGCCGGCCTGTTCGATGATGGCCGCGGTGACGGCCGGATGCTGGTGGCCGATGTTCACATTGACGAGCTGGCTGGAGAAGTCCAGGTAGCTGCGCCCGTCGTAGTCCCAGACCCGGGAGCCCTGCCCGCCGGCGATCACCAGCGGCTTCAGGCTGCCCTGCGCGGACCAGGAGTGGAAGACGTGCGCCCGGTCGAGTTCGTAGGCGAGGTCGTTCCGGCTCGAGGTTGCACTCTGGGCGGTGGTGTCATTCACGAATATCGATTCTTTCTCTCTGCGTTGAGACGGTGGTGGAGCGATTCCTGCGGTGACGGCCCGGGGCTGCGTGAGCGTCCCGTGTGACCGAGTTTAGAACTTCGCCACGATATGGTCGCCCATCGCCGGGATCACGGTTTCCCCGTAGACCCGCAGGGTCTCTTCCTTATTGTCGTGCTGCAGGTAACCGGCGAACTGGGCCACGCCGATGCTTCGCAGCGCCTCGAGTTTCTCGATGTGGTCCCTGGCGGTGCCGAGCAGGCAGAAACGGTCGATGATCTCGTCGGGCACGAACTCCGCATGCGCGTTGCCGGCGCGGCCGTGCTCGTTGTAGTCGTAGTCCTGCCGGCCCGCGATGTAGTCCGTCAGCGCCTTCGGCACGTGCGATTCCGTGCCGTACTTGGCGACGATGTCGGCCACGTGGTTGCCCACCATGCCGCCGAACCAGCGGCACTGGTTGCGCATGTGGCCCCAATCGGAGCCGATGTACATCGGCGCCGCCACGCAGAACGTGACCGACATCGGGTCGCGTCCGACGTTCGCCGCGGCCTCCCGCACGGTCTTGATCATCCACTCGGCCACGTCGAGGTCGGCCATCTGCAGGATGAAGCCGTCGCCGACCTCGCCCGCGAGCTTGAGGGCCAGCGGGCCGTAGGCGGCCACCCACACATCGAGGGTCGAGCCGCGACTCCACGGGAACTGCAGGGTCGCGCCGTTGTATTCGACCGACCGGGAGTTCGCGAGTTCCCGGATCACGTGCACGGACTCGCGCAGTGTCTTGAGGGTGGTGGGCGCCCCGTTGATGACGCGCACGGCGGAGTCGCCGCGTCCGATGCCGCAGATCGTGCGGTTGCCGTACATCTCGTTCAGGGTCGCGAACGTCGACGCCGTCACGGTCCAGTCGCGGGTGGCCGGGTTGGTGACCATCGGCCCGACGATGACCGTGCGGGTTTCGGCGAGGATGCGGCTGTGGATCACATACGGTTCCTGCCAGAGGAGGTGCGAGTCGAAGGTCCAGACGTGGCTGAAGCCGTGCGCCTCGGCCAGCTGGGCCAGCTGCACCGTGCGCGCCGCCGGCGGGTTGGTCTGGAGAACGACTCCGAAATCCATGCTGTCCCCTGCCCTAGATGAGGTACTGGCTCAGGCCGCGCGGGACGAACCGGCCGTCGCCCCGGGCCCCGAGGTAGGCGTTTCCGTCGATGACCACCTTGCCGCGGGAGATCACGGTGTCGACGTGGCCGTCGACTTCGTAGCCCTCCCAGGCCGAGTGGTCCATGTTCATGTGGTGGCTGCGACCGGTCGACTCGCCGAACTCGTCGACGCCCAGCCCGATCGAGGTGTGCCCGTTGGGGTCGTAGATCACGATGTCGCCGTCCGCACCGGGCTGGATGACGCCCTTCCTGCCGTAGAGGCCGAACATCCGTGCGGGCGTGGTGGAGGTGATCTCCACCCAGCGTTCGAGGGAGATGCGCTTGTTGACCACGCCCTGGTAGAGCAGGTCCAGGCGGTGCTCGACCGACCCGATGCCGTTCGGGATCTTCGAGAAGTCGCCGAGGCCGAGGTCTTTCTGGCCCTTCATGCAGAACGGGCAGTGGTCGGTGGAGACCATCTGGATGTCGTTCGTGCGCAGGCCCTGCCAGAGGTGGTCCTGGTGGCCCTCGGCCTTCGAGCGCAGCGGCGTGGAGCAGACCCACTTCGCGCCCTCGAATCCGGGTGCCCCGAGGTTCTCCTCGAGCGAGAGGTAGAGGTATTGCGGGCAGGTTTCCCCGAACACGTTCTGGCCGTTGTCCCGGGCCGCCGCGAGTTGCGCGACGGCCTGTTTGGCGCTCACGTGCACGACGTAGAGCGGTGCGCCGGTGAGATTCGCGAGCATGATCGCCCGGTGCGTGGCTTCCTCCTCGAGCTGCCAGGCGCGCGCGACGCCGTGGTAGTAGGGGGCGGTCTTGCCCTGCGCGAGCAGCTGGCCGACGAGCACGTCGATGGCCGGGCCGTTCTCGGCGTGCATCATGGTCATCAGTCCGGTCTCGGCGGACTTCTGCATGGCCTTGAGAATCTGCGCGTCATCGGAGTAGAAGACGCCGGGGTAGGCCATGAACAGCTTGAAGCTCGAGACGCCCTCCGCCAGCAGGCCGTCCATGGCCTGCAGGGAGTCCGTGTTGAGGTCTCCGATGATCTGGTGGAAGCCGTAGTCGATGGCGCAGTTGCCCGCCGCCTTCTCGTGCCATGCGGCAAGGCCGTCGAAGACCCGCTGGCCGTAGCTCTGCACGGCGAAGTCGATGATCGTGGTCGTGCCGCCCCAGGCCGCGGCCCGGGTGCCGGTCTCGAAGGTGTCGCTGGCCGCGGTGCCGCCGAACGGCAGCTGCATGTGCGTGTGTGCGTCGACGCCGCCGGGAATCACGTACTTGCCGCTGGCGTCGATGAAACGGTCGACGGATGCGGCCAGGTCGACCCCGAGCATCCGTGACCCGGGCCCCAGCCCACGTCCGGGTCAATGACGCCGGCGGCAAGATCGTGATTCCCGGCGGCGACGACGCACACCCGCACAACCAGCTGCCGTGCGGCGGCACCGCGGCCAGCGCCACCTTCGA
>JACMQV010000081.1 GCA_014376815.1 Cryobacterium sp.
CCCGTGGCCTACGGCGGGAAGCTGTTCATCGGCACCGCCGGCGGGGACTGGGCCGCCAACGGCTACGTCACCGCCCTGGACGTCCGCACCGGCAAACAGCTGTGGCGCTTCAATGCCATTCCGCAGAAGGGCGAGTTCGGTGCCGACACCTGGCCCAACGACCTGGCCCGTGAGCACGGTGGCGGGGCGAACTGGACGGCCGTGAGTCTGGACCCGAAGGAGGGGACGCTGTACGTGCCGCTCGGCAACCCTCAGGCTGACCTGAACGGGGGGAACCGGGCGGGGGCGAACCTCTTCTCGGACAGCGTGGTCGCGCTCGACACCGCCACCGGCAAGCTGCGCTGGTACGTGCAGCAGCCCGCCCACGACGTGCACGACTGGGACACCAGCGCCGCGCCCGCCCTGTACGAGCGGAACGGAAAGCCGTACATGACGCTGGGCACCAAGGCGGCTCAGCTGTTCATCTACGACCGCAGCACCCACAAACTGCTCTCCACCACGCCCATCGCAACTCGGCTCAACACCGGCATCCCGCCGGTCAAGAAAGACCCGGTTCGGACCTGCCCCGGCATGAACGGCGGGGTCGAGTGGAACGGCCCGGCGTACCACTCCGGACTCGACCTGATCTACATCAACACCACCGATTTCTGTGCCCGCTACAAGCTGGTCCCGGGCAAGCTGATCCCCGGCATGTTCTACTTCGACGGCTCGGCCAAGTTCGACCCACCGTCCATGGCGAGCGGCTGGACCTACGCCGTTCATGCGTCAGACGGCAGCGTCGCCTGGAGGATCCACCAGAAGACGCCGATGCTGGCGGGCGTCACCACCACCGACGGCAATCTGGTCCTGACCGCTGACATGAACGGCGAAGTTCAGGCCATCGACGCCCGGACCGGGAAGGTGCTGTACCGCGATCAGACGCACGCGGCAGTACTGGGCGGCGTCATCACCTACCAGGTCGGTTCGCATCAGTACGTCGCCGCTGCCGCAGGCGGGACCTGGACCGGACCGCTCCCGAAACCGAGTGGGAACCGGGTGGCCATCTACAGGTTGCCTTGAACCCACTGCCAGTCGGAAATCAGCGCGCTCCACCCTTGTCTCCAGGCGGCGTTCTGGCGTTCGTCGCAAGAGGCGGGGGTGTCTTGCTAGGGATTGAACCGTTCCATCAGGGTGGCCGCTGCCCAGTGGGCGAGAGTGAAGAACCTTGGAGGCCCGGTGCTCGGAGATGACCCGGCGCTGGGCCGCCGGAGAAAAACGAAGAAGAAGATCGACACCATCCTGGAATACCAGGCGAGACGACCTCCCTCAGCGCATGGCCCACCGGGCAATCGCGTCTGCGTGAATTCCGGCGCAATCGACCAGTTGGAAATCGGTGGTCTGCTGATTGAAGGCCAGTGCGAGATCCGTCCCACCGAGCATGATGGCCTCGACGTCGTTCTCCTCCAGCAACCGCTGACAGACAGCTGCGTAGATCGTGCGCTGCTCAGCAGTCACGACGCCAGCGGCCGCCATCGTGACATAGGCCTGATGCACGTCATCGAGATCTCTGCCGCGGGGCGGCACAATCTCCGCCGACGTCACCCCGCCGTAGAAGCGCGTCTCCATGACCGTGCGGGTTCCTAAAATACCGATTCGCCTGAGGCCGCGCCTTTCGACGACCTGGTCGACCTCGACAATCATGTCGATCACGGGCAGAGGGGACGCCGCCTTGAAGGCGTCGATGCAGAAATGTCCCGCAATCGACGTGACAGCGACGCATTCGGCACCGGCAGAAGCGAGGCGGTGGGTGAGGCGCATGTAGATGGCAACTTGAGCCGCGTCGTCGTTGGTCGCCAGGTGACCGAGCAGAGTCGGCGCATCAGCGTGGACCATCGTCAACTCAAGCGGGATCTTTTCGCTGGCGAACGTTGAGATCAGACGGCGATAGTAAAAATCGGTGGCGGCGGGACCGATGCCGCCGGTGAGGCCAATATGCACGGTTCGTTCCCCCTACAGGGTGTGGGCTCCTCACCGA
>JACMQV010000082.1 GCA_014376815.1 Cryobacterium sp.
CCTGGGGGGGGGGGGGCGCCGGCCCCCCCGGGGGGGGCGGGGCGCTGCGGCCCCCCGACGGGCGGGCCGGGATCGCGCCCGGCGCCTCCGACCCGGCCGAACTCGGACCCGTCCCCGGCTCGTGGCTGGTGCGCGGGTTCCTCCCGCAGGTCACGGTGCTGCGGCACTCCGCCCTGGCGGTGACGCACGGCGGCAACAACAGCGTGACCGAGGCGATGACCTCGGCCGTGCCGCTGCTGGTGCTGCCGTTCTCCACCGACCAGTTCGCCGGGGCCGCGGCCATCGAGCGGGCCGGCTTCGGACTCGCGCTCGCACCCAACACCGCGACGGCCGACGAGCTCCGGGTCGCGGCGGCGGCGCTGCTCGCCCTCGACGGCGACGCCCGGCTGCGCCTGGACCGGCTCGGCGACTCCCTGAGCGACGGGGCCGGGCCGCGGCGCGCCTTTGCGGTGCTGGGGGCGGTGCCGGCGCTCTGAGCCCGCGCGTCGGCGGGCCGGCCTGCCGTCTGCGTGCCGGGACTCTGCGCCCCCGTTCCTGCGCCCCCGCGCCCCTGTTCGTGCGCCCCTAACCAATTCGACGGAGATTTTCCCGTTACGGCCCAAAAACACCCCGAGAAAGCGCTCTCAGATCGCAATCTCCGTCGAATTGGTTCGGCGCCGGACTGAGCGGGCGGTGCGGAGCGGGCGGGGCGGAGCGGGCGGGACCTAGACGTCGATGGCGTAGACGAGGGACTCCTGCACCATGCCGAACCACTCGTAGATGTCGTGCAGGAAGGGCGCCTGATCCTCGTCGAGGTGGGCGACCCCGTCGGGTGAGATCTCGAGCCTCTCGGCCAGAGTCAGACGCAGATCGGTCAGCGTGCGGAGCCAGGACTGCACGTCGTCCCGGTCGAGCGTGATGGTCAGCGGCGGCTCGTCGACGTCCTCGTCACGGAGTGTCGCCGGCGCGTCGTCGGCGATCTCGTCCGGCTGTTCCTCGCCGAGGGTGGCCAGCACGACCCGGGCGTTCCGCACCTTGCGCTCGAGCAGGCCGCCGGCCGTGAACCGGCGGAATTCCGCGGCGGCCTCCGGGTCGTCGGTGTAGGCATCCGGAAGCAGCCGCCGCAGGGCAGGGTCGACGGATGTCCCGAGCGCGGAGGACTCCGCGGCCTCCAGCAGCTCGATCAGCTGGCTCGCGGCCATGCGCATCAGGCCGATCTCGGCCGATTCGAACTGCGCGGTCACGCTTCCGGCGCTCTCGCCGCCGGGGCCGGCCGGGTTGCCGTAGCCGCCGTCGTCGTCGCCGTCCCGGCCGTTCGGGCGGCCGCCTGCCGGCAGGAACTCCATCATGCGTCGTCCTTCGCGAGGGTGGCCCAGAGCCCGTAGCCGTGCATCGCTTCCACGTGGCGTTCCATCGCCTCCCGGTTCCCGGTCGCGACCACGGCCCGGCCGTTGTTGTGCACCTGCAGCATCAGTCGCTCGGCCTCTTCCGGGGAGACGCCGAAGTAGCTGCGGAACACGTAGGAGACATAGCTCATCAGGTTCACCGGGTCGTCCCAGACGATGGTGATCCAGGGGCGGTCCAGGGATACGGCTTCTCGCAGATCGAGGCGTTCGTCTGTCTTCGGCACCCCTTAAGCCTCACACGGAGTGGGGCGCAATTCCACCCGCGGCTGCGGCCTGATTTCGGGGCCTCATGTCGCGGACGGGGTCAGGGCGCGTGGTGCGGGCGCCCGGCGGCGTGGCCGATCGTGGTCACGGTGAGGGTGATCAGCGCCGAGAGGCCGACGCCCCAGGCGATGTTGAGCGTCAGCAGGAGCGCCCCGACGCCCGCCCCGAGCAGGATCAGCACGATCGCGGCCAGGCGACGGAACCAGGGCTGGCCCTTGCCGCCGCCGAGCCGGGAGTCCGCCGCGAACCCGGTGATCGTGGACGTGACCACCACGGTCGTGACATCCTTCACCCCGATGTGCCGGGCGACGGATGCCTGCAGCCCCATCACCGCAGCGAGCGAGCCCGTGATCATGAGGCCGAACGGCTGCGGCGGCACGCCTCCACCGGCGAAGAGCACGAGGGCCAGCGCCAGCATGATCAGCCCCTGCGCGCCGAAGAGCACGGTGGCGTGGGTCGTCCAGCCGATGGCGACGGGGCGCAGCACCCGTCCGCCGACGGCGGCGCCGAGCATGAAGGTGAACAGGGCGAGCAGCGGGCCGGCGACGGGGAGTCCGGGGGCGCCGGCGATGGCCATCCCGAGGATGACGACGTTGCCGGTCATGTTGCCGGTGAAGACCTTGTCGAGGCCGAGGTACCCGACGGCATCCGCTACGCCGGTGGAAAACGTCAGGGCCAGCATCAGCCCGAGGTGCAGATTCGCGGGATGGCGGCGGAGTCTCTCGAGCACGGGGGTCCTATCGGCAATGGCGGGAATCGTGACGCGGAACCCGGCGACCAGGCCGGGGGAAGTCGGTCCCCATGATTCCACGGATGCCGGGCGCGGCCGCGCAACGCCGGGCGGCGCTGCCGGTCGATGGTTCTGGCGCGGTTCCGGCGCGGTTCCGGCGCGGTTCCGGCGCGGTGCTGCCGATCAGTCCGGCCGGTCGACGTCGAGGCCGGTCTCGAGGTCGGAGCACTCCACCAGCTGGGTGGGATGGGCCTGCAGGTAGGGCCGGGCGCCAGTGTCGCCGCCGGCGGAACGGATCAGCTCGGCCCAATGCGCACGCCCGATCACCACGGGATGCCCCGGGCGCCCGTGAAAACGGGCCTGCCGCAGCGTGTCGGGACCGACCGATGCCTCGGAACCTGTTTCTCCAGACAGATCCTCGAATGTGCTGCCGGACTGGGACGGCGCCCCGGACAGGGCGCTGGGCAGCGGCCCGATCAGGCGCTGGACCGTGCTGGCCAGCAGCCCCGGGACATCCACCGGAACGATCGCCACGGCGTCGGGCTCCGTGACCAGTGCTGCCGCGGCCCGGAGGCCGGTGCGCAGGGACGCGGAGAGTCCTTCCGCCCAGTCATCGGCCTGCGCAACCACGACCGGCGGGGTGAGGGCGTCGATCGAGGTGGCGGGAGGGGCATCCGTTGCCGCGGTCAGGGAGTATTCGCTGAGGAGCGCCCGGGCCTCGTCGGCCCGGGCACCGAGCACGACGATCACGGGCGAGCAGCCGGCAGCTGCGAGCGTGCGGATCGTGCGAATCAGCCAGGGGGCGCCGTCGTCGCCGCGCACAAGGGCCTTCGGCGTGCCGTAACGAGAGCCGGTTCCGGCAGCGAGCACGAGTCCGGGGATCGGGACGGGGGAGGAGGGCATGCCTGCCATCGTAGGGCGGGGTGCGGGGTGCGGGGTTCGGCGGTTGACAGACCACGTCCGAGCGCCCCAGGCGCACCAGCCGCACCAGCACTTGACGAATTCGACGGAGATTCTGGCGATTCCAGGCCGAAACGGGTGCTGTGGGCCGGTCCGAGGCAAAATCTCCGTCGAATTCGTTCGGCCGATGGCCGGTGGGACGGGAACGGGAGCGGGACGCGGTGGCGGGTGCACGCTGCTATTCGGGGGCGAGCACCCGGCGACCGCGCACGAAGACGCCGGTGATAGCGGGCTGGCGGAGGGCCAGGAGCAGCGCGAACAGGGTCTGGTCGGTGGCCATCTCCTCGTCGTCGGCCCGGATGCCGCGGTCCAGCACGCTGGCGAGCGGCTCCCAGCGGTCCGGCTCGATCAGCAGGAAGTCGGCATCCTTGCCCACGTCGAAGTTGCCGAAGCGGGACTCCATGTCCAGGGCCCGCGCACCGGCGAGCGTGCCCGTGAACAGCAGCGTGGCCGGGTCGAGCGACAGGCCGGCGTCCCCGGGCTCGGACAGGTGCACCTTGAAGCAGTCGTTGAGCACCCGCGACACCAGCCACTCGTCGCCGGCGCCGATGTCCGAGCCGATGGCCACGTTCACGCCGAACGAGGTGGTGCGCAGCCACGGCATCGTGCCCGAGCCGAGGAACTGCTGCGAGGTCGGGCAGTGCGCCACCGACGTGCCGGTCTCGGCCAGGCGGGCGAGTTCGCTGTCCTCGCAGTGCACGGCGTGGGCGAGGATGCTGCGCCGCCCGAGCAGGCTCGACCCGCCGCGGGCAGACCCCGGCAGGAACCGGCCGTCGTAGGTGTCGAGGTAGGTGTCGACCCCGTAGACCGACTTCACGGCGTCGATTTCGCCCGTGCCGGGCCGGTTGTTCTCGTTCAGGTGGCTGTGGAAGTAGACCCCGCGCCCGCGCACCCCGTCGTAGAGCTCGCCGAGCCCGGCCAGGGTCCTCGGCGTGACCGACAGGCTGAACCGGGGCACGACGGCCACCTGCAGCAGCGCGGTCGCCGGGTCGCCAGTGTCCACGGCGTGCCAGCGGTCGATTTCCGCGGAGACCAGGTCGAGCGCCTCGGCCTCGCCGGTGAGCAGTGCCCGGGAGGGCTCCGACCCCACGGTCTGGATGCCGCGGCCGCTGACCAGGCGCAGGCCGGCCCGCCGCGACTCGGCGAACAGGGCGTCCTGGGCGTGCGGGAAGGCCGAGCCGAAGACCAGGGCGCTGGTCGTGCCCGCATTGATGCGGCGCCGGGTGAAGTCCCGGGCGATGCGCTCAGCGAACGCGGGGTCGCCGAGCCGGGCCTCCGCCGGGAAGACGCAGTTGTCGAGCCACTCCAGCAGCTGGCCGCCGCCGTAGGCATCCGTGGAATAGGTCTGCGGGAAGTGCAGGTGCGTGTCGACGAAGCCGGGCAGGATGAAGCCGCCGCGATTGTCGGCCACCGGGAGGCCCGCGAAGGCCGCGGGCAGGTCGGCGAAACTGCCCACCCAGGCGATCCGGCCGGTCGGAGTGGTGACCAGCGCACCATCCGGCAGGGACACCAGATGGTCGCGGGCGGTGACCACCGTGGGGGAGCCGGCGACATGGAAGATGTGGCCGCGGTAGACCCGGCTGGAGGGTGTCACGGATGGTCCGTTCTGGCTCGTGCTGCGCGGACTGCCGGTGGTGACACCGCGGCGGGTAGCCGCCTGAGATGACCCCAGTGTATGGGGCGCCAGCTGGGAGAAGTACCGGGCCGAGGGCCCTGTCGGCAGCCCCGCCGGCAGCCCCGCCGGCGGGCCCGCAACACGTCGGTAACACGGTCGATTTCGGGCCGTCACGTACACCCTCTACAGTTCGAAGCATCCGCAGGTTTCTTCCTGCCGGAAACGCGGCAGTCGCTTCACAGCAGAAGAGCCCCGCAAGCCGTCACACGATGGCATCCCCCGAGCACCATCGAGAGGAAAAGCGTCATGATCCAACCCACAGGTTCACTGGCTCCCCGAAATCAGGCGGCCCACGGCCGCCGCGCCGTCCACGTCGTGAAGGGCCTCGCGGTCGCCGCCGCGGTCGCCCTGGCCCTGTCGGCGTGCGCGGGCGGCGGCACCGCCGCCTCCGGAGGCGGCGACGCCGAGGCCGCCTCGTACGGCGCCGCGAGCATCCAGCTGTCCTGGATCAAGAACGCCGAGTTCATGGGCGAGTACTACGCGGACAAGAACGGATACTTCGCCGACGCCGGGTTCGATTCCGTCGAGCTGATCGCGGGGCCGGCTTCGGCCGAGGCCGGGGTCATCTCCGGCAACGTCGACCTCGGCGTGGGCAACGCGATCTCCACCGGCACAGTCATCGCCAACGAAGGCGCCCCGCTGAAGGTCATCGGCGCCACGTACCAGAAGAACCCGTTCTCGATCCTGTCGCTCGCCGGCGTGGGAAACATCATCACGCTCGCCGACCTCAAGGGCAAGACCATCGGCGTGCAGGCCAGCAACCAGAGCCTGTGGGAGGCCTTCCTCGCGGTCAACGAGATCGACCCGAAGAGCCTCACCACGGTGCCGGTCGAATACGACCCGACCCCGCTGTTCAACGGCGAGGTCGACGGCTGGTTCTCCTACCTCACGAATGAGGGCATCGACGCCGAGCTGAAGGGCCTCGACCCGGTCAACCTGCCGCTGGCCGACAACGGCCTGCCGTTCGTGGCCGAGACCCTGGTGGCCTCGGACGACGCCATCAAGAACGACCGGGAGAAGCTCAAGGCGCTGCTCGTCGCCGAGATCCGCGGCTGGACCGACGCGATCAAGGACCCGGATGCCGCCGCGAAGCTCACGATCGACAGCTACGGCAAGGGCCTGGGCCTGAGCATCGAGAAGGAGACCCGGCAGGCGCAGATCCAGTCCGCCGACCTCGTGGTCAGCGACGAGACCGCGAAGAACGGCCTGTTCACCATCAGCGATGCGCTGCAGAAGCAGAGCGTCAAGACGCTGAAGGCGGCCGGCGTCACGATCACGCCCAAGCAGCTGTTCGACGTGAGCCTGCTCGCGGAGGTCTACCAGGAGAACCCCGACCTCATCGCGTACGGCAAGTAACCGACCGGCAGAGAACGCAGGAAAACGGAGTCGGGGCAGCACGTCCCGGCGACATCAGTGAGGAACAGCGCGACGTGAGTACGATCGACAGGGTCCCGACCGGTGCCCAGGCCAACGCCTCGGGCACCGGCCTGCGCATCCATGAGCTCCACAAGACC
The DNA here is from genome assembly GCA_014376815.1 of Cryobacterium sp. GTDB lineage: Bacteria > Actinomycetota > Actinomycetes > Actinomycetales > Microbacteriaceae > Cryobacterium. The sequence goes on from JACMQV010000082.1 coordinate 6,529, forward strand.
TTCACCGTGGGCCGCAGGCAGATCGCGGCGCTCGAAGACGCGACCCTGCACACCGACAAGGGCAGCTTCCTGTCCCTGCTCGGCCCCTCCGGCTGCGGCAAGTCGACGATCCTGCGCATCCTGGCCGGCCTGGAAACGGCGTCGAGCGGCACCGCCCACGTTGATGGGAAGACCCCGGAGCAGCTGCGCCGCGGCCACGAGCTCGGCATCGCGTTCCAGGACGCCGCCCTGCTGCCGTGGCGCAGCGTGCGCAGCAACATCAAGCTCCCGTTCGAGGTGTCCGGGCTCCCGGTCGATGAGGGCTACGTCAGCGAGCTCATCGCGCTGGTCGGGCTGCAGGGGTTCGAGACCGCGAAGCCCGCGCAGCTGTCCGGCGGGATGCGCCAGCGCGTCTCAATCGCCCGCGCCCTGGTGCTGAAACCCTCCGTGCTGCTGCTGGACGAACCGTTCGGCGCGCTGGACGATATGACCCGGCAGCGGCTCAACCTCGAGCTGCTGCGCATCTGGACCGAGAAGCCCGCGACCACGCTGATGGTCACCCACGGCATCTCCGAGGCGATCTTCCTGTCGGACCAGGTGGCAGTGATGAGCGCCCGGCCCGGCCGGGTCACCGAGATAATCGACGTCGACCTGCCCCGGCCGCGCCACCCGGAGATGATGCGTACGCCGGAGTTTCACGCCCTGCACGACCGGGCATCCGACCTGCTCTTCACGCCCGAACCGGTCTCCGTTTCCGGCCCCGTGCCGGACCCCCGGTAATGCGCTTTCCCCGAGGGCTGCCCGGCTGGGCCACCGGCCTGATCGGCGTGGCCGTGGTGATCGGCCTGTGGTGGCTGGGTGCCGTCACGATCTTCCGGAACACCGGCTCGGTGCCCGGCGGCGCCATCCCGACGCCCGGCGCCGTGCTCGCGGGCGTGGCGACGGATGGCGCGGAGTTCTACCTCGCGCACGTCTCGATCACCCTGCAGGAGGCCGGCCTCGGCTTCCTCTGGGGCAACGGCCTTGCCCTGCTGCTGGCCGCCGTGGTGCTCGTGCTGCCGCGGGTGGAGAAGGTGGCCCTGCAGATCGCGGTGATCACCTACTGCATCCCGATCGTGGCCATCGGCCCGATCGCCTACATCGTGATCGGCGCCCCCCGCGGCGGCGACCCCTCCGGCACGGCCGTGTTCCTGGCCGCCATGTCGGTCTTCTTCACCACCGTGGTCGGCTCCCTGGTCGGGCTCAAGGCGGCCTCGGCCGCCAGCCTCGACCTCGTCAGCGTCTACGGCGGCAACCGCCTGATGCAACTGCGCAAGGTACGGATGATGGCCGGCCTGCCCAGCGTGCTGAACGCCCTGCAGGTGGCCGCCCCGGCCGCCCTGCTCGGCGCCATCCTCGGAGAGTACCTCGGCGGGGTCGATCGCGGCCTCGGGATCGCCCTCCTCGCCGCCGGGTCGGCCGCCAACGTCCCGCGGGTCTGGGGACTCGCCCTCATCGCCGGTCTCCTCGCCGGGCTCGGCTACGCGCTGTTCGCCCTCGTGTCACGGGTGGCCACACCCTGGATGACGGGACGGGCCACACTGTGAACCGCGCATCCGTCACCATCGGTCGCGCGCTCCGCACCGGACTGATCACCCTGGTCGTCGTGCTGCTGGCCTGGCAGGGCCTGATCCTGCTGCTGGGCGTCTCGCCGTTCATCGCCAAGGGGCCGCTCGACGTGTGGAACTGGCTGGTCACCGTGCCGGCGGCCGCCGAGAACCGGGAACTGATCCGGTCGAACCTCACCGTGACCCTCGGGGACGCCTTCCTCGGGTTCGTCGCCGGCCTGGTCGCCGCCACCGTGCTCGCGAGCGTCTTCACCCTCTCCCGGGGCGTCGAGCACGCCCTGATGCCGATCGCCCTGCTGCTGCGCTCCGTGCCGCTGGTCGCGCTCGTCCCGGTGATCACCCTGATCACCGGCCGGGGCCTGAGCCTCGTGGTCGTGATGGGCGCCATCGTGGTGCTCTTCCCGGCCCTGGTGAACATCGCCTTCGGGTTGCGCTCCTCGTCGGCGCAGATCGGCGACGTGATCGCCGTCTACGGCGGGAACGCGTTCACCCTGCTGCGGAAGGTGTCGCTGCCCAGCTCCCTGCCGTCCTTCTTCGCGGCCGTCAAGATCTCCATCCCCGGGGCGATCACCGGCGCGCTGCTGGCCGAATGGCTCTCCACCGGGCAGGGCCTCGGCCACAGCATCGTGATCGCCGTGGCGCAGGTGAAGAACTTCGAGGTCTGGTCGTCGGTGGTGGCCATCACGATGGTGTCGATCGTGCTCTACGGGGTGGCCCAGCTGGTGGAGAACCTGGTGCTGCGCCGGATGGGCATGGGCGGCGGCAACGGCGCCTGACGGCCGAGCCGGCCTGAGCGGCCGGCTCAGACCGCCTCGGGGTGCAGCAGCCGCCAGATCCGGTCCCGGGACATGGGCAGCTCGGTGGGACGGATGCCGATGGCGTCGCGCACCGCGTTGGCCAGCGCCGGCGCCACCGGGTTATACGGCGACTCGCTCATCGACTTGGCACCGAACGGGCCGAGCACGTCCGACGTGTCGGCGAAGTACACCTCGGTCAGCGGCAGGTCCGCGAGCTGCGGGATGTGATAATTGCGCAGCACGCTGGTGGTCACGGTGCCTTGGCCGTCGAGGATGACCTCCTCGTAGAGCGCGGTGCCGATCGCCTGCGCGACCCCACCCTCGATCTGCCCGCGGCACTGCTCCGGGTTCAGCACGACCCCGGCATCCGCGGCCTGCACGGACTGCAGGATGCGCACCTCGCCGGTCTGCGTGTTCACGGCCACCCGGAACGCGTGCACGTTGAAGGCGACCGAGCGGCGGGCGCCGTCTTCCTCGCCGCGGCCGCACAGCGCGCCGGTGCCGGCAACGGACGCGGGCGTGGCAGCGGATGCCGCGGCCAGCGCGGCCAGCGGCGCGAACGTGTCGCCGCTGCGGAGCCCGTCGGGTTCCAGCGTCCAGGAGCCGGCGGGGGGTGCGGAACGCCCCGGCTGACCGGCTGCCCACTCCGTCGCCGCCTGCCTGAGCATGTCGGCCAGGTCATTCGCCGCGGCGAGCACGGCCTTGCCGGCCACGACGACCCCCGCCGACCCGAAGGCGCCGGTGTCGTAGCCGATGGCATCCGTGTCGGACTGCAGGATCTCGATCCGGTCCGGGGTGGTGTGCAGGGCGGTGGCGGCGAGCTGCGCGTGCACGGTGGTCGTGCCGTTGCCGAACTCGGCCGTGCCGACCCGCACGGTGTAGCGGCCGGCATTGCCCAGGGTGTCGCCGAGCGTGACCGAGGCCTGCGCGTAGTGCCCGCGCGGCGGCGTGGTCGCGATCATGGCGGTGGCCATGCCCTCGCCGACCGTCCACTGGGCGCCGGCGGGCACGGGGGTGCCGTTGCCGCGCGCCAGGGCCGCCTGGGCCAGGTCGAGGCACTGGTCGAGGCCGTAGCTGCCGAAGATCAGGTCCTCGCCCTCCACATGCGTCACCACCAGGGGGTCGGCCGGGCCGACCGAGTTGAGCCGTCTCAGGTCGAACGGGTTCAGCCCCACGGTGCGGGCGAGCTCGTCCAGGGCGCACTCGACCCCGAAGATCACCTGGCCGAGGCCGTAGCCGCGGAAGGCGCCGGAGGGGAGGTTGTTCGTGTAGACGCTCCGGGCATCCACCCGTTTGTTGGGCACCCGGTAGAGGCTGACCGATTCGGAGCTGCCGTGGTACATCACCCCGGGCCCGTGGTTGCCATAGGCGCCGGTGTCGGCGAGCACGCCCAGCTGGAGCGCGGTGAGGCGCCCGGAGTCGTCGGCGCCCAGGGTGACGTCGATGCGCATGGGGTGCCGGGCCGGGGAGAGGGTGAACTCGTCGGAGCGGCTGAACTCGTACTGCACCGGGCGCCGGGTCTTCAGCACGGCGAGGGTGACGAGGTCCTCGGTCAGGATCTCCTGCTTGCCGCCGAAGCCGCCGCCGACCCGGGCGGTGAACACGCGCAGGCGGGAGGGCTCGAGGTCGAACAGGCGGCAGATTTCCCGGTGCACCAGGAACGGCACCTGGGAGCTGGTGCGCAGGACCAGGCGCTCGGGTTGCCCGGTGTCGGTTTCGATGCCGGTGTCGGTTCCGGTGTCACCGCGGCTGCCGGGCTCGAGCCAGCCGATGGTGGCGTGCGTCTCCAGGTGGGTGTGGGCCACCCGCTGGGTCTGCCAGCGGCCCCTCACGACGTGAGACGCCCCGGCCAGGCCGGTCGCGATGTCGCCGTATTCGCCGTGCAGCTCGGCCACCAGGTTCTGCCGCGGGTCGGCGATGCGGCTGGTCGCGGCATCCTTGTCGCCGTGCACCAGGGCGGCGCCGGGCCGGAGCGCCTCGGCCGGGTCGAAGACGGCCGGGAGCGGCTCGTAGTCGATCTCGATCAGCCGGCAGGCCGCTTCGGCGATGGCCACGGTGTCGGCGACGACGGCCGCGACCCGCTGGCCGCGGAACCGCACGACCGTGTCGAGCACGAGGGTGTCGTCGGGGTCGTCGAGGCGGTCCTCGTGCCGGGCCGTGGAGTAGAGCGTGGCGGGGGAGTCGGCGTGGGTGAGCACGGCGTGCACCCCGGGCAGGGCCGCGGCCGCGTCGGTCCGGATCGAACGGATGCGGGCGTGCGCCTGCGTGCTCTGCAGCACGCTGAGGTGCAGGAGCCCGGGCACCGTGACGTCGAGCGTGTACGGTTCCTGCCCGCTCACCACGCGCTCGCCGGCCGGGGCGGGCAGGGAGGTGCCGACGGCGCCGGTGCGGTTCGCCGGGCCGACCCGGTTCGCCGGGCCCGTGCGGATCACCTTGCCGAGGCCGGCCGGGGCATCCGTTCGGGGTGTCTCGGTGTCGGGGCCGTCGGCAGGGCAGGAGCCGTCGGCGGGGGTATGGGTGCCGCGGATGGCGTCCTCGATGGATCGGTAGCCGGTGCAGCGGCAGAGGTTGCCCTTGAGCAGGCGCGGCAGGTCGCCCTGGTCCTGCTCGGTCAGGGTGGAGGCGGTCACGATCATGCCGGCGGTGCAGAACCCGCACTGGAACCCGGCCGCGTCGACGAAGCGCTGCTGGATCGGGGCGAGGTCGCCCGGCAGGCCCAGCCCGGCGACCGTGGTGACGTCGGCGCCCTCGGCCCGAAACGCCGGGTAGATGCAGGAGTGCACAGGGGTGCCGTCCACCAGCACGGAGCAGGCGCCGCAGTCCCCGGTGTCGCAGCCCTTCTTGACCTCGAAGTGCTCCTCGTCACGGAGAAGAGAGCGCAGGCACTGGCCGGGCGCCGGAGTGGCGTCGACCGGCTCGCCGTTGACCTGGAACCTCATCAGCAGTCTCCCCTCGTGAACGCCGCCTGGTCGAGTTCCGCGCGGATCTCCTCGCCCAGCACCCCGCTGACCGCGCGCCGCCAGTCGGCGGCGCCGTGGGCATCCGTGAACCAGCAGTCGATGGCGGCGATATCGCGTGCCAGCGCGCTCGCCGCGGGCGGTGCCGGGTAGCGCAGCTGCACCGGGCGCACGGTGCCGGCGGTGACGGTGAGCACGAAGCGGCCGTCCGGGTCCACCCGGCCCACGAGCACGGCGCCGGAACGGCCGAGCGGGGAGAGGGCGATCTTGCGGTAGGCGGTGCGGGAGGCCAGCGAGGAGGCCGGCACGTGCAGGGACCGCAGCACGTCGCCGGTGCCGAGCACGTTGGTGGTGTTGCCGGTCACGAAGGCGCTCGCGGGCATCCGTTCGTCGGTGCCGTCGGCGCGCCAGATCAGTGCCTCGGCGTCGAGGGCGGCCGCGAGGGTGGTCATCGGGCCGGCGGGCAGGGAGGCGCAGAGGTTGCCGCCGACGGTGGCGACGTTCCAGATCTTGAAGGAGCCGTAGAGGGCGGTGCAGCACTGGAAGAGCAGCGGATGCGCGGCCCAGCCGGGCGCGGCCGGCAGCCGGGAGAGCTCGGCGATGGTGCAGGTGGCCGCGATCTCGAGGCCGCTCACGCCGGCGGAGGCTTCCTGAGCGACTTCGTCGCCGGCGTCGGGCGTCACCGTGAGCGCCGGCCAGCAGAGGGTCTGCAGGTCGACCAGCCCGGTCAGGTGCGCCTGCGGGTCCGCGAACAGGTCGGAGCCGCCGGCCAGGGGGGCCACGCGGGGGCCCAGGGCGCGCAGGTCGTCGCGGCTGAGCGCGGGCATGATCGTCAGTACGGTGTTCAGGTCCATCATTCCCCCTGCCGGGCGGTACGTCGGCGCTGCGTGTCCGGCGCTGGGCGCCGGGCAATGCTCGTCGGGAGCTTCCGACACCTCAAATTATCCCCGCGACTCGCACGCCCCGCGAGTCGACGCGCACGCTCGCGGCATCCTCACGGCTAGCGGACGGGGTATCCCGCGAGTGTCCGGTGCGAACCAATTCGACGGAGATTTTGAACTCAGACGCCCATTTCGGCGTTTCGGCACCGTCTTGAGCCAAAATCTCCGTCGAATTCGTTCGGTCAGTGGTCGACGCCGTGCAGCTGGTCCAGGATGTGGTCGAGCACGTCGTCGAGGAGGCCCAGGCCGTCCTGCACGCCGCCGGGGGAACCCGGCAGGTTGATGATCAGGGTGCGGCCCCGGCAGATGCCGGCGTAGCCGCGGGAGAGCACGGCCAGGGGGGTGGAGGCGGAACCGCGGCGTCGCAGCTCCTCCATCAGGCCGGGGAGCTTTCGGTCGAGGAAGGGCAGCGTCTGCTCCGGCGTGTGGTCGTGCGGGGAGACGCCGGTGCCGCCCGTGGTGACGACCAGGTCGCAGCCCGCGTCCACGGCCGCGACCAGGGCCCCGCCGACCGCGTCGCCGTCCGGAACGACGCGGCGCTCCCGCAGCGTCCAGCCGCGCTCGCCGAGCCAGGCGTCGATGACGGGACCGGTGCGGTCCGGGTAGACGCCGCCGGCCGCCCGCGTCGACGCGACGATGACCTGCGCGGTGCGCCCGGTCCGGTGCGGCTGCGACGGATGCTCGGACGCACGCTCCGAAGGATGCTGCGGCCGGGGAGGCGTCATCGAGTTACTCGCTGGATTGCTCGCTGCTGCGTTCACGTGCTCCATCCTGCCCCAACCTCGCGCAGACCGGTGGGTATTGCCGGGACGAGGGAATACGCTGGATGGATGACGTCTTCCGTTCCCTCGTCCACCCGTGCGAACGCTCGCCCGCTGACGGACGAGGAAGTCGATCGCATCCGCAACGATTTCCCGATCCTCGCGCAGCAGGTGAACGGGCACCCGCTCAACTACCTCGACTCGGGCGCCACCTCGCAGAACCCGCTCAGCGTGCTGGAGGCCGAGCAGGAGTTCTACGAGCAGCGCAACGCTGCCGTGCACCGCGGGGCGCACACCCTCGCGTTCGGTGCGACCGAGACCTTCGAGGCCGCCCGCGCGACCGTCGCGGCCTTCATCGGCGCCCGGACCGACGAGGTCGTCTGGACCTCCAACGCGACCGAGGCCGTGAACCTCGTGGCCTACTCGTTCTCGAACGCGTCGCTCGGCCTCGGCGGCCCGGCGGCCCGGCGGTCCGCCCTCGGCGCCGGCGACGAGATCGTGGTCACCGAGATGGAACACCACGCCAACCTCATCCCCTGGCAGCAGCTCGCCCTGCGCACCGGCGCGACCCTGCGGTTCATCCCGGTGCAGGGCGACGGCACGCTCGACCTGGCCGCCGCGGCCGGAATCGTCGGGCCCCGCACCCGGGTGCTTGCGTTCACGCACGCCTCCAACGTGGTCGGCACGGTCAACCCGGTCGCCGAGCTCGTCGCCCTGGCCCGCTCGGTCGGGGCGCTCGTGCTGCTAGACGCCTGCCAGTCTGTGCCGCACCTGCCCGTCGACGTTGCCGCGCTCGACGTGGACTTCGCCGTATTCTCCGGCCACAAGATGCGCGGCCCGACCGGGATCGGCGTGCACTACGGCAAGGCCGAACTGCTCGCCGACATGCCGCCGTTCCTGA
>JACMQV010000083.1 GCA_014376815.1 Cryobacterium sp.
ATCGGAGCATTCCAGTCACTCCTCTGGGCTATCGGCACTGGATGGCCCGGGAGGCGCCCCCGTTCCGCGCCGGAATCGCCGCCGGCGCCGAGGTGGTCATGTTCGGGCACCTGACCTACTCGAGCGTCGACCAGCAACCGGCGAGCCTGTCGCCGGTGTGGCACGACATTCTGCGGTCGAAGCTCGGCTTCACCGGCGTGACGATCACCGACGACATGCTGATGCTGCAGCACAGCGGTCGTCCGGAATACGCCGATCCGGTCGAAAATGCGATCGAGGCCCTCGCCGCCGGGAACACCATGCTGCTCTACGTGCTGCCGGCCGACCCGGCCGCCGAGGGCGTCGACATCAGCCGGCTGATTTCCGGTATCGCCGGGGCGGTCGAATCCGGGCGCCTCGATCCGGCACAGATTGACTCCGCCGCTTACCGGCTGCTGCTGCTGCGCCGGCAGCTGTCCTGACGGTGATGCCCGATCCGGAGAGACTTTGACCGATCCGGAATATTATTCATTCTTATGCGCTTGCATATATATTAGAGGGCGAAGTCCACCGTCCCACGGATTGAAGGAGCACCCATGACTGAGACCACCGCAGCGAGCATCCCCGGCTACAAGGCCGGAACCTGGACCATCGACCCCACCCACAGCGAGGTCGGATTCAGCATCCGTCACCTCATGATCAGCAAGGTCAAGGGCAAGTTCGAGAACTTCGAAGCGACCTTCGTCACCGCCGAGAACCCCCTCGACTCCTCCGTCACCGCCACGGCGGACGTCGCCTCGATCAACACCAACGAAACCAACCGCGACGGCCACCTGCGCACCGGTGACTTCTTCGACGCCGAGACCTACCCGACCATCAACTTCGTCTCCACCGGCGTGCGCGAGGTCAAGGGCGACTTCTTCGTCGACGGCGACCTCACGATCAAGGGCATCACCAAGCCCGCCACCTTCGACTTCGAGTTCGGCGGCTTCGGCACCGACCCCTACGGCAACTACAAGGCCGGCGCCACCGCCAAGACCGAGGTCACCCGCGCCGACTTCGGCCTCGAGTACAACGCGGCCCTCGAGACCGGCGGACTGCTCCTCGGCGAGAAGGTCACCATCACGCTCGAACTGCAGGCAGCGCTCCAGGCCTGATCAGCATCCTGATCACCCACTGGGCTCCCTGACCTGAGCATCGAAAAGGGGCCCCGCCGAGGCGGGGTCCCTTTTTTCGTGCTCCCCGGCGCTATCTGGCGAGTTCACGTCCGTGCACGGTCAGCGCCCAGATGACGGCGATGCCCTCGCCGATGAACAGGATGGCCCAGAGCGGGTAGAAGGGCAGCCAGGAAAATGCCACCAGCGTTCCGATGGACGCCAGGATCACCCCGACCGTCCGTGCCCAGACCCTGCCGGTGATAACAGCACCTCCGGCGGCTATCGTCAAAACGGCCAGGATCAGGTGCACCCAGCCTCAGGTCGTCGTGTCGAACTGGAACAGGTAGTTCTCGGTTGCGACGGAGAAGCCGTCCCGCGCCAGCGCGGCGATCCCGGCGATCAACAACCAGCACCCCAGCATGAGCATCATGAAGGCGGCGAAAGCGGCCGCTCCGATGGCCCACCCGCTCACCTCGTCGTCATTTGCGTCTGCTCTAGTCATGACTGCCCTCCCTTTTCCTGCCCAACGGAAGCGTCCGGCGTCGAAAGTGCGTTCTCACACTCGGTCGGAGGCGATGGGTTGGGCCATCGGAGCGATGAGCCAGACCGTCTCGCCGTTGCGATGTCACCGTAGCGAGGTGGAGTCAGATTCGATAGGTGATCAGGTCGGGGGCCGCGAGCGGCGACCGCTACTCGCCCTTGATCTCCTCGCGTACCCGGCGCAGGTCCTCCATCAGCGATCCGATCAGGATCCAGTGCTCCGGATGCGGCCTGAAGATGACCAGCGGCTCCGTCAGGGCCGGTGGCTCTACGACGGGATTCAGCGGTGCCCGGCCAGGCTGGTCGACGTGATCGGTCAGGAGACGGAGGTCGTGGGCGGCCCGGCTGAGCTCGACGGTGATGGCGAGCACGGTCGGTTCCAGATGCAGCGAGTGGTCGTAGTGGTCCCGAAGCGCCCGGGTCATCCCGATGGTGCGGGTCACCAGTGCCGTCAACCGGTTGTAGAACTCCTCGTCGGTATCCAGCAGCCGCCGGTGCACCCCGTGCCGAGGATTGAGAGTGAGGCTCTCCTCGGCCTGTTTGATCGCCTTCTCCGCCTTCTCCAGCATGGGGCGCAGCAGGCGGGCCTTGATCATCATCTCTTCGATCTGGCCGGCCTTCTGCGGAAAGCGGAGGGCATCCACGATCCGTTCGAGCGTGTCGGCGACCTCGCGGCCCAGCCGCACGACGGCGTCGTGCGCGGGGCTCAGGAGCACGGGGGGCACGATCAAGGCATTGACCACGAGGGCGGCCGCGGCCCCGATGATGGTCTCGATGATCCGGTCGCGCGCATACTCGGGCGTGGAAGCTCCGAGCGCGAGCACCAGCATGGCGCTGATCGGGATCTGGCTCGCCGAGCTGGGGGCCAGGCGCAGCGCCCAGGCGAGCATGATGCAGAAGATGATGGCCAACAGCACGATCCAGCTGGACTCCCCGAAAGCGATGCCGACGGCGTAGGCGATGATCACTCCGCCGATGACGCCGAGGCTGCGCTCGAGCGCGCGGCCGAGGGTCTGGTTGATGTTGGGTTGCACGACGAGCAGCGCCGCGATCGCGGCGAAGATGGGCAGATCGGTCCCGAGCAGAGCCTGGGACAGGATCCAGCCGAGAGCGACCGCGACGGATGTCTTCACAGCCTGAAGAAGCGGGATCCGGCTGGTGGATCGCAACCGGGTAGTAATCCTCACGTACTCAGGGTACCGGAAGCACAGGGCCCGAGGCGCCTGGGTCGGCGCGGACGGTGACCGGCCGCCCGGAGAATCGCGCATAGTCATCGATCGCCCGCGCGAACCCGGCTCGTTGCCGCGGCGCGGACCCGGGAAGGCCAGTCTCGGCCGAGGGCGCCAGATAATGAGTCACGCCGTCCACGTCGATTTCACTCACATGCGGCCGTGCCACCTGGAGTCCGCCGGCGTGCCGGCCCCAGCAGAGCGTCCCGGTGAGGGCCAGGTTGGCTATCAGGTGGTATCCGCGCTGGCCCGCGGTGGACATTCCGTGCACCTCCAGCTCCGCGAGGAAGCCTGCGCGCGTCAGCTCGCGACCGCCGGAGAGTGATTCGAGGGCGACCTCCCGGGCGCCCTCGATCGCGGCCTCGTCGAGGCCGAGCTGTGCTCGCCGCGTGCGCATCCCGGCCAGCACCCTCGGTGCGGTGAGGCCCGGCAGCCCGCGCAGATCAGGGGCCGCAACGAGGTGCAGGGTTCCGCGCAGCGGCCAGGAGCGAACGATCTCGGCGCTGTCGATCGCCTGCTCGACGTCCTTCACGCTCAGTCCGGGGGAGCGAACGCCGATCACCCCCAGGCCGGTCCGGTAGTCCTGGGCCTGCAGGGCCAGCATTCGCCTGAGGACCGCGCCCGGGTTCGGGAGTCCGGGTCCGGACAGCCCCTGGCACGACAATCGCATCCGACGTACATCGGTGCGGGAGGCTCGCGTCGCCATGACACCCAGTATGAGCCCGTCGTGCGCCGCGCCGCGGGTCAGCGTCGCTTAGGGCAGATCGTCATCCGTGCGGGCGCCGAAGACGATCTCGTCCCAGCTGGGCATCGAGGCACGCCCGCGCTTGCCGGTGGTCCCGGTGTTCCGGGCCGGCGTTGGGGCGGCCGCTGCGGGGGAGGTCTGGTGCGCGGAGGTCTGGTGTGCGGAGGTCTGGTGTGCGGAGGGCGGGTTCGTGGCCGGCGGGTTCGTGGCGGGCGGGTTCGTGGCGGGAGGGCTCGCTGCGGCCTGGGCGGCCCAGAGGTTGCGCGGGGCGAAGCCCCGGGCCGGGGCGGTGTGGCTGTCCGGGTGACTTTCGGCGCCCGTCGAATCGATCGTCTGGTCCACGAGGCGAATCCCCGCGGCAGAGGCCTGACCCGAGCCGTGGCTGACGGTGCTCTCGGTGTTGCTGCTCTCGAAGGCGGCGGCTTCGCGTTCGCCACGGCGCCGGCGCAGGGACTCCAGCAAGTCGGCGGTCTCGCTCATGCTCTGGGGCGGTTCGGCGGCGCGCTTGATAGCCGCGCGGGAGACGGCATCCGTTGTGCCGGCCGGGCGGGAGTAAGGGATGGGCTCCAGGAACGGCGCGGTGTCGTTCAGGAGCTCGTCGGCCAGGGACTCCTTGAAGGTGAAGGCGCCGCTGTCGAACCGGGACACGTCGGCCAGGCTCGTCTCGGCTCCGACCGCGCGCAGCCGGGGAAGCAGGGCGCCCTTGAGTTCGCCCTGCTGGGAGAGGGCAATGGCCTCGCTGCCGACGGGGGAGAGCGAGTTCTTCTTCGGTTCGAAGCTCCATCGGGCATCGTGGTCGATGTCGTCCGCGGTGAAGGCGAGCTTGACGATCCAGCCGGCTCCTGGCTCTTTCCAGCTGGCCCATCGCTCGTTCGTCGCGCCAAGCGACGCGAGACGCTCGCGGATCACGGTGCCGAAGTTCGCGCCGCCCTCGGTCGGATCGGGGTCGATGGCCGTGTGCACGGGCACGCCCAGTGCGCAGGAGACGATGTATTCGCGCTCGGCGACGACGGGGCCCTCGAATCGGCGCACGAAGTCGATGGAGGCGCCGGTCACGGCGGCCACGTCCTCGGCGGACATGCCTGCCCTGATGTGTGCCTGCACTTCCCGGGGGCTCAGCTTGGTACCCGACGTTGATTCCGTCTGGGATTGGCGAAGCCGGGACTGGAGAACTTCATCGATGGGGATCCGAAAACGGTCACCCTCCTCTGACGCTGCGAGCAGCGCACCGTTCTCGACTCCAATAACTTTCAATTCCTGCATGTTGAAAGCCCTCTCGCGATCACTAGTGCAGCCAAGACTGCCATGTAAAACCCGAATATTCGGGGAATACGCCGGGCGTGCCGCAAGTTGATGACTGTGCCGAGAAAAAGTCGCGGCTTGTAGTTTGCTATTCCGCCCGGATTGTTGGAAACTATGGCCGCCGAAATCGTTTCTCGGCGTAAATGAAATGGATGGGTATGGCAACCGACTACGACGCACCACGGAAGACCGAAGACGACTCGGAGTCGATTGAGGCCCTCAAGGAGCGCGTACCCGACAAGATGTCCGGTGTCGTAGATGTCGACGACTCGGACAACCCCGGTGGGTTCGACCTTCCCGGCGCCGATCTGTCCGACCTCGACCTCGATGTCGTCGTCCTGCCCCCGCAGGCTGACGAGTTCACCTGCGTGGAGTGCTTCCTCGTGAAGCACCGCTCGCAGATGTCGCACGAGACGAAGCTCGGCCCGGTTTGCCTGGAGTGCGACTCCTAAACGCGCTTAGTTGCTGGACGCTGGCCGTCGTGATCCATTGATCGCGGCGGCCAATTTCTGTGGGTGGCGGGTCGACACGAGCCAGTACGGCGCCGGGTCGGTCGCATCCACGATGGGGATCCGCACGACGGGCCGGATCCAGCCGCGGATGAGGAGCCAGGCGCGGGCATCGAGCCGGCGCCCGCGCTCCAGGACGGCTTCGTCGCCCTCGAACGCCTGCACCTCGCCGACGAGATCGGTTGAGATGCGGGCGCGGCCGGCCGACAGCTCACCCTCGCGCAACTCCACCACCGGCGCCGAGAACAGCAGCCCGGCGACGCAGGCGGCATACAAGCCGGCGGCGATGAGGATTCCGGCCAGCATTGATATCGGCGCGAAGACGAGGATGCTGGCGGGGATGATTAGTGCGGTGGCAAGGTACGGCGCGGGCGGGGCCCACAGTTTTTCGCGATATTCAGGCATGGCTCTATTCGATCAGACTTCTGCACTAGCCTCGACACGTGGCAGAAAGCGTCGAAGTCCTGATTACCGCGTCCATCCTCCCGAGTTACGCGCATCCGGGTGATGCGGGAGCGGATCTCCATTCCTCCCAGGCTCTCGTCCTGGCCCCCGGTCAGCGGGCCCTGGTCGGCACGGGAGTCGCGATCGCCCTTCCCGACGGCTACGCGGCCTTCGTCGTTCCCCGCAGCGGGCTGGCCGTCAAGCACGGCATCACCATCGTCAACTCCCCGGGCACGGTGGACGCCGGCTATCGCGGCGAGATCAAGGTCGCGCTGCTGAACACCGACCCGACCGAGCCGCACTCGATCGGGATCGGCGACCGGATCGCCCAACTCATCGTCATGCCCGTTTCCCGAGCCACCTTCATCCCGGTCGACCGCCTGCCGGGCAGCCAACGCGGGGAAGGCGGATTCGGGTCGACCGGCCTCAGCCAGCAGATCACTGGAACCACTACGTCAGGAGACAACCAGTGAGCGACATCGCGAACTCGGACGAATTCCCGGAGGCCTCGGCCAAGTCCGCGCCGGAAGACCGCGCCACGGAGGGCCCGCACGACGAGGCCGAAGCCAACCCGGTCCGGCCTTATGTCGACCTCGGCGGAGTCAAGATCCTGCCCCGCGAGGGGCTCCACCTGCGACTGGAAATCGAAGAGGGCAGCAAGCGCGTCGTGGCCATCGGGCTCGACTATGCCGGCTCCACCCTGCAGGTGCAGCCGTTCGCGGCGCCGCGCTCCAGCGGCCTGTGGAACGAGATCCGCGACCAGATCGCGGACCAGATCAGCAAGCAGGGCGGCACCACGACCCTGCGCGAGGGACCGTTCGGCCCCGAACTGGTGGCCGAGATCCCGGTGGCCGCCGGGCAGGGCGGCGGCGAGACGAGCCGGCTGGCCCGGTTCATCGGCGTCGACGGGCCGCGCTGGTTCCTGCGGGGCGTGATCGCGGGAGAAGGCGCCGTCAACGCCGACGCCGCGGGCCAGATCGAAGACCTCTTCCGGAGCATCGTGGTTGTGCGCGGGTCCGCTCCGATGCCTCCCCGCGACCTCATTCCGCTTCGGATGCCGGCCACACCGGCCGGTTCAGCCGAGCCGGGCGACGCCTGAGGAACGCCCGTATGACGGACGTACCGGAACAGCCGGACGAGCCCGGAACGCCGGCCGGCGGCAACGGCAAGCCGAGTGGGACCGACGCATCCGCCATGTTCGCCGAGGGCATGGCCGCGGCCGCGCGCCGCGCCGGCTTCACCCCGGCAGACGAGGGGGAGCCCATCAGTGGTCGCGCCCTGCTGGCGGCGATGGGCGGCATCCGGGGACTGGTGGAGGCGGTTCTCCCCGGCCTCGTGTTCCTGGTCACCTACACCTTCACCCGTCAGCTGGTCCCGTCCCTGATCGCCCCGGTCGCGATCGGGGTCGCCTTCATCGTCGCCCGGCGTCTCGTGCGGCAGACCGTGACGCCCGCCGTGGGCGGGCTGGTCGGCCTGGTGATCAGCGCTGTCCTGGCGCTGCTCACCGGCAAGGCGCAGGACTTCTACCTGCCGGGCTTCTGGACGAACGGCGCCTACGGGGCGGCACTGCTGATCTCGGTCCTGGTCGGCTGGCCCCTGGTGGGGCTGGCAGTCGGGTTCCTGATGGGGGACGGGGTGGCCTGGCGAGCGGACGCCTCCAAGCGTCGCGTCCTGACGATCCTCACCCTGTGCTGGGCGGGCCTGTTCGGCCTGCGCCTGGGTGTGCAGCTTCCCCTGTACTTCTCGGGGAATGTGGAGTGGCTCGGCGCGGCCAAGCTCCTGATGGGCATCCCTCTGTATGCGCCGCTTCTGGTGATCTCATGGCTGATGGTGAGATCGGTCTACCGTGCGGCGGACGAAGACGCCGAAAAGTGACGCCACACGGGGGCAAACGGAGCGTATCTGACGGATACGACGGTAGAGTTATCTCTACGTCAAGATAGTTTGGTGTTGAAGAACGTCCGGGAGCGGACTGCCGGTTAGGTTACCCTTGCTGGCAGGGGCAGGCGACCGGTCGTCAGGATTGGGGATTGCGGGCGGTTTCCCGTCGGTTTCCACGAAGGAGAGGGCATCGTGTCTGCGCTGAATAAAGCGGTAGTAAACAGTTTTGGAGCCAAGGACACCCTGCGTGTCGGTTCGACGGACTATGAGGTCTTTCGTCTCGACGCGGTCAAGGGCTACGAGAAGTTGCCGTTCAGTCTGAAGGTGCTGCTGGAGAATCTTCTCCGCACCGAGGACGGCGCCAACATCACCGAGGCGCACATTCGGGCCCTGGGTGAGTGGGTCCCCACGGCGGAGCCCGACACCGAAATCCAGTTCACGCCCGGCCGCGTGGTCATGCAGGACTTCACCGGTGTCCCCTGCATCGTCGACCTCGCCACCATGCGTGAGGCCGTCGCCGAACTCGGCGGCGATCCGAAGAAGATCAACCCGCTCGCACCCGCCGAGCTCGTCATCGACCACTCCGTCATCGCCGACCTGTTCGGCACCGCCGACGCCCTCGAGCGCAACGTCGAGATCGAGTACGAGCGCAACGGTGAGCGCTACCAGTTCCTGCGCTGGGGCCAGACCGCCTTCGACGACTTCAAGGTTGTTCCCCCGGGAACCGGAATCGTGCATCAGGTCAACATTGAGTACCTCGCTCGGGTCACCATGACCCGCACCGTTGACGGCGTGGTGCAGGCCTACCCCGACACGTGTGTCGGGACGGACTCGCACACCACCATGGTGAACGGACTGGGTGTTCTGGGCTGGGGCG
>JACMQV010000084.1 GCA_014376815.1 Cryobacterium sp.
AGCATGCAGACCACGCATGAAGCTTCGGCCCCTAGGAGTGTGAAGCTTTGATGAAACGCGCCGGCCAAGCTGCACCCGAAAACAGCACCACCGGGTTCGCAAGGGCGACACCCATGCCCCCTGACAAGGAGCCTTCTCCCAAGCTGTGAGCAGATGGATCAGATCGCGAAAACCACACTGTCAGCATCGGTCACTTGAACACTCAACGCCGCCGAACAGTCAGACAACGGGCAGCATGATCCTCGCTTCCTCAGCCTCTTCGGCCGACGGCTCCTGCTGTCTCTCGGCCCGTAATCGGCGCCCTAATCGGCGGGGAGGGTGATTCGGCCGCCGCGCCCGGCATGGGTGACGGACAACGCCCCGTCGGCCTGCACCTTGCCCACGGTCCAGACGTCACCTCGACGGCTGCGAGCTGCCGGTCGTCCCCGATCAATCGCACGCAGCTTCAACTCTTCCGGGTGGCGACTGTCCGGGGTGGCGTCCCCGTGGGTGTCGTAGTCGCGGACGAAGGAGTGGGTCGTGGCCGCCGGGACCTCGACGGCGTCGCGGACCGGGCCGCACCGATCAGGCGGGCACCGGCCTGCCCGGTGCGGCCAGCGGGCAACAGTGTGTCTTCGGCGGCGAGGAGGCCTCCGGCAGGGCGATGCACTCGGCGAAGGATCCCCCGTGCACGTGGTCCTTGCGACCGTAGGCGATCACCTCGTCGCCGGGCGCGAACCCGCGCTCGTCGACACCCGCCGATTCCACGATCCCGGCCACATCCCAGCCCGGAATCGCCGGGACTCGACGTTCATCATCGGGTCGAGGTAGCCCGCCACGATCTTCCAGTCCGCCGGGTTGACGCACGCGGCCTTGACCCGGACCAACACCATCCCCGGACCCGCTTTGGGCAGGGGCTGTTGCGTGAGCTCGAGGACGTCGGGGTTGCCGTGGTGGCTGTACGTTATTGCTTTCATGGTCACCCCAGCGGCGGGCAGTCCGTCGCTATTCCGACTCCGGGTGCGTGCCGCCTGCCGCCGACGGCAGATTCTGGTTAGGCTGGTGGATTGTTCGCCGACACCACGAGCGTCAGCCTGCGCGCACACCGCGAAACCGAGATGGAGAAACCGTTGCCCGGAGAGAACCTCACCAGGATCGAAGCCCAGGAGCGCGCCGCGCTCATCACCGTGCAGAGCTACCAGGTCACCCTCGACCTCACGGCCGGACCGGAAACCTTCGGCAGCGAGACCACGGTGCACTTCACCGCAACGCCCGGCGCCTCCACCTTCATCGACGCAATCACCCGCACCGTGCACTCGGTGACGCTCAACGGCGCAGCGCTCGACCCGTCGGCCGTCAGCGACGGCATCCGGATCCAGCTCGAAGGCCTCGAAGCCTCGAACACGCTCACCGTCGTCGCCGACGCCGAGTACACGAACACCGGCGAGGGCCTGCACCGCTTCGTCGACCCGGTCGACAACGAGGTCTACCTCTACAGTCAGTTCGAGGTGCCCGACTCCCGCCGCGTCTTCGCCGTGTTCGAGCAGCCCGACCTCAAGGCCACCTTCGCCTTCACGGTCACCGCGCCCGGCGCCTGGGAGGTCATCTCCAACTCCGTCACGCCCGAGCCGACGGATGCCGGCAATGGCACCAAGACCTGGGCCTTCGCCCCCACCCACACCATCTCCAGCTACATCACCGCCCTCGTCGCCGGCCCCTACGCGGTCGTGCGCAGCGAACTGACGTCCAGCGACGGCCGCACCATCCCCCTCGGCCTGTTCAGCCGCAAGAGCCTGTCCCGGTTCCTCGACGCGGAGTATCTGTTCGAGAAGACCCGCCAGGGCTTCGAATACTTCGAGGGCAAGTTCAACTACCCGTACCCGTTCGACAAGTACGACCAGATGTTCGTGCCCGAGTTCAACGCCGGGGCGATGGAGAACGCCGGCGCCGTCACGTTCACGGAGACCTACGTGTTCCGTTCCAAGGTCACCGACGCCATCAAAGAGCGCCGCGTGGTCACCGTGCTGCACGAACTGGCGCACATGTGGTTCGGCGACCTGGTCACCATGAAGTGGTGGAACGACCTGTGGCTGAACGAGTCGTTCGCCGAGTGGGCGTCGACCATGGCCACCGCCGAGGCCACCGAGTGGACCGAAGCCTGGACCACCTTCGCCGTGATGGAGAAGAGCTGGGCGTACAAGCAGGACCAGCTGCCCTCCACCCACCCCATCACCGCCACCATCACCGACCTCGAAGACGTGCAGGTCAACTTCGACGGCATCACCTACGCCAAGGGCGGCTCCGTGCTCAAGCAGCTCGTGGCCTGGGTCGGCCGGGACGAGTTCTTCACCGGCGTCGCCGCGTACTTCCAGAAGCACCAGTGGGGCAACACCGAACTGAACGACCTGATGGTCGAACTCGAGGCCTCCAGCGGCCGCGACCTCACCGAGTGGACGAAGCTATGGCTCGAGACCGCGGGCGTGAACACCCTGCGCCCCGAGATCACCGTCGACGAGACCGGCACCATCACCGGCTTCACCGTGCTGCAGACGGCCACCGCCGACTACCCCACCATCCGCCCGCACCGTCTCGCGATCGGCTTCTACGACCTGGCCGACGGGGCGCTCGTGCGCACCCACCGGGTCGAGATCGACGTCGACGGCGCGGCGACGGATGTCCCGGCGCTGGTCGGACGCACGCGCCCCGCCCTGGTGCTGCTCAACGACGACGACCTCGCCTACGCGAAGATCCGCCTCGACGCCGCGTCGCAGGAGGTGGCCCTTCAGAACCTCTCCTCGATCGAGAGCCCCCTGGCCCGCGCCATCGTCTGGGGCGCCGTGTGGGACGCCACCCGCGACGCCGAGACGGCGCCGCGCGACTTCATCACGCTCGTGCTCGGCAACGTCGCGACGGAGACCGAGTCGACCACGTTGCGCACGGTGCTCGGCCAGGTCGTCCTCGCCGCCACGTACTACGTGGCCGAGGAATTCCGCACGACTACGGTCAAGGAGGTCGGGGACTCACTCTGGTCCCTGGCCCGCCACGCCGAGGCCGGCTCCGACGCGCAGTTCCAGTTCGTGAAGTTCTTCGCCGGGATCGCGACCACCGAGGCCCACCTGGCCTCCGTGGCCGCTCTTCTGGACGGCTCCGTGCCGCTCGAGGGCCTCGAGATCGACACCGATCTGGCCTGGGAGCTTCTGATCGCCCTCGTCGCCGGCGGCAAGGCCGGGGCTGCGGAGATCGACGCGGCCCTCGCCGCGGACAACACCGCGACCGGCGCCCAATCGGCCGCGCAGGCCCGCGCCGCCATCCCCACCGCTCCGGGCAAGCAGGCCGCCTGGTCGTCACTGATCGACGTGGACACCGCGCCGAACACCATCGTGCGCGTCACCGCCGCCGGCTTCCTGCGCGCCAACGACACCGCGCTGCTCGAACCGTTCGTGGACCGGTACTTCGCGATGCTGCAGCCGGTCTGGGGCGCCCGCAGCTTCTCGATCGCGGAGAAGCTGGTGCTCGGGCTGTACCCGGCACCGCTCGCAAACCAGGCGCTCGTCGACGCGACGCGTACCTGGCTCGACGCCAACCCGGAGCCGCTCGCCCTGCGCCGCCTGGTGATCGAGAACCTGGCCGGGGTCGAACGTGCCCTCGCCGCCCAGGCCCGAGACGCCGAGTAGCCCGGCGCACCATCCGTTCGCCCGCCCGCCCGGCGGCCCCTGACCAATTCGACTGAGATTTTGCTCCCGGACCCGTGCTAAACCGGTCCAGATCACCAGATCTGCCAAAATCTCCGTCGAATTCGTTGGGGCGCGGGGCCGGGGACTCAGGATCCGGACAGGACCAGGCTCTGTAGACTCGTCTCGTTATGGACTTTGACGCGATCTGGCTTGAACTCACCCGATTCTTCACCATCGACCTGTGGCTCAAGACCATAAACGTCGTCGTCATCATCGTCGGCGCACTGGTGTTGCGGTGGGTGCTGCACTTCGTGATCGAACGGGTCGTGCAGCAGATCGTCTCCGGGGTCAAGAAGAACCAGAACGTGCTGGACACGCAGGCGCTCAGCGTCTCCCCCCTGGCCGCCGTGCGCGTCGTGCAGCGCACCCGCACCCTCGGCTCCGTGCTCTCGAACATCCTCAACGTCACCCTGCTGATCGTGTCGATCCTGCTGATCGTCAACATCATCAACACGGACATCCTGGGCTCCTTCGCCCTGCTCACGGCCGCTCTTGGCGCCGGCCTGGGTTTCGGCGCGCAGAACATCGTCAAGGACATCCTCAACGGCCTGTTCATGGTCGTGGAAGACCAGATCGGCGTGGGCGACATCGTCGACGTGGGCTTCGCCTCCGGGGTCGTGGAGACCGTCGGCATCCGTGTCACCCAGGTGCGCGACGTCGACGGCACGCTCTGGTTCGTGCGCAACGGCGAGATCCTGCGGGTCGGCAACATGTCCCAGGGTTGGGCCCGCGTCATCATCGACCTCGCCATCCCGTACTCGTCCGACGTGGAGGCCGTTCAGAACGAGCTCCTCCGGGTCGCGAAGGCACTGGCCTCCAGCCGCAAGTGGCGTCCCGTCATCCTCGAGAAGCCCGAAATCTGGGGGCTCGAGTCGATCTCCGCGGAGGCCCTCGTGGTGCGCCTCGTGGTGAAGACCCGGGTGGCGGCGAAGTGGGACTTCGCCCGCGACCTGCGCCTGCACCTCAAGAAGGCGCTCGATGGGCTCGGGGTCTGCCTGACGCCGCTGAACAGCGTCGTCATGGCCGGCGCGGATGGCATGGTCAACGCCGGCACGACCCCCGGATCCGAGGATGCGCCCGACGCCGCCGCGTTAGCCGCCGCGGCGATGCCCGACCCCGCCACCGGCCCGTTCACCGCCCCGGTGCCGGTCAGGAAGAACAAGGCCCCGCGGGCGCCCCGCCGGCCGAAGTCCGGAGCGTCCAAGTCCGGAACGCCCACACCCGGAACCTCAGGGTCGGAGACCCCGGCACCCGCAACGCCGACACCCGCAACGCCGGCACCCGCAACGCCCAGGGCCGTGACGCCGAAGACCGAAGCTCCGAGGCCCGCCACGCCCAAGACCGAGACAGCCAGGAACACCGCACCCGATCCGGAGACTCACGATGACGAATGAGGCCACCCCCGCCACGCCCACCCCAGCCGCCCCGGCCGGAGTGCACCTCCGCGACGGGGAGAACGGCGCGGCCATCGGCCCGTCGTTCTACGAGCAGATCGGCGGGCGACCCTTCTTCGAGAAGCTTGTCGCGGAGTTCTACCGCGGCGTGGCCGCAGACCCGGTACTGAAGCCGATGTACCCGGAGGACGATCTGGGGCCGGCCGCCGAGCGGCTCACGATGTTCCTCGAGCAGTACTGGGGCGGCCCGGGCACCTACAGCGAGCAGCGTGGCCATCCGCGCCTGCGCCAGCGCCACCAGCCGTTCAAGGTCAACCCCGATGCCCGCGACCGCTGGCTAAGCCACATGCGCGACGCCGTCGATAGCTGCGCGCTGCCCCCGCTGCAGCGGGACACCCTCTGGGACTACCTGGAGCGCGCCGCGTTTGCCATGCTGAACACGTTCGACGAGTAGGGGCTCTCCTCACGAACACCCACCGCTGACGCTGGAGTCACGATGAACCCGATTCCCCCGCACACCGTCCCGACCGAGGCCGATGTCATCGTCGTGGGGGCCGGCCTCGCCGGGCTCGTCGCGACCTGGGAGCTGCTGTACGCCGACAAACGCGTGCTCCTGGTCGACCAGGAGGGAGCCGCATCCATTGGCGGGCAGGCCTGGTGGTCATTCGGCGGGCTCTTCCTCGTGGATTCCCCGGAGCAGCGCCGCCTCGGCGTGCACGACTCCATCGAGCTCGCCCGCCAGGACTGGTTCGCCAGCGCCGGTTTCGACCGTGCAGAGGACTACTGGCCGACCCTGTGGGCGGATGCCTACCTCGACTTCGCGAGCGGGGAGAAGCGTGCCTGGCTGCACGGTCTGGGCATCCGGTTCTTCCCGGTGATCGGCCGGGCCGAGCGCGGCGGGTACACGGCCCTCGAACACGGCAACTCGGTCCCGCGGTTCCACATCGTCCGGGGCACCGGTCCGGCACTCCTGACCCCCTTCGTCACTCGGGTGCGGCAGGCGGTGCAGACCGGCCAGGTGACGGCGCTGCACCGAAGAACCTGCTCTCCGGTGTCCCCGCACACGTCGACGGACGCATGCTGGCCATCACCGAGCGGGCCGGCGCCCAACTGATCAACGGCGACCGGATGTGGCACTACACCGAGGGGATCACGAACTGGGACCCGGTCTGGGCCATGCACGGCATCCGTATCCTTCCCGGCCCGTCCTCCCCCTGGCTCGATGCCACCGGTGCCCGGCTGCCCGGGCCGCTCTTCCCCGGGTTCGACACCCTCGGCACACTCGAGCACATCGTCCGGACCGGGCACGACCACAGCTGGTTCGTGCTCACCCGGAAGATCATCGAGAAGGAGTTCGCCCTCTCCGGCAGCGAGCAGAATCCCGACCTGACCGGGAGGAACCTGCGACTGCTGGCGAAGCGCCTCTTCCCGGGTGCGCCGGGCCCGGTCGAGGCCTTCACGAAGAAGGGCGTGGACTTCGTCGTCGCCGAAACCCTGCCGGAGCTCCTGAACGGCATTCAGGAGCGCGCGCCCGAGGTGCGCCTGGACTACACCAGCGTGGAGCGGGAAATCCGTGCCCGGGACCGCGAACTCGACAACGACTTCTCCAAGGATGCGCAGATCAACGCGATCCGGCAGGCCAGGCACTACTTGGGCGACCGCCTCATCCCTGTCGCCAGCCCGCACAAACTGCTGGACCCGAAGAACGGGCCCCTGATCGCGGTGAAGCTGCACATCCTCACCCGGAAGAGCCTCGGCGGCATCGAGACCGACCTGTCCGCCCGGGTTCTCGGCACGGACGGCCAGCCGATCCCCGGCCCGTACGCGGCCGGGAAGGCCAGCGGGTTCGGCGGCGACGGGATGCACGGCTACCGCTCGCTCGAGGGGACCTTCCTCGGTGGTTGCCTGTTCACCGGCCGTACCGCCGGGCGGGCGACCGCCTACCGCCGGGCGGGCGGCCGCCGCGGCGCTCTAGGCCCGGCACGAGCGTCGCGGCATACCATGGGGAGGCCGGCGCACGCTGGAGCATGCGCCGGCTTCCCGAGGGTGCGCCGCGAGACGGATGCCGGCCGCAAACCGGGGCTACAGCCCCTCGGCGACCAGTGCGGCCGTCTCCCGGCCCATCCGGATGGCCCCGTCGACGTGCTGGTACCCCTTGCCGGCCAGGTCGCTGCAGGAGAAGGAGATCGGGCCCACCGGCGTGCGCAGGTCGGCGCCGTAGCGGGCGAGCCCGCCCAGGTCGAAGCTGGCCGCGTAGGCGCCGCGGGTCCACTCCTCAGTGCCCCAGTCGCTCTCGTAGTAGACGACCGGGGTGAGTGCCTTCTCGCCGAAGTAGTGCGAGAGCGAGGTGAGGATGCGCTTCTTGCGGTCCTCGGCCGACAGGGTGAAGACGCCGTCCGCGGCCTCGTCGGAGACGAAGCCGACCAGGGTGCCGCGCGGGTCGCCGAAGTTGGTGTTGTCGTAGGCCTCGTGGGAGAGCTCGTAGGGACTGAAAGCCGTGCCGGAGAGGCCGTCTTCGCGCCAGAACGGGGTTTCGTAGACCGCGTGCACCTTGATCACGAAGCCCATCGAGAGGTGCTGGTGCATCATCTGCTGGCGGCGCGGGAGCGGCGGGTCGAAGGAGATCCGGGGGTAGAGCACGGGCGGCACGGCCACGATCACGCGGCGCGCACGAACCTCAAGGTCGTCGGTGAGCACACTCACGCCGGCGTCGTTCCAGCGCACGGTGCGTACGGCCTGACCGAGGAAGACGTCGTCGCCGAGGTTCTCGGCGAGCAGGATCGGCACCCGCTGCAGCCCGCCCACGACGCGCTCGTCGAGGATGAAGTCGGCGTCGACGAGGTTGCTGAAGCTGCCGGCGCTGGCCGCCATCAGGAGTGCCTGCAGCGTCGAGAAGGCGTGGGCGGGCTTGGTCAGCATGGCGCCGGCGATGAACAGGCTGATGTTGTCGCGGGCCTCCTGGTCGCCGGTCTGCTCTTCGAGCCATCGCCGGAAGGAGATCTGGTCGAGCTCCACCGCACGCGGGTGGGCCCAGGGGCGGTCGGGGTCCATCTGGGAGACGAGCTCGTCGAGGGTGGCGATCAGCGCCACCATCTCGCTCTCGGTGTCGGCCGAGACCGGGAAGATCTCGCCCTCGAACCGGGTGCGCTCCCCCGCCTTGTTGATGTAGACGCTCTCACCGTCGCGGTACCGCGCGAAGGTTTCGAGGCCGAGCTCCGCGATGGTGTCCTTGAGGGCGTCCTGGTCGGGCGAGACCCACTGGCCGCCGATCTCGAGCATGGCGCCGTCGATGGTGTCGGTGTGGAGCCGGCCGCCGACCCGGTCGCGGGCTTCGAGCACCGCCACGGTGTGGCCGGCCTTGCGCAGTTCGGTCGCGGCGGTCAGGCCGGATGCGCCGGCGCCGATGATGACGATGTCACGTTCAATGATGGTCATTGCTGTTTCCCCTGGATGCTGGTGGTTACGGGTGCCGCGGATGGGTGGAATTCGGTGAACGGTCAGGAGACCGGGATGAGCGTGTACTTGGTGGACAGGTACTCGTGGATTCCCTCGAGCCCGCCCTCCCGGCCGAGACCGGACTGCTTGACGCCGCCGAACGGGGCGGCGGCGTTGGAAACCAACCCCGTGTTCAACCCCATCATTCCAGTGTCGAGCTGGGCGATCATCCGCTGCCCGCGGTCCAGGTCCCGGGTGAAGACGTAGCTGACCAGGCCGTATTCGGTCGAGTTGGCCAGGCGAACGGCCTCGGCCTCGTCGGTGAAGGTGACGATGCCCACGACCGGGCCGAAGATCTCCTCACGCAGGATGGCGCTGCCCGGCATCACGCCGGTGAGCACCGTCGGCTCGTAGAAGGAGCCGGGGCCGGCGGGGCGTGCCCCGCCGGTGAGCAGGGTGGCGCCGTGGGCCACCGCGTCCTGGACGAGCGCGTCGGTGCTGGCCACGGCGGCCTCGTTGACGAGCGGGCCGATGGTGACACTGGACTCGGTGCCGCGGCCCATCTGCAGCTGGGAGACCCGCTCGGCCACGCGCCGGGCGAACTCGCCGGCCACCGACTCGTGCACGATGAACCGGTTGGCCGCGGTGCAAGCCTGGCCGATGTTGCGGAACTTGGCGAGCATGGCGCCCTCGACGGCCTTGTCCAGGTCGGCGTCCTCGAACACGACGAACGGGGCGTTGCCGCCCAGTTCCATCGAGGTGCGCAGCACGCCCTGCGCGGCCTGCACGATCAGCTTGCGGCCGACCGCGGTCGACCCGGTGAAGCTGAGCTTGCGCAGCCTCGGGTCGGCGATGATCGGTGCGGCCACGGACGCGGAGTCCGAGGTCGTGATCACGTTCACGACCCCGGCCGGGACGCCCGCGTCCTCGAGCAGCTGCACGAAGAACAGGGTGGTCAGCGGGGTCAGCCCGGCCGGCTTCACGACGACCGTGCAGCCGGCGGCGAGCGCCGGCGCGATCTTGCGCGTGGCCATGGCGAGGGGGAAGTTCCACGGCGTGATCAGCAGGCACGGGCCCACCGGCCGCTGGGAGACGACCATGGAGCCGGTACCCTCGGGGTTCAGCCCGTAGCGGCCGCTGATGCGCACGGCCTCCTCGCTGAACCAGCGCAGGAACTCCCCGCCGTAGGTGACCTCTCCGTTGGCCTCGGCGAGCGGCTTGCCCATCTCCATCGTCATCAGCAGGGCGAAGTCGTCGCGCCGCTCCTGCAGCAGGTCGAACGCGCGGCGCAGAATCTCGGCCCGCACCCGCGGTGCGGTGGCCGCCCACGATTCGGCCGCGCCCACGGCCGCGTCGAGGGCACGGATGCCGTCGGCGGCATCCGCGTTCGCGATCTGCTTGAGGACCTCACCGGTCGCCGGGTCGGTGACGTCGATCGGCTCACCGCCGCCCCGCTGCCAGGTGCCATTGATGTAGAGGCCGACGGGGACGCGGGCGAGTAGTTCGGTTTCACGGGTGGACACGATGATTCTCTTTCCGATGCGATGCAGGTGAGGGGACGGGGCCGGGCGGCGCTTAGGGGTACAGGCCGCGCAGCAGGTGCGCTTCCGCGACCCGTTCTACGGCGAGCACGGTGGCGGCGGCGCGCAGGGACAGGTCCCGGGCCGCGGCGTAGTCGACGACCTGGTGCCAGGCGGCGAGCATCCGTTCGGCGAGCTTGTGCTCGACCTCGGCGGCGTTCCACCAGTAGGCCTGGTTGCCCTGCACCCATTCGAAGTAGGAGACGATGACGCCCCCGGCATTCGCGAGGATGTCGGGCACGACCAGCTGCCCGTTGGCCGCGAAGATAAGGTCGGCCGCGGGCGAGGTGGGCCCGTTGGCGCCCTCGACGATGACCGGGGCTGTGACGCGGGACGCGTTGCCCTCGTGCAGCACGCCCTCGACGGCGGCCGGCACGAGCAGGTCGACGTCCAGTTCGAGCAGGGCATCCCCGTCGATCGGTTCGGCCCCGTCGAAGCCGACGACCCGTCCGGTCGCGGCGACGTGCGCGCTGAGCCGCTCGCAGTCGAGGCCGGCGGCGTTGTACACGGCGCCGTACTGGTCGCTCACGCCGACCACGCGCACGCCGGCGTCGGTGAGGAAGACGGCGGCGTCGTGGCCGACCTTGCCGAAGCCCTGCACCGCCGCGGTCGCCCCCTCGGGACGGATGCCGCGGTGTTTCAGCGCCGCGATGGCCATCTGGGTGACGCCGCGCGAGGTGGCGCTGGCGCGGCCGTGGGAGCCGCCCAGGCTGATCGGCTTGCCGGTCACGATCCCCGGGACCGTGTAGCCGACGTTGACGGAGTAGGTGTCCATGATCCACGCCATGGTGCGCTCGTCGGTGCCCATGTCGGGTGCCGGGATGTCCTTCTCCGGGCCGATGATGGGCAGGATCTCGCTGGTGTAGCGGCGGGTGACGCGTTCCAGTTCCGGCTGGGAGAACTGCCGGGGGTCGATGGTGACCCCGCCCTTGGCCCCGCCGTACGGCACGTCGAGCAGGGCGCACTTCCAGGTCATCCACATGGCGAGGGCGCGCACCTCGTCGAGTGTGACGTTCGGGCTGTACCGCAGACCGCCCTTCGCGGGGCCGCGCGACAGGTTGTGCTGCACCCGGTAGCCGGTGAACAGGCGGGTGGTTCCGTCGTCCCGGCGCAGCGGCACGGCGACCGTCATCTCACGCCGCGGGGTGGCGAGCAGGGAGTGCAGGCCGTCGCTGTACCCGAGCACGCCGATGGCGGCGGAAAGCTGGGACCGTGCGTCGTCGAGCGGGGTGGCCAGGGGTGTCGCGTGCGGCAGGACCAGAGGCGCGGGCGCGGCTTCGAGGAGGCTCATGCGGCGGCGAGGGCGCTCGCGACGACCTGCAGGCCCTCGACCAGGAGCGCGTCGGGGATGCTCAGCGGAGGCAGGAAGCGGATCACGTTGCCGTAGGTGCCGCAGGTGAGCAGGATGACTCCCTGGGCGTGGGCGGCGGACACGACGCGGCCGGTGAGGGCGGCATCCGGGTCGCCGGTCACCGGGTCGACGAGTTCGATCGCGATCATCGCACCGCGGCCCCGCACATCGCCGACGCGCTTGTCGGCGGCCCGCAGGGCGTTCAGGCGGCCGGTCATGATGGTGCCGATGTCACGCGCCCGCTGCGCCAGGTTGTCTCTCTCGTAGCTTTCCATGGTTGCGAGGGCCGCGGCGCAGGCGAGCGGGTTGCCGCCGTAGGTGCCGCCGATGCCGCCGACCTGCGGGGCGTCCATGATCTCGGCCCGGCCGGTCACGGCGGACAGCGGGAGGCCGCCGGCGATGCCCTTGGCCATCACCATGATGTCCGGCACGATGCCCTCGTGCTCGCTCGCGAACATGTCGCCCGTGCGGGCGAAGCCGGTCTGCACCTCGTCGGCGATGAAGACGACCTTGTTGGCGCGGCACCACGCGACCAGGGTGGGCAGGAAGCCCGGAGCGGGCACGATGAAGCCGCCCTCGCCCTGGATCGGCTCGATGATGAGGGCCGCGAGGTTGTCGGCCCCGATCTGCTTCTCGATCTGAGAGATGGCGCGATTGGCCGAAGCGACGCCGTCCTGCCCGCCGTCCCGGTAGGGGTAGGACATCGGCGCGCGGTAGATTTCCGCGGCGAAGGGGCCGAAGCCGTTTTTGTAGGGCTGGTTCTTGGCCGTCAGGCTCATGGTGAGCGTGGTGCGGCCGTGGTAGGCGTGGTCGAACGCGACGACGGCCTGCTTGCCGGTGTAGTGCCGGGCGATCTTGACGGCGTTCTCCACGGCCTCGGCGCCGGAGTTGAACAGCGCGCTGCGCTTGGCGTGGTCGCCGGGGGTGAGCCGGTTGAGCGTCTCGGCCACGGCGATGTAGGAGTCGTAAGGCGCGACGGTGAAGCAGGTGTGCGTGAACTGGGCGAGCTGGGCGGCGACGGCCGCGACCACCTCGGGGGCGCTGTTGCCGATCCCGGTCACGGCGATGCCGCTGCCGAGGTCGATCAGGGAGTTGCCGTCCACGTCGACAAGTACGCCGCCGCCGGCGGCCACGATGTAGACGGGCAGGGTGACACCCACGCCGGCCGAGACGGCCTGCGCCTTGCGCACGCTGAGTTCCTGCGACTTCGGGCCGGGGATGGCCGTCACGAGGCGACGCTCCTGCGGGAGGGACGGTCCGCCGACGGGGGTTTCTTGGGAAAGGGACTCGACAATGGTCATGGCTGCTCCAGTTCTGGGACCGAGATGCATCGGCGCGCTGCCGGCGACGATGCCAATCGTGCAACTCTATGGCGGCAGGGGCGGCCCGAGTACCTGCCAGCCTGTACATTCCTTGGGCCTCTTTTCGCCACGCTGTACACTTGGTCCATGCCCCCGATCACGGCTCCGCCGCCGCTGCCGCCCCTCCGCCGCCTGCTCGACCAGCCGGGACTCCGGCTGCGCCTGCTCACCCCCGAGCCGGCACTGCCGGCCCGGGCACTCGAGCAGTCCGTGGAATGGGTGCACAGCTCCGACCTCGCCGACCCGACCCCGTTCCTCTCCGCCGGCCAGGTGCTCCTCACCACGGGCACGCAGTTCACCGGGGAGGACGCGACGGAGGCCTTCTACGACGAGTACGTCTCCCGGCTCTGCTCCCGCGGCATCACCGCCCTCGGTTTCGGCACCGAGGTCGTGCGCGACGGCACCCCCGACCCGCTGGTGGCCGCCTGCCTCGCCCACGGCCTGCCCCTGGTCGAGGTGCCCTACAGCACACCCTTCATCGCGGTCGCGCGCGCGGCCGGCGACCTCGTGGCGGAGCTCCGGTACGCCCGGCACACCTGGGCGCTCGGTGCGCAGCGCGCCATCTCCCGGGCAGCCCTCCGGCCGGACGGCCTCAGCGCCACGCTCAGCGAGCTGTCCCGGCAGCTCAACCATTGGGTGGCCCTGTTCGACGCGAGCGGCGCCCTTGACCGGGTCTTCCCCCGGGACACGTTCTCGGGCGCGGGCGCCACGAACTCTCGGGGTTCCCTCAGCCGGGTGCAGCGCGAGGCCGCCCGGCTGCTCCACCGCGGGCAGCGGGCCAGCACCACCCTCGACGAAGGCGGGGAGACCCTGACCCTGCAGACGCTCGGCCGCCGGGACCAGTTGCGCGGCGTGCTCGCCCTCGGCGGCGCCTCCGAACTCGACCAGGCCAGCCAGGAGGTCGTGACCAGCGTCATCGCGATGGCGGGACTCGCGCTCGAGCAGAACAGCGCGCTGGACCGCGCCCGTGGCCACCTGCGCTCAGGCCTGCTGCACGCGCTCCTCGGCGGCGACGTGGAACTCGCGCAGACCATCTCCCGCGAGATGTGGGGGCCGCTTCCCCCGGAACCGGTTCGGATCGCGATCGTCGAGCCTCTGCCGGAACGCCTGGACGCCCTGACGGAGTTCCTCGAGCTGCGCGTCGAGGAACGCCCCGGGCAGCTCTTCTTCGCCCGGGACGGCCGGTCCGTGATGCTCTGCGTCGACCAGGCCGGCGGACCGCTCCTCGACGAG
Organism: Cryobacterium sp.; assembly: GCA_014376815.1. Classification (GTDB taxonomy): domain Bacteria; phylum Actinomycetota; class Actinomycetes; order Actinomycetales; family Microbacteriaceae; genus Cryobacterium. The sequence continues at coordinate 14,068 of JACMQV010000084.1, forward strand.
TTGGTGGGCTTCGGGCTGCACGTCGGGGTGTCCGACCGAGGCGGCTACCGGGCCCTGCCGCACCTGGTCGCCCAGGCCAGGCAGGCGCTCGAGCGGTCGAACGAGGGCTCCCCCGGAATCGTCGAGTTCGAGGTCATCTCCCGGCAGGGGGTGCTGGCCTTCCTGGCCCGCACGGATGCCTCCGAAGTCGGCCGCGCCACCCTCCAGCCGCTCTCCGACCACGATGCCGCGCACGGCACCGTGCTGCTGCCCACCCTGCGGGTGTGGCTCGAGCAGAACGGGCAGTTCGGACCGGCCGCGACCGAACTCGGGGTGCACCGCCACACCGTGCGCGGCCGGATCGACCAGGCGGAGGCCCTGCTGGGCCGCGACCTCGCGACGTTCCACGCGCGGGCCGACCTCTGGGCGGCCTTGCTCGCCGCCGGGGACGCCCCGCTCTGAGAACCGCCGACACCCGCCCTGTTCTGCAGGGCGGGGCAAGGCGGATCAGGGCGGATCAGGGCCGGAGCGACCAGGGCTTGCGGCGCACCAGGATATGTCCTCGGCTCGTGCTCAGCCGGGTCCACAACCCGGTCTCGTAGAGCCGGACCGGCTCCTGCTTCGGCAGGAAGCCGAGGCTGACAGCGGCGAAGGCGGCACCGGCCGGCACGATCTCCAGGCCCGGGATCGGGCGACCCCAGACCTCGGAGCGCACCCGCTGCACGATCTGCGCACCGGTCCCGGTCGGGATGACCGCGGCGACCTCCTCGATGCCGGCCTGCGCGGCGCCCTCGAGCAGCGCGGCATCCGTCTGACCCAGCAGCGTCCAGCCGCCCGTGGGCGGTGAGATGCCGGCCCACGTCACCGTGGTCACCTCCAGCGGCACCGTCACGGTCACCGCGGTCTCCGGCTCCTCCACCGCCGCGGTCAGACGGGCGAGCCGGTCGAGGAGGGAACGCACGGGCACCACGGCGTCGAGCTCGACCGGCGCGGTAAGCGAGAAGGTGCGCAGGCCGAGCACGGTCGGGCTGGAGTCCAGCAGGCCGCGCGGATAGAGGATGGCGGTGTACACGGCGAGTACGCCCGAAGCCTGGATCAGGCGCACGGAACCGTCCTCCACCCGCCCGGCACGGGAGAGATACACCTGGAGATCGCGAAGGGACAGGGAGTCTGGGAGAGAAAATGACTTGCTCATCTACTCCTAAACTACCAAGGTACGCGCGCGGTCGCCCCGACCCTGCCCCACCCGCCTTGAGGAGGCCGCATGGACATCCAGATGGAGGGTCTCCTGACCGCTCTCGACCTCACCGACACGGGTGCCCGCACCAACGAGGACATCTTCACCGGTCCGTCGCAGTGGATGCCGCTCGGCCGCGTCTTCGGCGGGCAGGTGCTCGCCCAGTCCCTCGTCGCCGCGATGAGGACCGTGCCGGACGACCGCCACGTGCACTCCATGCACGGCTACTTCCTGCGCCCCGGCGATGTCGGCCAGCCGATCACCTTCTCCGTGGACCGCATCCACGACGGCCGGTCCTTCTCCACCCGGCGCACGCAGGCGTACCAGGACGGCCACCCGATCCTGTCGATGATCGCGTCCTTCCAGGATGAGGACGAGGGGCTCGAGCACCACATCGAGATGCCCTCCGACCTCCCGGACCCGGAATCCCTCCCCACCGCCGCGGAATCGCTCGCCCAGGTCGACCACTCGATCGCCCGGTACTGGGCCAGCGAACGCCCCTTCGACATGCGTCACGTGCCCTCCCCGATCTACCTCACGGTGAACGGCGAGCACACGTCCCGCCAGGCCGTGTGGATGAAGACCCTCGGCCCGCTCCCCGACGACCGCGACCTGCACCGGGCCGCGCTGGCCTACGCGAGCGACTACTCGATCATGGAGCCCATCATGCGTCGCCACGGCATCGCCTGGGCGACGCCGGGGCTCAAGGTGGCCAGCCTCGACCACGCGATGTGGTTCCACCGGTTTGGCCGGGCCGATGAGTGGATGCTCTACGTTCAGGATTCCCCGACCGCCCAGGGCGGACGCGGTCTCTCGACCGGCAGCATCTTCAGCCGGGCCGGTCTGCTCCTGGCCACCGTCGCGCAGGAGGGCATGCTGCGCGTGCCGAGCAACGCAGAGTAGCCTGTGGCAACGCAACCCGAACGAGGAGCGCCATGACGAACCCCACCGAGATCTCGCGTCGCGGCGCGATCCTGCTCGGCACCGCCGGAACCGCGGTCGCCCTCGCCGGCTGCAGCACCGGGTCCTCCGGCACGGGCGGAGGAAGCTCCAGCGGCCCGGTCGAGGTCGCCAGGCTCGCCGACATCCCCGTGGGCGGCTCGATCGCGGCGGAACTGGACGGCAAGCCGATCCTGCTCAGCCAGCCGACCGAGGGCACCGTGGTCGGTTTCAGCGCGATCTGCACCCACCAGGGTTGCGTCGTGAAACCCGTGGACAAGGAGTTCGACTGCCCCTGCCACGGGTCGAAATTCGACGCGACCACCGGCGAGGTCCTCGCCGGACCGGCCACGACCGCGCTGGCGTCCGTGAAGGTCACCGTTACCGGCAAGACCGTCTCCGCTGCTTAGAACCCCGCTGCTTAGAACCCCGCGGGCTAAAGCTCCGCGGGCACTGACGCGCGGCGGGTGAACCTGATCGGCTCGTCCACGTAGGGCGTCCAGGCGGCCCGCTCGACCTCGTTGATCTTGCGGGGCCGCTCCGTCACGGCGTCCACCAGAACGATCGTGGTGCTCGCCTGCGCGAAGAGAACGGCCGGCTCCAGGCCGATCGGAGTCCAGACCTCGTAGCAGACCTCCAGGCTGGCACCGCCGAGCTTGCCGAGCCACAGACGGATGTCCAGAGGCTGCCGAAGATACGGGATCGGAGCCAGGTACTCGGCCTCCATCCGCGCAATGAGGGTCAGCGTTGCCGCGCCCGGGCGCCCGTCGAGCACCGCGGTGCCGGCGAACGCTCCCGGTCCGGCAGCGTCCTCGTCCGGCCAGAACGCCTGGATGCGCGCATCCTCGAGGACGCGCAGCAATTCGGCGTTGTTGACGTGGCCGTACGCGTCGAGGTCGGACCAGCGCAGCCGGACCGGAATGTGCAGCTTCATCTGTTGTCCTAGTCGCGGGTGAGCTTGCGGTACGCGGAACGGTGCGGCTTGGCGGCATCCGGGCCGAGCCGTTCGATCTTGTTCTGCTCGTACGATTCGAAGTTGCCCTCGAACCAGTACCAGTTCGCCGGGTCCTCATCCGTGCCCTCGTAGGAGAGGATGTGGGTCGCGATCCGGTCGAGGAACCACCGGTCGTGAGTGATGACCACGGCGCAGCCGGGGAATTCGAGCAGAGCGTTCTCGAGCGAGCCCAGCGTTTCGACGTCCAGGTCGTTGGTGGGCTCGTCGAGGAGCAGCAGGTTGCCGCCCTGCTTGAGGGTGAGCGCCAGGTTCAGGCGGTTGCGCTCTCCACCG
>JACMQV010000085.1 GCA_014376815.1 Cryobacterium sp.
GGCGCCCCGGGATCGCAAACGACAGTGAAACCGTCCCGCACGACGACCACGGAGGGAGAGGTCGGTGCGGCCCCCGCCTGCCCGCCAGGCCCCGCGCCTCCGCCCCCGGATCCTGAAGCGGCACCCGCACCGCTCCCGCTGTCGGATTGCTCTCCCCCGCCGCCTCCCGTCGCGTATCCGGCAGAGAGGTCGACCCCGCCGTTGTTGATGGCTCCCGTCACTGTGGGGCATAGTCCAGCGATCGCAAGTTTCGGAGGACAGTTTGCTTCATCAGCGATTGCCGGCCCTGTCGGCGTTACAGCCACCAAGAGCAGCGCAAACCCGGCTAGCAGAAGTTCGACCCTGACCATACCCTCGACTCCGCAATAAGTAGGTTCTCGCTGGGGCTTGACGTGACGAATGCGACCTCAAGCGGAAGCCTTAGTGGGCGATCAACGGCAGCTACCGAGACGCCTGATGAATCAACGACATCGCTCTTGGTCACGTCGAGGCAAAGGTAAGCACGTATTTCCCATTGGTCGTCAGCCGAAAGAGTAGATGACTGAATCGCAAAAGAATCAAAAGATGTAACACCAGTCTGTTTCCAGCCTCGATCCTCGAATGTCGCTGATGCAGTCACATCCTGGTCGTGCGCTCTCCCAGTCGAAAGGGCGAGATAGTCATCCTTGTTTCCACCCGAGTCACCTGCGGCGAGGTAAGCCGCATAGGCCTCCGTGGCGGCGGCCAGTGCCCCGGCGTCGGAGGCGAAGACGGGGGCATCCGTTGCGGCGGTCGCGGCTGGCTTCGGCGCGGGCGTCGGCGCACAACCGGTGAGCGCCGGGCCCCCGAGGAGCACCAGTGCGCTGAGGGTGAGCAGGGCGCGCGTCACGGTCCGCATGCGGCCACGTTAGGGCACTGAGCGCGTTCCCGCGCGAACTGTCCACAGGGCGCGTTGGGCATGTCGTAGCTTGGAGGGATGCAGGTGACACGATGACGATTACCGGAGCCTGGCGGCGCACCGCCGGCGGAGCGGGTCTGCTCGGCATGGACGGCACCGTGGCGGCCAGTATCTTCGCGGAGATGAGCGCTCTCGCGCTGCGCACGGGTGCGATCAACCTGGGCCAGGGATTCCCCGATGAGGACGGTCCGCCCGAGGTGCTCGAGGCGGCGCGCCAGGCGATTTCCGACGGCGTCAACCAGTACCCGCCGGGCCGGGGGCTGCCCGTGCTGCGCGACGCGATCTCGCGCCACCAGCAGCGCTTCTATGGGCTTTCCGCCGATCCGGAGACCGAGGTCCTCGTGACCGCGGGCGCCACCGAAGCCCTGGCCGCGACCATCCTCGCCCTGCTCGAGCCGGGCGACGAGGTCGTCACCCTGGAACCGTTCTATGACGCCTACGGTGGTCTGATCGCCCTGGGCGGCGGCATCCATCGCACCGTGCGGCTGCGCTCCCCCGACTTCCAGCCGGATCCGGACGACCTCCGCGCCGCCATCACGGACAAGACCCGGCTGATCATCGTCAACAACCCGCACAACCCCACCGGGGCCGTGCTGCCCCTTGAAACGCTGGCGCTCATCGTCGAGCTGGCGCATCGGCACGACGCGCTGATCGTCACCGACGAGGTCTACGAGCACCTCACCTTCGGGGTCGCGCATGTTCCGGTCGCGACGCTGCCCGGCGCGAGCGAGCGCACCATCACCATCTCCTCCGGAGGCAAGACGTTCAACACGACCGGCTGGAAGATCGGCTGGCTGACTGCGCCGGCGCCTCTGGTGACCGCGATCCTCGCGGTGAAGCAGTTCCTGACCTACGTCAACGGGGCGCCGTTCCAACCGGCGATCGCGCGGGGACTGGATCTGCCGGACAGCTATTTCACCGGCATCGCCGCCGACCTCGAAGCCAAGCGGGACGTGCTCGAGGTCGGGCTGACCGCCGCCGGTTTCACCGTCAGCCGGCCGCAGGGCTCGTACTTCATCGTGGCGGATGCCGCGCCGCTCGGCTATCCGGACGGCGCCGAGTTCTGTCGGATCCTGCCGGCACTCGCCGGTGTCGTCGCGGTGCCGATCGCCGCCTTCTGTTCACCCGCGAACCGCGCCGACTATGCCTCGCTGGTGCGCTTCGCTTACTGCAAGAAGGTGGACGTGCTCGAGCGAGCGGCCGGCCTGCTGGCAAGCGTCCCCACCCGGTAGAGAACGGGTCGAGGGCAGATGTCTCGCCCGGCCTGCGCATAACTCCTGCACATCGTGGCGGCGCCGCATCCACCGCGCCGGGATTCCGGTGTGGTGGATGCGGGCGTCGACCCGTGTGGTCAATTCAGGAGAAACCCCGGCATTGAGCATCGGTCGCCCCGTGCTCCGGGGCCTGTTCCCGGCGCCCGGCCCGAATTTCCTGAGTTAGCCACCGGCGGGGGGGGCAGGCAAGGCTCCGGCAGGCGGTGACAGGATGCCCCGGTGGCATAACTCCTGCAAATCGCGCGATGCAGCATCCGTCGCCCCCGGAATTCCGGGTCACCGCAGGGGCTGGAGCGCACGCGCCCACGATATTGCAGGAGTTATGCACAGGAAAAGGCGGGGACGGCCCGAACGGGCTCCGGTGGTTAGTGCTGGAGGGCCGGGTAGTCCGTGTAGCCGGCGGCGCCCGCACCGTAGAAAGTGAGCGGGTCCGGAGCGTTCAGGGGCAGGTCGTTCAGCCAGCGACGCACCAGGTCAGGGTTGGCGATGACGGCACGGCCGACGACGACGGCATCCGCCTGGTCATCGGCGATGATCGCCATGGCCCCCTCGCGGGTGGTGATGCCGCCGAAGCCGCTGTTGACGAGGAGCGGTCCGCCGAAGCGGGTGCGCAGTTCCTGCACCAGCCGGCCGGCCGGTTCCTTGTGCAGCACGCTGAGGTAGGCCAGGTGCAGCGGGGCGAGGCCGTCGACCAGGGCGCCGTAGGTGGCGAGGACATCCGCCGCGTCCGTTTCGAGGGCGTCCTGGATGTTGTGCTCAGGGGACACGCGGATTCCGACCCGGCCAGCTCCGATAGCCTCGGCAACGGCGGTGACGACCTCGATCACGAAGCGGGCCCGGTTGGCCGGGGAGCCGCCGTAGACGTCGTCGCGATGGTTCGAGGCCGGGGAGAGGAATTCGTGCAGCAGGTAGCCGTTGGCGGAGTGGATCTCGACGCCGTCGAGGCCCGCCGCGATCGCGTTCCGGGAGGCCTGGACGAAGTCGGCGATCACGCCGGCGAGCTCGTCTTGCGTCAGGGCGTGCGGCACCGGATACGGGTGCTTGCCGTCGTAGGTGTGCGTTTCCCCGTCGATCGCGATAGCGCTGGGCGCGACAACCTCGCGGCCGCCGTTGGTGCCTTCGTGGGTGACCCGTCCGGCGTGCATGACCTGGGCGACGAGGCGGCCCCCGGCTGAATGCACCGCGTCGGCCACGTTCTTCCAGCCGTCAATCTGCTCCGGGGTGACCAGGCCAGGCTGGCCGGGGAAGCCTTGGCCGGCGTGGCTGGGGTAGGTTCCTTCGGTCACAATCAGGCCGAGGGACGCGCGCTGCCGATAATGTTCCACCACGAGAGGACCGGGCACCCCTTCGATGCCGGAGCGCACCCGTGTCAGAGGCGCCATGACGAGGCGGTTGGGCAGTTCCAGGTCACCGAGGGTGAGCGGGGAGAAAAGATTCACGGAATAGCTCTTTCTGTCGGACAAGTGCCGTCGGGCGCGCGAGCGCGGCCGTGGACATCGGGAAGCAGGTTCCCTCTTTCGCCCAACGGCGCGCCCCGGCGGGGTATTCCGGCTGGGGGGGATGGTCGGCTGATCCACAGTCTCAGTTCTCGGCTGGTCCGGGATTCAGGCCCGGGATTGAGGCAGCGGGAGAGCGAAGCACCCGTTCCTCCACATTGTGGGTTTGATCAGGTTATCCACCGTGCACGCTGCAGCGGGCGGATGCCGGGGTGAATGTCGGTGGGTGCCCGTAACGTGACTCTCATGAAGCCGTCAATCATCGAAGAGCGTGAGGCCATGGGTCGGCATTTCGACGCGATCAGGGAAGCGCACAGCGAGGTTGCTCGGGCCAACGCCAGGGTGGTCCGCCTGATCGAGGACGCCCGCCGGTTCGGGCAGGCCATCGCCCACCACAAGGCCCTGGTGCCGGGCGCACGCTGGGATGCCCGCGAGGTCGCGGAGCGGGAGTTTTCGAGCGAGCTGGCCTGCACGATCCGGGTGCCCCAGCGCTCCGCGGAGAACCTGATCGCGGAGAGCCGGGCCCTGGCCCAGGAGCTGCCGGCGACGCGGGCGGCGCTGGAGGCGGGTGAGATCAGCTACCGGCATGCGCAGGTGGTGATCAACCAGGCCTGGTCCGTTCCGGCAGAGGGGCGGGCGAAGTTCGAAGCCGCGGTGTTGAAGTCCGCGGGTACGCTCACCGCGTCGGAGCTCAAGTACAACGCCCGGGGACTGCGGGAACGCTGGCATCCCGGGGCGGTCAGGGCCCCGCACCAGAAATCGGGGGA
>JACMQV010000012.1 GCA_014376815.1 Cryobacterium sp.
CGAGGCCCTCGGCGGCGCCGAGGGAGGAGAGCGGTCCGAGCGTGGTCTCCGGCGACGTGGGGTCGGCCGGCACGTTGCCGGTGATCTTCGCCGTGAAGCTCTCCACGAAGGCGTCGTACAGGTCGTCGATCACGATGAATCGCTTGGCGGCGTTGCAGGACTGGCCCGAGTTGTCCAGGCGCGCGGCGACGGCCGCGTCGACGGCCTCCTCGAGGTTGTCGGCGCTCAGCACGATGAACGGGTCGGATCCACCCAGTTCGAGCACCACCTTCTTGAGGTTGCGGCCAGCGACCTCGGCGACGGCCGCGCCTGCGCCCTCCGAACCGGTCAGGGAAACACCACAGACGCGGGGATCCGCGAGGATGTCGGCGATCTGCGCGTTGGACGCGTAAAGATTGCGATACGCGCCCGCCGGGAAGCCGGCATCCGCGAAAATCTCCTCGATGGCGGCGGCGGATTCGGGGCACTGCGAGGCGTGCTTGAGCAGGATCGTGTTGCCGAGCACCAGGTTCGGACCGGCGAAGCGGGCAACCTGATAGTACGGGAAGTTCCACGGCATGACGCCGAGAAGCACCCCCAGGGAGGCGTTGCGGATGAACGCCGAGCCCTCGCCGCCGAGGAGCTCGATCGGTTCATCTGCGAGGAACGCCTCACCGTGGGTGGCGTAGTACGAGTAGATGTCCGCCGAGAAATCAACCTCGCCGAGAGCCTGCTCGACTGGCTTGCCCATTTCGCGCACGATGAGTTCGGCCAGGTGCTCGCGGCGCTCGGTGTGCAGGTCCGCGACCCGCTGCATGAGGGCCGCGCGCTCGCCAACCGACGTGCCGCGGGAGAACTCGCTGTGGGCACGATCCGCAGCCTCAATGGCGGCGATCACCTCAGCATCGGTTGCGAGGGTGAAGCTCGATTCGCTGGCTCCGGTAGCCGGGTTCGTGACTGCGTATTTGTTCATTGTCTCTCCAGGTGTCGTCGTTAACGCCAATCGAAAAATGCAACCATCCTGCCGGGGCAGGGCCACTCGCGTGTGGTTACAGTCTGCCGTAGTCAGGGCGGGCCCGGTGCGGGATGCAGTTTCGAAGCGCCGAGCAGACGCTGCTCATCAGCGGCGTCTTCCCGTCCGTGAACGGGATGAACAACGCAGACCCGTCCTCGGGGAGGTGAGGGTCCAATGCGCCAGCACCTCCCATGGGCCGACCGCGCCGCGGTGGCGCCGTTTATACCCTGGCCGTCAACCTCCTGGCCGTCAACCTCCTGGCCGACCGCGCCTGACACGGCCCCCGGTCAGGCCGGGCGGTGCCACCCTCGGCCGGGCCGCCCGCCGACGGATGCCGGATTGTTCTTGAAATCTGACTCGGCCAGCGCCTCGGCATCCGCTTTGTGCGTCTGCACATCGGCAACGCTGGGCAGGAGGAAGGTTCCCATCGCCGCCAGGCTGAGCGCGACGAGCGGCACCCACAACCCGCCGAGGAAGGCGAGCCGCAGGTTCTCCGCTGTGTAAGCGGTTCCCGCGATCCCGAAGAAGATGACCCCGACCACCGCGATACCGATCGCGGAACCGACCTGCTGGAAGGTTCCGAACACCCCGGATGCCGCACCCGCGTTGGCGACGGAGGTCTTGGCGAGCGCGACATCGGTCAGCGGCACGACCAGCAGTGCGAGGCCGAACCCGGCCAGGGCCATGGGCAGGATCATGTCGGAGCCGCTCAGCGCATCGGCCTGCCCGGTCACGATCGCGGCGATCCAGGAGAGGCCGGCGATCTGGGCCAGCGCACCGGCGAGGATGAGCCTCCGGCCGAGCCTCGGGCCGACCGGCACGGCCAGGCCGCTGCCGGCCAGGGCGCCGAGGCTGAACGGCAGGGTCGCCAGGGCGGCGTCGATTGGGGAGTAGCGCAGTCCGATCTGCAAGTACAGCACCAGGATCAGGAAGAAACCGCCGATCGACGCACCGAAGGAGAAGTTGGTGAGCACGCCGGCCGAGTAGCCGCGGCTCGCGAAGAGCGAGAGCGGCACGAGGGCCGACCCGCCGCGCCGGCCGAGGACGCGCTGGTAGAGGACGAACACGACCAGCAGCACGGGGGCCGCGGCCAGCATGATCCAGATCCAGGCCGGCCACCCCTCCTGCCGGCCTTCGATCAGGGCGAAGACCGCGAGGAACAGCGCGACGGAGACGAGAACGACCCCGGGCACATCCAGGCGCACCCGCTCGGTCGAACGCGACTCGGGGATGACGATGGCCGCCGCGATGAAGAGCAGCACACCGACCGGCAGGTTGATCAGGAACACCGTGCGCCAGCCCAGATCGAAGGCATTGTGGGTGACCAGAATCCCGCCGAGGAGCGGCCCCGCCACCGCGGCGAGCCCGGAGATGCCCCCGAGCGCCCCGAACACGGCGGCGCGCTCCTTCGGCGCGAAGAGGACCTGGATGATCGACAGCACCTGCGGGGTCATCAGTGCCGCGAACAGGCCCTGCACCAGGCGCGATGCGACGAGCATGTCGCCACTGGATGCCGCTGCGCACGACGCCGAGGCCAGGGTGAAACCCGCGACCCCGATCAGGAACATCCGTTTGCGTCCGAGGATGTCGCCGAGGCGCCCGCCCGTGATCAGCACGACCGCGAAGGCGAGGACGTACCCGGAAACGATCCACTCCAGCTGGGCGGGCGTGGCCTTCAGGTCCGCCTGGATGGACGGCAGGGCCACATTGACGATCGTGGTGTCCAACAGGTCCATGAACGCGGCAAAAAGCAACACGACAACGGCGATTCCACGGGCCCGCATCGGGACTCCCTCAGTGCGTCGACACGGGGCCCTGATCGGGCAAACACGGTTCGTGCTCGTATGCCTCCCGCATACTACAGGGGCGGCCCGACAGAAGGGTGCCCGTGGGCGACAAGCCAGGTCTGGTCAGAACAGCGGCCAGGGTACCGCGGGCATGTCGCCGTGCGGGGCCGGGAAACGGCCCTCGGAGCGCAGCCGGTCGCAGCGCGTGGCCAGGGCGATGATCTCGAGCTCGCCGATCAACCCGGCCAGGGTGACGCCGAGCTCCCCGGCCAGCTGGGCGCGGACCCGGTCGATCCCGGCCAGTTCGTCGGCGGTGAGCCGGTCGCCCAGCCAACCCCAGAGCACCGTGCGCAGCTTGTGGTCCACGTGGAAGGTGAGGCCGTGGTCGACGCCGTGACGGTGCCCATCGGGCATCGCGAGGATGTGGTCGCCCTTGCGGTCGGCGTTGTTCACGACGATGTCGAACACGGCCATCCGTCGCAGCGCGGCCGAGTCCTCATGGATGAGCGTCACCGCACGATTGTGCTCGTCCCGGCCGTCGAAGACCCGAAGCCAGCCCGGGGCCGGCTCTGCTTCCCAGGGGACCAGGTCGACGGCATCCTGTTCCGGATCCGACTCCTGCCACAGCTGCACCATCCCGCGGCCCATCGGGCCCTCGCGCAGCCAGGTCAGGGGCACGACGTTCCAGCCGAAGGCCTGCGAGACCAGGTACGCCGCCGCCTCCCGGCCGGCGAGATTTCCGTCGGGGAAGTCCCACAACGGATGCTCCCCGGCGATGGGCTTGTAGACGACCGTGACGCCGCCGATGGTGCCGAGGAAGGTCGCGTTCGACGCCGTCGTGATGCGCCCCGTGAGCTCGAGCTCACCGTCGGCGAGGTCGCCGTCGGGGAGGTTGGCACCCGGCATCGTCAGAGGCTGTCGGGAAGGGGGCAGACGTGCCCGTCCGCGTCGATGGGGGTGCCGCAGAGCGGGCAGATGGGACGACCGGCCCCCACCACCTCGCGGGCGCGCTTGGCGAATGCCCGGGCGGTGCCGACGGGCATCCGGACCAGCAGCAATCCCTCGGGCTCCTTGGGCGCCCTCAGCATGGCGGCGAAGTCTTCGTCCTCGTCCGGCTCCACGACCTGGAACGCCTCGATCACGATCTGCACGGTCGAGGGGTCCCACACCAGGCTCATCGCGCCGGTTCGGAATTCCTCGGCGACGGGCTGCTCCAGCGGGTCGTTGTCGACGAGTTCGATGGGCGTGGTGTTCGGAACGCTGAACGGGTTTCCCTCGCGGTCCATCAACTCGTCGAGCATCTCGTCGACGGCATCGGCGAGCAGAACCGCGTGCTGTTTATCCATCGAGATACTGACGATCTGGGCCCCGGTGCGTACCTGCAGGTAGAACGTGCGCGATCCGGGGAGGCCGACAGTGCCGACGACGACCCGATCAGGCCAGGCGAACTCATGGACGATTGATGGCATGTCGGTATTTTAGGTGCCGGATGTGTGCGGCGCCTGACCGGCCCCGCCGCCGACCGGCGCGCCGGCCGCGGGGGTGCCGGCGCCGAGCCAGGAGAGGTCGCCGGCGTCGGTGTTGATGGCGTGCACGCTCGGCCGGCTGGTGCCGTA
>JACMQV010000086.1 GCA_014376815.1 Cryobacterium sp.
ACCTCGTCAGGGAGGGTGTGCTGGGCGAGGATGCTGGCGAGCTGCCCGGCGAGGTGTGCCTCACCGTTGAAGGTGCAGAGTGCGACAGAGACCGTCACGATCAGGTGCGTTTCACACCGACCGCGAGCACCCCGAGGAAGAGCCCGGCCATGATCGTCTGGGCGCCGAGGATCATCAGCAGGGCGGCGGGAATGCCGACGCGCAGGGCGTCGCTCGCCTCGAGCGGTCCGAAGCCGCCTGCGCCCCAGGAGACGAGCTGCACGATCGCGATGACCAGGCCGACGAAGAACAGGCCGAGACCCACGAGGGCGCCGCTCTCGAGGCTGATGCGTTTCTCAAGACGATCGAAGTTGCGGCTGCGCGGGATGCGGAAGCCCTCGTGCTGGGCATAGATCTTGGTCAGGATCGCGAACAACACGGCCTGGTAGCCGACGACCGTGAGGGAGGCGAGGTAGAGCTGGCTCGAGACGTCGATGCCGACCCGGCCGACCACGATGGTGCCGAAGGCGAGGAACATGGTGCCGAGGAAGCCGATGACGAATGCCGCGGTGCCGGGGATCAGGAACAGCCACCGCGGGCTGAAGATCAGCAGGAACCGCAGGTGCCGCCAGCCGTCGCGCCAGCTGCGCAGGTGCGGGGGGCGCGAGCGGCCGTCCCTGCTCAGGGTCGTTGGCACCTCGCTCACCCGGCGCCCGCCGAGGGTCGACTTGACGACCATCTCGCTGGCGAACTCCATTCCGGTGGTCTGCAGGTGCAGCTCCTTCATGGCGAGCCGGTTGAAGCCGCGTAGCCCGCAGTGGAAGTCCTTGATCGGCGAGCGGAACAACACCCGGCCGATCCAGGAGAGCACGGGGTTGCCGAGGTACTTGTGCAGGGGGGGCATGGCGCCCGGCTCGATGCCGCCGAGGAACCGGTTGCCCATCACGAGCTCGTCGCCGCCGCGCAGGCGCTCGACGAAGCCCTGGAGGTTCTCGAAGTCGTAGCTGTCGTCGGCGTCGCCCATGATCACGAAGGTGCCCTGGGCCGCGTCGATGCCGCCGATGAGGGCGCTGCCGTAGCCCTTCTCGGCGATGTCGACCACCCGGGCGCCGTGCGCGACCGCGATGGCCTGCGAGCCGTCGGTGCTGCCGTTGTCGGCGATCAGCACCTCGCCGATCACCCCTGACCTCTCCAGATACCCCTGCGCCTTGTCGATGCAGGTCGCCAGCGTCTCCGCCTCGTTGAGGCAGGGCATGAGAATGGTGAGCTCGATCTCGGCGACGGTGGTCATGCGGGGTGGCTGGTCCTTCGGCTCGAGATGTGCGCTCAACGATCCTATCGTCGCCCTAGTCAGCCGGCGGTCAGTGCCTGGTTGACGGCTTCGGTGAAGCGGGGCGCAAGCTGGCGCCCGAAGGTGGCCGTTAGGTGCGACGTTGGCGAATCCTGATAGATGATCGTGTTGCCATCAAGTGCGTGGCAGACTATGGCATTGCAAAACGCGGAAGTGAGGTCTAGATACGCAATTCCCAGCGCATCCGCGATCGGGCCGATGCGATCAGGGACCGAGTCCACAGCAATGTCGCGTGAGGTGGTGCACTTCGCGGCGACGGTCGGATCGCCCCCGCTGTTGTCGATGCAATTGTGAGCTTCGGCGGGGTTCAGGGGAACGTCAGATACGGGAATCAGGTTGACGCCCGCAGAGTGCAGCGCCGCCATGTACTCTTCGACTCCCGCCACCGGGGAGATCGATCCTCTAAAGGCGCTGAAGAACACTGCGTCGTAGTCTCCAGCCACCAAACCGGCGAACGCGCTGTCCGACCCGCCACAGTCGTCCGACAACCCGGCGTCACAGGAGACTCCCACGAAGGTGTCCAGATGCCACCCCTCGGAGTCCGCCATGGCGATGAGGGCGGGGATGAAGTGCGCTGAGTGGGAGTCGCCCGCGATGGCGACATTCACATCGGCTCCTTCCGTTCCGTAGCCACAGACATGCGACTTCTCATGGTCGAGATCGAAGCAGTCGTACATGGCTCCGCGATCCCACAGGCGATCGGCGATGAGAGGTTGGAGTGGGGCATCGGGGTCAGTTACTGTGCCAAGCACCGCGGGTGGGCGCTCCGCAGCCAGCTGGCGCGCGTCTGCGGTTGTCCTATCGAGAATGACCAGCGAAACCCCCGCGGTCAGGCAGACAGCGAGCATTCCGGCAATAGCCGGGTAAAAGCTCCGAGCCCGAGTCGAACGCCAGAACCGCCGGTACCGGAAGGGGTCCTCGATCAGAACCTTGCTGACACCGGCGAAAAGCACGGTGGCCCCAATGATGATCAGCTTGGAGAGTGTGCCAAGCGGCGTTCCCAGGACATACGGCACCATCACGATCAGCGGCCAATGCCAGAGGTAGACGCCGTAGGAGATGTCGCCCAGG
>JACMQV010000087.1 GCA_014376815.1 Cryobacterium sp.
AGCCTCAAGCTGATCGACGCCGGACTCATCCTCGAGCGCGCCCACCACGAGGTCGGCACCGGAGGCCAGGCGGAGATCAACTACCGCTTCGACACGATGGTGCACGCGGCCGACGACATCCTCAAGTTCAAGTACATCGTCAAGAACACGGCGCTCGAATGGGGCAAGGTCGCGACCTTCATGCCCAAGCCACTGTTCGGCGACAACGGATCGGGAATGCACACCCACCAGTCGCTGTGGAGTGACGGCACCCCGCTGTTCTACGACGAGAAGGGCTACGGCGGACTCAGCGACATCGCGCGCTGGTACATCGGCGGACTGCTCAAGCACGCTCCGGCGGTGCTCGCGTTCACGAACCCGACGCTCAACTCCTACCGTCGACTGATCCCCGGATTCGAAGCACCGGTCAACCTGGTCTACTCGGCCGGCAACCGTTCGGCCTCGATCCGCATCCCGATCACCGGCACCAACCCGAAGGCCAAGCGCATCGAATTCCGCGCCCCGGATGCCTCGGGCAACCCGTACCTCGCCTTCGCCGCCCAGCTGATGGCCGGTCTCGACGGGATCAAGAACCGGATCGAACCGCACGAGCCGGTGGACAAGGACCTCTACGAGCTGCCGCCCGAAGAGGCGAAGAACATCCCGCAGGTTCCAGCCTCCCTCGAAGAGGCGCTTGTGGCCCTCGAACAGGACCACGACTTCCTACTCGCCGGAAACGTGTTCACGCCCGAACTGATCGAAACCTGGATCGGCTACAAACGTGAGATGGAAATCAAGCCGCTCGCTCAGCGCCCGCACCCGTTCGAGTTCGAACTGTACTACGGGGTCTAGGTTGTAGATCGGCCGGGAACTCAGCCCGCGAAGGGTCCGGCCCGTTCCGCGGGCCCGTAGAACCTGCGCTCGAACACCGCACGTGCTCGCCGGGTCAGCGAGAGGTACTCCTCTTCCAGCTGGTTGGCGGAGCCCGGCGGGTACTCCATGACCCGGGCAACCCCCTCGAGCTGTACCCGGTCGGTCGGCAGCACATCGGACGTCTTATTGGTCCACAAGGTGATGGCGGACCGGCAGCGCGACGCGAACTTCCACGCCGCCGTCAACGTCTCGGCGTCCGCCTCACTGACCAATCCGGCGTTGACGGCGGCGCGGAGGGCACCCAACGTCGACGTCGTGCGCAACTCCGGGATCGCCGCCGCGTGCTGCAGCTGCATCAGCTGTACGAACCACTCCACGTCGCTCAGTGAGCCACGTCCGAGCTTCAGATGCCGGTTGGGGTCCGCCCCTTGGGGCAGCCTCTCACTCTCCACCCGCGCCTTGATGCGCTTGACTTCACGGACGGCCTGTTCGCTGATCGCCTCCGGATACCGGACCGAGTCAGCGACCGCCTCGAAGTCGGCCAACAACCGGGAATCGCCCGCCACTCCCCTGCCCCGGAGCAACGCCTGCGCCTCCCAGGTGAGCGACCAGCGGCGGTAGTAGGCCTCGTAGGATTCCAGGGAGCGGGCCACGGAGCCGTTCTTCCCCTCCGGGCGCAGCCCCAGATCGAGATCCAGGGGCAGACGGTTGTCGTCGGTGAGCCGGGCCAGTTCGCGCACGATGAACTTCGCCCGGTCGTGCGCCGCTTCGCCGTTCAGGGTGCCGGGACGGAAGACATACATCACATCCGCGTCCGATCCGAAGCCCAATTCGGCCCCCCCGAACCGTCCCATGCCGATTACGGCGAATTCGATCCCGTCAGCGTCCGAGCCCACCGACGCGCCGTCGAGCGGCGTGCCGCGGATGGCAGCGAGTACTCCCTGGATGATGGTGGCGGTGACGTCCGTGAGCCCGGTGGCGAGGGCCTCGATGCTGATCTGCCCCAGGACCGCCGACGAGGCCAGTCGCAGCATCTCGCGGCGCCGGGCGGTACGAAGGATGGATGCGGCGGCATCCGGGCTCTCGTGCCGGGCCAGCACGGCACGCGCCTCTTCCTGAAGGGTCGCCACGATGCGGGGGCGCAGATCATCCGGATCTTCCAGCCATGCCACGGACTCCGGGATGGTCTCCAGGAGTTCCCCGACGAACCGTGACGAGGACAGCACCCGGGTCAGGCGTTCGGCCGCCCCGGATGAGTCGCGCAGCATGCGCAGGTACCAGTACGTCGTGCCCAGGCTATCGCTCAGCCGGCGGAAGGCGAGCAGGCCGTAATCCGGGTCGGCACCCTCCGAGAACCACTGCAGCAGCACCGGCAGCAGGTGCCGCTGGATCGCCGCGCGGCGGGAGACCCCGCCGGTGAGGGCGGCGATGTGGGCGAGGGCGCCCGCGGTGTTGCGGAACCCGATGGCCGCGAGCCGGGCCTCGGCCTGGGCGCTGGTGAGATTGAGGCCTTCGGCGGGCAGGGCAGCCACCGCGGAGAGCAGCGGGCGGTAGAACAGGCGCTCGTGCAGCCCCCGGACCCGATGCTTGACCTGGGCCCACCGGTCGGTGAGCTGCGCGGCATTCGGGGCCAGGCCCGTGGCTCGGGCCAAGACGCGCAGACTCGCCTCGTCGCGCGGGACGAGGTGGGTGCGGCGCAGCTTCTCCAGCTGAAGGCGGTGTTCCATCAGGCGCAGGATGCGGTAGTCCTGGGCGAACTCTGCGGCCTCGGCCCTCCCCACGTAGCCGCTGTCGACCAGCGCGGTCAGGGCCGGGAGGGTGCCGGCCTGGCGCACGGCCGGATCGGTCTGGCCGTGAACCAGCTGTAACAGCTGCACGGTGAACTCGATATCGCGAAGCCCGCCGGGACCGAGCTTGAGCTGAACGGCCACTTCGTCGTCCGGAATGTTCTTGGTCACCCGTTCGCGCATCCGCTGCACGGATTCGACGAAATTCTCCCGGCTGGCGCTGGTCCACACCTTCGGGGCCACAGCCTCGACGTAACGGGACCCCAGGCCGGGATCGCCCGCCAGCGGCCGCGCCTTGAGCAGCGCCTGGAATTCCCAGCTCTTGGCCCACCGATCGTAGTAAGCCAGGTGAGACTCGAGCGAGCGGACGAGGGCTCCGGACTTGCCTTCCGGACGGAGGTTCGGGTCCACCTCCCAGAGTTCCGGCTCGAGCGCCGGCTGGTTCAGGCCCCGCATGACCAGAATCGCGAGCCGGGTGGCGATGTCGACCGCCCTCGACGACTCCAGGCCGGCCTCCGGGTCACCCTCCGCGACGAAGATGACATCCACGTCGCTCACATAGTTGAGCTCACCGGCTCCGGCCTTGCCCATGCCGATGATGGCGAGCCGGGTAGCCCGCACCTCGTCGACCGGGAACACTCCGCGAGAGGGCGCCAGGCCGCTCGCCATGCTGCGCGCGACGGCCAGGGAGGCCTCCAGCGCGGCGGCCGCCAGATCGGCGAGGGTGCGCGCGATGCCGTCGAGACCCGCGACGGGATCAGCCTGTTCCAGGTCGAAGGCAGCCAACTCGGCCAGGCGGCGG
Organism: Cryobacterium sp.; assembly: GCA_014376815.1. GTDB lineage: Bacteria > Actinomycetota > Actinomycetes > Actinomycetales > Microbacteriaceae > Cryobacterium. The sequence continues at coordinate 3,442 of JACMQV010000087.1, forward strand.
CGGTACCGCACCCGGAGGGCGACCCACCCCTCGTCGTCGACCATGGCGGCGAACCCGTCGAGGCTCCCGACCGAGTCCAGCAGATCTGCGATCAGTTCGCCCGCACTCGGCAGTGCCACCGCCGGCCGGGCGAGCACCGACAGCTCCTCCGGGTGGCGCAGAAAGAACTCGGCCAGGCCGCTCGAGGCCCCAAGGACACGCAGCAGCCTCAAGGCCGAGTCGGGGTGACCGAGGAGGGCGTGCAACTCGTCCGGCGACTGGCGCAGAAGCTCGACCAGGGACCCCAGGGCGGCGTCCGGGTTCGCCGTCCTGGCCAGAAGCGGCAGCAGCACGCCCGATTCCGGTCCGCCCAGCTCACCGACCTCCGCGAGCCGGAGCCGCACCTCACCCAACTCAACGAACCCCACCCGAGCCAGCTCGGTGAGAGTCAGTGTTTCCCTCGCCATGTGTTCCGTTCCTGGGGCCGCTAGAGCATCTCGAGATTCTTGTCGAGCTCGAACGGGGTGACCTGGGAGCGGTACTCCTTCCACTCCTGGCGTTTGTTGAGCAACACATAGTTGAAGACGTGCTCGCCGAGCGTCTCGGCGACCAGCTCGGACTCCTCCATGTACTGAATCGCGTGGTCGAGGCTGGCCGGGAGCTGACGGTAACCCAGGGCCCGACGCTCGGTGTCGCTGAGCCCCCACACATTGTCCTCGGCTTCGGGGGGCAGCTCGTAGCCCTCCTCGATGCCCTTGAGTCCGGCTGCCAGCATGAGCGAGTAGGCCAGGTAGGGATTCGCTGCGGAGTCAATGGCGCGGTACTCGACCCGGGCGCTCTGGCCTTTATTGGGCTTGTACAACGGAACCCGGATCAGGGCGGAGCGGTTGTTGTGTCCCCAGCAGACGAAGCTGGGGGCTTCGTCCCCGCCCCACAGCCGCTTGTAGGAGTTGACGAACTGGTTCGTCACCGCCGTGATCTCCGGGGCGTGCTTGAGCAGTCCCGCGATGAACTGGCGTCCGGTCTTGGAGAGCTGGTACTGCGCGCCGGCCTCGAAGAACGCGTTGGTGTCGCCTTCGAAGAGCGAGAGGTGCGTGTGCATGCCCGATCCGGGGTGCTCCGACATGGGCTTGGGCATGAACGTGGCATACACGCCCTGCTCGATTGCAACTTCCTTGATCACGGTGCGGAAGGTCATGATGTTGTCGGCCGTCGTGAGAGCATCCGCGTACCGCAGGTCGATCTCGTTCTGTCCGGGACCGGCCTCGTGGTGGCTGAACTCGACGGAGATGCCGAGGTCCTCGAGCATCCGCACCGACCGGCGACGGAAGTCGTGGGCCGTGCCGCCGGGCACGTTGTCGAAGTAGCCGGCCGAATCAACCGGGACCGGCCCGTTCTTGCCGTACTTCGATGACTTGAGCAGGTAGAACTCGATCTCCGGATGCGTGTAGAACGTGAAGCCGCGATCAGCAGCCTTCGCCAGGGTGCGCTTGAGCACGTTACGCGGATCGGCCACCGCCGGCTGACCGTCGGGGGTCATGATGTCGCAGAACATGCGGGCGGTGGGATCGACCTCACCGCGCCAGGGCAGGATCTGGAACGTGGTGGGGTCGGGATGAGCGAGCACATCCGCCTCGAAGGAGCGCGTCAGACCCTCGATCGCCGAGCCGTCGAAGCCGAGGCCTTCAGCGAAGGCGCCCTCGACCTCGGCGGGTGCGATCGCCACCGACTTGAGCGTGCCCACGACGTCCGTGAACCAGAGTCGGATGAACTTGATTCCCCGCTCCTCGATGGTCCGAAGAACGAAGTCGCGCTGCTTGTCCATTCACGCCCTTTCTAGTTGCTACCTAGGCTACTGGCTGGCGCCGAATCCCGGGCGAAACTGGCCGCCGGTCGGCGGATTGCACGCTGACTACACTGGACCCATGCCAGAGTCGACCGTTCCCGAAGTGCCCGCCGCCAGTGAACTGAATCCGTTCGCGCCGGTGCCGTCCGGGCCCAAGCGCGTGCGCACGCGCCATTTTCACAATGCCAAGCAGCAGGGCATTCCGATTACTGGGCTGACCAGCTACGACATGCTCACCGCCCAGATCTTCGACCAGGCAGGGATCGACTTCCTGCTCGTCGGGGACTCGGCCGGCAACAATGTGTTCGGCTATGAGAGCACCCTGCCGGTCACCGTCGACGAACTCATCCCGCTCACCCGGGCCGTCTCGCGGGCGGTCACCCGCGCCCTCGTCATCGCCGACATGCCCTTCGGGTCGTATGAAACGGGCCAGACCGAGGCCCTGCACACGGCCGTGCGCTTCATGAAGGAAGCGCAGGCTCATGCGGTCAAACTGGAGGGCGGCGTGCGCAGTCGCAAGCAGATCAAACGCATCGTGACCTCGGGGATCCCCGTGATGGGCCATATCGGTTTCACTCCGCAGAGCGAGCACGGACTGGGCGGCCACATCATCCAGGGGCGCGGCGCGGCGGCCGACCAGCTGATCGAGGACGCCCTCGCGGTTCAGGAAGCCGGCGCCTTCGCCGTCGTCCTCGAGATGGTCCCGGCGGCGGTGGCGGCGCTGGTGACCGCCCGGCTCGAGATCCCCACCATCGGCGTCGGCGCCGGGCCGGACGTCGACGGCCAGTTGATGGTGTGGACGGACTTCGCCGGCCTGACTGAAGGCCGCGTGCCCCGGTTCGTCCGCCAGTACGCGAACATGCGCGGTGTGCTGACGGATGCGGTGCACCGGTTCAAGGATGATGTCGACTCCGGAGCCTACCCCGGCCCGGAGCACAGCTACGAGTAGGGCCGCTCAGCCGCAGCTAGCGATCGTCTCCCGCTTCTTCCTCGGCCCATTTGGCGCTGTTCGCACGCAACTTCTCCAGCGCATGAGCCGCCTCCTCCCGGGTCGCGAACGGTCCGACGCGGTCTTTGGAGGAGGATTGCATGCCCTGCTCGACCGCTCCCGTGCGCATGTTGTACCAGAACTGGTGTTCAGTGTCTTCGGACATATGGTTGATCTTATGCCTAAGGATTCAGTCGGTCACCTGTCACCGGGAACGGTTTCCCCGTTCCGCCCCGTTCCGCGCCACGTCATCCGCCCGGAGTATGTCGGAAAGGAGATGCCCAGTCCTTTCACCGGGTCTGATGTGTACTCCCCGGACAAAATCGAGCTGATTCGCGATTCCGGCCGGATCGCGGCGCAGGCGATCGAGGCCGTCGGACGCGCCATCCGCCCGGGGGTGACGACGGAGGAACTGGACCGGATCGGCCACGAATTCATGATCCAGCACGACGCCTACCCGTCGACCCTCGGCTACCGCGGCTACCCGAAGTCGCTGTGCAGCTCGGTGAACGAGGTCATTTGCCACGGCATTCCCGATGACACAATTCTCGAGAACGGCGACATCGTCAACATCGACATCACGGCCTTCAAGAACGGGGTGCACGGCGACACGAACGTCACCTTCATCGTCGGCGAGGCCAGTGACGAGGTGAGGCTGCTGGTCGAGCGCACCCGCGAGGCGCTGGCCCGCGGGATCAAGGCCGTCGCCCCGGGCCGCCAGGTCAACGTGATCGGTCGCACCATCGAGTCCTACGCGAAACGATTCAACTACGGTGTGGTGCGGGACTTCACCGGCCACGGCGTCGGCGAGGCCTTCCATTCCGGCCTGATCATCCCCCACTACGACTCCGCGCCCGTCTACGACACCGTGATGGAGGTCGGTATGGTCTTCACGATCGAACCGATGCTGACCCTGGGCGGATCCGACTGGGACATGTGGGCGGACGACTGGACCGTGACCACGAAAGACAAGAGCATCACGGCCCAGTTCGAACACACCCTGGTCGTGACCGAGCACGGCGCCGAAATCCTCACCCTCCCCTAACCGCTAGGTTTTCACTATGAGTTCAACTACGGCCATCGGCATTGACATCGGCGGCACCGGGATCAAGGGAGCGGTGGTCGATCTGGTCTCCGGTCAGCTCCTGTCCGATCGGGTGAAACTCCCCACGCCCAAGGGCGGTCGCCCGGCGGACATCATCGAGACCACCCGGGCCCTGCTCGCGACGGTCTCCTCCGTCGCAGGCGCATCCTCCTTGCCGGTCGGCATCTGCTTCCCCGCGATCGTGAAGAACGGCCACACCATGTCCGCGGCCAACGTCTCGGACAAGTGGATCGGCCTCGCGGCTGAAGAGCTCTTCCAGAAGAGCCTGGAGCAACCGATCCACTTCGTGAACGATGCCGATGCTGCGGGGTACGCGGAGTCCCAATTCGGCGCTGCGAAGGGGGTGCAGGGCGTGGTCCTGCTGACCACCCTCGGCACCGGGATCGGCACGGCCCTGCTCAACGACGGCGTGCTCGTGCCGAACACAGAGCTCGGCCACCTCCAGATCGACGGCGTGGACTACGAGACGCGCGCGGCATACTCGGCGAAGGAACGCGAGCACCTGAGCTGGGACAAGTGGGCCTCCCGGCTGCAGAAGTACTACTCGACCGTGGAAGCTCTGTTCTCCCCGGACCTGTTCATCGTCGGCGGCGGCGTGTCCAAGCACCACCAGGACTTCCTCCCGCTCCTGAAGCTGAAAACCCCGATCATCCCGGCGGTTCACCGCAACAACGCCGGGATACTGGGGGCGGCCGCCCTCGCCGTTCATTCCGGCGTCTAAGTCGGCCCCATCTCACTGGGCAGACAGGCCTATTCCGGAGGCGGCCCGAGTATCTCGGCACCGCCGGTGGACTCCGCCGCGGCCTTGACACGCCCGAAGTTGACGGGCGGACGCCCCTCGCCGGGGATGACCGGGTCGCTGGCCACTCGGTAGAAAGCTTCCCCGCCGCCGGGAGTATGCACCCAGAGCATGCGAGCGTGCGGCGAGGTCACCTTGAAGGCGTGCGGTACGCCGCGCGGGACGACCGCGACGCCGCCGGTGCGCACGGATCGCTCCTCGTTATCCAGGTACAGAACCACTGCTCCTTCGAGAAGATGGAAAGTTTCGTCGGCATCCGCGTGCAGGTGCAGCGGAGTGGCCTTGCCCCCTTCCTCGAGGGATTCCCACATGAGGAATGCCCCGCCGGAGTCGCTCTCGGTGACTTTCCACGTGTGCAACCCACCGCCGCAGAACCACCGTTGCTCGCCTTCGTCGCCCTGGCGAATCGTCACGGCCAGTGCATTCATGATGATCTTCTTTCGCTTTTTTATGAGACTTCTGTCTCACGATGAAACCAAAGTATCATGATGGACATGTCGACGCCATACGAAATGTCCGGACGCACCGGGCAAAAGTCTCGGACCCGATTTGCGCTGATCAGCGCGGCCCGAGAGTTGTTGGGCCAGGGCGGGTCGGCCCCCACTGTCGAGGCCGCAGCCGAGGCCGCAGCGATCTCTCGAGCGACCGCGTATCGCTACTTCCCTAACCAGGCGGCGCTGCTCGTCGCCGCCCACCCCGAAACCGAGGCGAGTTCCCTCTTGCCGGTCGACCCAGGGGACGACCCGGAGACCCGCCTGTTGGCCGCGGTGAGCACCTTCATCCGGGTGATCATCGATAGCGAGCACCAGCAGCGCACAATGCTGCGATTGTCACTCGAACCGAGTGTTGCCCCCCGGGAGCTCCCGCTGCGCCAAGGCCGAGCAATCGGCTGGTTCGAGGAAGCGCTCGCACCCCTGGTGCCCGAGCTGACCACAGCCGGGGTTCGGCGGCTCGCGGTCGCAATCCGCAGCGCGGTCGGGATCGAGTCCCTCGTCTGGCTCACCGACGTGGCCGGGCTCTCCAGGGACGAGGCGGCAGAACTCATGCTCTCCTCGGCGCAGGCGATCCTGAGCCACGCCCTGGCAGGGAGGCCTACGTCGTGACGTCGAAGCTTGATGGTCTCCCGCTCCTGGAGCCGGCGAGCCGGCAGCAGTGGCGGGCGTGGCTCCAGGCGCACCACGCCGACTCCGCAGGCGTGTGGCTGGCGATCGGCAAGAAAGGCAACTCGGTCACCGAGCTCGACTACGAGCAGGCGATCGAGGAGGCCCTGTGCTTCGGCTGGATCGACAGCGCCGTTGGTCGCCTCGACGACAACCGCTTCAAGCAACGGATGACGCCCCGGAAGCGGGGAAGCGCCTGGGCGCCGAGCAACAAGGAACGGTGGACCCGCCTGGTCGCCCAGGGGCTGGTCGCTCCGGCGGGGATCACGGCCATCGAGGCCGCGAAGACGGACGGATCGTGGACGCTCCTGGACGATGTGGAGGCGCTGATCATGCCGGCCGACCTCGCGCAGGCACTGGCCATGGATGAGGCGGCCCTGTCTTCGTTTGCCGCCCTGCCGCCGTCAACGCGCAAGCAGATCCTCTATTGGGTTGCCAGCGCCAAGAGGCCGGCGACACGCACGAAACGCATCGGGGAGACGGTCGCGGCCGCGGCCGAGCACCGGCCCGTGCGGCAGGGACCACCCGCGTCCTGATCCGCGCGGCGCGGTGCGAGAGTGAAGGAATGGGCCGGCTATTACGCCGGGTTCTGTCCCGGTGCGCGAGGCACCATGGACGGCCATCTATCTCGGGACTACGTTG
>JACMQV010000088.1 GCA_014376815.1 Cryobacterium sp.
GCACCGAGGAGTGCTGGCCGCGCACCGCAAATTCGGCGGGAACGGATGCGGAATCCCACGGATTGCGCGGATCCACGGTCGACGATGCCACAAGGTCGAGCTGCAGGCCGTCGGGGTCACGCAGGGAGAGGCGTTCCTCGTGCGAGGAGCGTCCGGTCACCGCAGATTCCACGCCGAGCGCGGCGAAGTGTGCTTTCCACCAGCCGAGGCTGCCGGCCGGAACCGAGAACGCGGTGGTCGTCGACTGCCCGGCACCGGTGCGTCCGCTGCGAATGCCGGCCCACGGAAAGAAGGTGAGTAGTGATCCGGGCCGGCCGGAGTCATCGCCGTAGTAGAGGTGATACGTGCCCGGGTCGTCGAAGTTGACGGTTCGTTTGACGAGGCGCAGGCCCAGTCCGGTCACGTAGAAGTCGATGTTGCGCTGCGGGTCGCCCGCAATCGCGGTGACGTGGTGCAGTCCGCTGGTCTGGACGGTCATGGCTAGTCTCCTTGGCAGATCAATCGTTCGTTGTTTATGCAAACGCATGTATCTGCTGTGGTATTCCCACTCGTCCCATGCCCGCCGGAATTCGTGCGCGCGTTTTCGGGGACTAGTTCAGGAAATCGGTTTCGCTGGCCAGGGAACGCCTCGGACTCCTGCGGAAGCTCGGTGGGCCGCGCCGGACTTTCCTGAATCAGCCACGCGCATCCGCTGTTACGCGACGGCGAGGCGCTCCGACGGCATCCGCAGCGCGTACGCCGCCGCAATGACCAGGAAAACCCCGCCCACCGCGAACCCGGCCGAGAACGAGAAGGTATCAACCAGCAAGCCGGCAACGAGCGGACCGACGATCGCACCGGCATCCGCGCACATGGAGAACACCGACACCGGGCGTCCCCCGCGAGCGCCGGCAGCATCGCCCACCGCTGCGGCCGGCGCGGTGCCCATGAACGCCGCGGCGACCCCGTAGACGCAGAGCAGGGCGCCGAGCACCCAGATGTTCGGCGCGAACGAGATGGCCACGATCGCCAGCCCGGCCACGGTGAATGCCCCGATGATTGCCGGTTTACGCCCGACCGTATCGACGAACCGGGCGGCCGGCGCCAGCGCGAGTGCCTGGGCCACCGCCGCGGCCGCGAGAGCGATGCCGGTCCACGAGCTGGTCCCGCCGAGCACCACCACCACGAATAGCGGAATGAGCGTCGTGCGCACCCCGAGGGACGTCCAGCCCTGGGCGAAGTTGGCGATGCAGGCCGGGCGAAAGCGCTCGTCGCGCAACACTGTGCGAAACGGCGTGCGCACAGCGGATGCGCCGGCCGCGGCGAGCGCGCTGCCCCGCCCGCCGGAACGCAGCAGGAACAGCCCAACCAGGCCCGCCACGGTGAGGGTGCCGGCGTAGAAGAAGAACGGTGCGGTCAGGGAGATGGTCGCGAGCAGGCTGCCGATCGCCGGGCCGGCCATGCCACCGATCAGGAATCCGCCCTGATAGAACCCGATCGCACGGGCCCGCCGGCCCGGCTCGGCCGTGCGCAGCAGCAGTGTCATGGCCGACACCGAGAACATGGCCGAGCCGATGCCGCCCGCACCGCGCAGCAGCAAGAGTTGCACGTAGCTGTCGGCCGCGCCGACCAGTCCACTGGAGAGCGCGACAATTCCGATGCCGATGGCGAGCACGCTGCGCTCCCCCGCCCAGTCGATCAGGCGGCCACAGGCCGGGCTGAACACGAAACGCATAAGCGCGAACGCCGAGACGACCGCACCGACCTCGAGGTTGCCGACCCCGAAGCTCTGCACGTAGACCGGAAGCACCGGAACCACAACCCCGAACCCGACCATCACGAAGAATGCGATGACGCCGAGCACGATCACGTCCCGGTTCAGCCGCGGCTTCGGGCTCGCGCCGGTTGCGCCCGATCCGGCTACAGCGGATGCCCGGGGTCGCCCCCGCATCCATCCCGCCGCTCGCATCCCTACAGCTTAAGCTGCCGCGCGCCCGCCCGGGCCCGGAAAGTACGAACACGCACAACTCGTGACACGCGTGAAGGCGACGGACGGCGCATCCGTCGCCTTCATCGTCGCTCGGGCCCACCTTATGACCACGGGCCCAGTTTCTAAACTGGGCCCAGGGACGGGGCCTGGGCCCCGTCCAGAAAGAGACCGGGACCCGTCCAGAAAGAGACCGGAACCCGTTGGGAACGAGACGAAGCTCGGGCCCCGTGCAGATTGCACGGGGCCCGAGCACCGGCGGCGGGCTACCGCACGACCAGTAGGGAGCGGGCCGGGCTGTTCGCCGCAGCGACCGCGTCGTTGCCGGCGTAGTGCCCGACCACCTTGTACAGGCCGCGACCGAGCTTAGGCAGCGTGACGCTGCCGTGCCCGTTCGCTCCGAGCGCCACGGTGAACCGGCGCTTGTCGACCGTCACCGTGGCGGTGTCACCGACCTCCCCCTTGCTGGTGACCGTGACCGACACGGTGACCCGGCTGGA
>JACMQV010000089.1 GCA_014376815.1 Cryobacterium sp.
CCCGGCCGAATTCCAGGGCGCGAGCGTCAAGACGCTGACCGGCCTGGCCATCTCGAAGACCATCACCCACACCAGCACCTACGACCACCGGGTCATCCAGGGCGCAGGCTCGGGCGAGTTCCTGAAGATCGTTCACGAACTGCTGATCGGCGGGCACAACTTCTACGAGGACATCTTCTCCGCCCTCCGCATCCCCTACGACCCGATCCACTGGGCGCCCGACATCAGCGTCGACCTGGCCAGCGCCGTCGACAAGACCGCGCGCGTCCAGGAGCTGATCAACGCCTATCGCGTGCGCGGCCACCTGATGGCCGACATCGACCCGCTCGAGTACACCCAGCGCACCCACCCCGACCTGGACATCTCCAACCACGGGCTGACCTTCTGGGACCTCGACCGCGAGTTCGTCACCGGCGGATTCGGCAGCAAACGCCTGATGCTGCTCCGCGACATCCTCGGAGTGCTCCGCGACACGTACTGCCGCACCACGGGCATCGAGTACATGCACATCCAGGACCCGGCGCAGCGCAAGTGGGTGCAGGAGAAGATCGAGAAGACCTACGTCAAGCCCACCCACGACGAGCAGATGCGCATCCTCGGCAAGCTCAACGAGGCAGAGGCCTTCGAGACCTTCCTGCAGACCAAGTACGTCGGCCAGAAGCGGTTCAGCCTCGAGGGCGGCGAGTCCACCATCGCGCTGCTCGACTCCGTCCTGCAGGGCGCCGCGGACGCGGGCCTCGACGAGGTCTGCATCGGGATGGCCCACCGCGGCCGGCTGAACGTGCTGACCAACATCGCCGGCAAGACGTACGGCCAGATCTTCCGTGAGTTCGAGGGCACCCAGGACCCGCGCACCGTGCAGGGCTCTGGCGACGTCAAATACCACCTCGGCACCGAGGGCGTCTTCCGCGCCTCCAACGGCGACGAGATCCCGGTCTACCTGGCCGCGAACCCGTCACACCTGGAGGCCGTCAACGGCGTGCTCGAAGGAATCGTGCGCGCCAAGCAGGACCGCAAGCCGATCGGCACGTTCTCCACGCTGCCCGTGCTCGTCCACGGCGATGCCGCCATGGCCGGCCAGGGCATCGTGCTGGAGACCCTGCAGATGTCCCAGCTGCGCGGTTTCCGAACGGGCGGCACCATCCACCTCGTCGTCAACAACCAGGTCGGCTTCACCACGCTGCCTGGTGACGGACGCACCTCGGTCTACGCGACCGACGTCGCCAAGACGATCCAGGCACCCATCTTCCACGTCAACGGGGATGACCCGGAGGCCGTGGTGCGGGTCGCCGAGCTCGCCCTGGCCTACCGCCAGGAATTCAAACGCGACGTGGTCATCGACCTGGTCTGCTACCGCCGCCGCGGCCACAACGAGGGCGATGACCCGTCGATGACGCAGCCGTTGATGTACAACCTGATCGAGGCCAAGCGCTCGGTCCGGAAGCTGTACACCGAGGCCCTCGTCGGACGTGGCGACATCACCCAGGAGGAGTACGAGGCCGCGCACGCCGACTTCCAGGACCGCCTGGAACGCGCCTTCATGGAGACGCACGCCGCGCAGTCCTCGTCGATCCCGATCGTCGACGCCGCCGCCGCGCGCGGCCTGGGCGGCACCCCGGCACAGGACGACGCGGTCGGCGAACCGGCCACGACCGGCGTCCCTGAGGCGGTCGTCCACCTGATCGGTGACGCCTTCCTGAACAAGCCCGCCGGTTTCACCGTGCACAACAAGCTGCAGCAGCTGATGCAGAAACGCGCGGACATGAGCCGGGGCGGCAACATCGACTGGAGCTTCGGCGAACTGCTCGCCCTCGGCTCGCTGCTGCTGGAGCGCACCCCGGTTCGCTTCGCCGGCCAGGATGCCCGCCGCGGCACGTTCGTGCAGCGTCACGCGGTGCTCCACGACCGCGTCAACGGCCAGGAATGGCTGCCGCTGGCCAACCTCAGCGAAGACCAGGCCCGGTTCTGGATCTACGACTCGCTGCTCAGCGAATACGCGGCCATGGGATTCGAGTACGGCTACTCGGTGGAACGTGCCGACGCCCTCGTGCTCTGGGAGGCTCAGTTCGGCGACTTCGCCAACGGCGCCCAGACGGTCATCGACGAGTTCGTGTCCTCCGCCGAGCAGAAGTGGGGCCAGCGGTCATCCGTCGTGCTGCTGCTCCCGCACGGCTACGAGGGCCAGGGCCCCGACCACTCGTCCGCCCGGATCGAGCGCTACCTGCAGCTCTGCGCGGAAGACAACATGACCGTCGCCCGCCCGTCGACGCCGGCCTCGTACTTCCATCTGCTGCGCCGCCAGGCATACATGCGTCCGCGACGCCCGCTGATCGTGTTCACCCCGAAGTCGATGCTGCGCCTGCGCGGCGCGACCAGCCCGGTGGCCGATTTCACCACCGGCAAGTTCGAACCGGTCATCGACGATGCCCGGATCACCGACCGGTCCCGGGTCAAGCGGGTGCTGTTCATGGCCGGCAAGCTGTATTACGACCTGCTCGCCGAACTCGACAAGAACCCGAACCCGGAGATCGCCCTGGTCCGGATGGAGCAGTACTACCCGCTCCCCGCGTTCGAACTGAAGCAGGTTGCCGATCAGTACCCGGACGCCGAACTGGCCTGGGTGCAGGACGAACCGGAGAACCAGGGAGCCTGGCCCTTCTTCTACCTGGAGACGAACAAGCTGGGGCCGCGGCCCGTCACCCTTTTCTCCCGCGCCGCGTCGGCCTCGCCGGCCGCCGGATCGGCCAAGCGGCACGCCGCCGAGCAGGCCGATCTTCTGAGCCGGGCGCTCACGGTCTAGCGCGCGAGCGATCGAACGAGGCAGGGGCCGCACCGACAGGTGCGGCCCCTGCGTCGTTCGGTCGAAGGTTGTCCGCGTCGGCGGCGGGTCCTAGGCTGGCCACACCACCCACCGACAAGGAGAGCCGTCATGCCGATCCGAGACGCGACCCGAACCGGCGAACCCTGCTGGGCCGACCTGATGACCTCCGACCCGGCCCGGGCGCGCGAGTTCTACACCCGGCTCTTCGGTTGGACGGCGATCGAGTCCGGGGCGGAGTACGGCGGCTACGTCACGTTCCGCCGCGGCGACGCGGACGTGGCAGGCATGATGGGGCAGGATCCGGCATCGGGGCTGCCCGACGCCTGGACCACCTATTTGTCCGTGACGGATGCCGACGCCGCCGTCGCCGCCGCCCGGAGCGCCGGCGCCCGGGTGCTGGCCGAACCGAGGACAGTGGGCGACATGGGGCGGATGTCCGTCCTGCTGGACCCGTCCGGCGCCGCGGTCGGGTTGTGGCAGCCGATCGAGTTCTCCGGCTTCGGGGTGATCGGTGAAGCGGGCACCCCGGTCTGGCACGAGCTGAACACCACGGACTATGCCGGCGCCCTGCGCTTCTACCAGAGCGTCTTCGACTGGAAGCCCGTCGTGCTCAGCGACACGGACGAGTTCCGGTACAGCACCGTCGGCCCGGAAGGGGACGTGGTCACCGGGATCTTCGACGCGTCCGCCCACCTGCCGCCAGAGGTGACGTCGCACTGGCAGCTCTACCTGGGAGTGAACGATGTGAAGGCCGCCGCCCTCCGGGTGGCGGAACTGGGCGGAACCGTTCTGCATGACCCGTGGGAATCCGAGTTCGGCACCTTCGCCCGGGTGGCCGACCCGACCGGCGCCGTGTTCGTGCTCGGCTCGGTCGATCGGCCGTCGGTTGACCAGCAGAGCCCCGACCAGCAGAGCCCCGACCAGCAGAACGCGGGCTGACCTCCCGGCTCAGTGCCCGGACTCGCTCAGTGCCCGGACTGGATGGTGCGCAGCTTCAGCAGCACCTGGTCCCGCAGGTCCTCCGGGGCCATCTCCCGGCAGGCGCGCTGCACGGCCTCGGTCAGGGTGCGCCCGACCAGGTGCTCGTCGCTGCAGTCCGTGCAGTGCGCGAGGTGTTCCTGGATGTCGGAGGCGTCCGCCCCGATGAGTTCGTGGTGCAGGTATTCCTCGAGTTCGGCCTTGGCCTTCTCGCATCCGCAATCGGTCATGCTGGTGTGCTCCTGTTGTGAGTCTGGCCCGTCGCCGCCGTGCCGAGCCCGCGCTCGAGGGCGTAGCCGGCCAGCAGGTCGCGAAGGAGACGCCGGCCACGATGCAGGCGGCTCATCACGGTGCCAATGGGTGTTTTCATGATTTCGGCGATCTCCTGGTACGAGAACCCCTCCACGTCGGCGAAGTAGACGGCCAGCCGGAAGTCCTCCGGGATGGACTGCAGCGCATCCTTGACCGCGCTGTCCGGGAGGTGGTCGATGGCCTCGGCCTCGGCCGACCGGTTCGACATCGCCGTGCGCGACTCCGCGCCGCCGAGCTGCCAGTCCTCGAGGTCGTCGATGGTGCCCTGGAACGGCTCGCGCTGTTTCTTGCGGTAGATGTTGATGAAGGTGTTGGTCAGGATCCGGTACAACCAGGCCTTCAGGTTGGTGCCCTGCTCGAACTGGGCGAAGGCAGCGAATGCCTTAACAAAGGTGTCCTGCACCAGGTCCTGAGCGTCCGAGGGGTTGCGTGTCATGCGCATCGCCGCGGCGTAGAGCTGGTCAATAAAGGGCAGCGCCTGCTCTTCGAACAGGTCTCGCATTTCGATCGCATCGGTTGTCATCACCGACAATCCTAGGCGGTCGTCGAGATCGGGCCCGGGTCGCTCCAGCACCATGGACAGCGTCACGTGTACCTCCCTCAACCTTTCGTCACCGACTATCCTGATAACCGATGTTGATCTCGAGATATTCCAAGCCTGAGTTCGATCCGTACGGCGACACGTCGCCGGAGGCGACGGATGCCCGCTGGCCCGCGCCCACGGCCACCGGTCCGCTCTCCGCATCCGTGTCCCTGCCGGGGTCGAAATCGCTCACCAACCGGGAGCTCGTCCTCAGCGCCCTCGCCGAGCATCCGTCCGTGCTGCGCTCCCCGCTGCACTCGCGGGACAGCGACCTGATGGTGGCCGCCCTGCGCCAGCTCGGCACGACCATCGAGGAGGTCCCCGGGGACGGCGAGTTCGGTCCCGACCTATGGATCACGCCGGGCGAGCTGCTCGGGTCGACGACGATCGACTGCGGACTGGCGGGCACCGTGATGCGCTTCCTCCCGCCGGTCGCGGCGCTCGCCCTCGGCCCGACCACCTTCGACGGCGACGCCCACGCCCGGCTGCGGCCGATGAAGACCACCATCTCATCCCTGCGCGCCCTGGGCGCGGACATCAACGACGACGGCCGCGGCGCGCTGCCGTTCACGGTGCACGGCACCGGCGGCCTCCCCGGCGGCGAGGTCACCATCGACGCTTCCACGTCGAGCCAGTTCGTCTCCGGGCTGCTCCTGGCCGCCCCGCGCTTCGAGCGGGGCCTCCACCTGCGGCATGCGGGCGAACGACTGCCGAGCATGCCGCACATCGAGATGACCATCGCCGCCCTGGCCCGGCGCGGGGTCACCGTCGGCAGCCCCGCCGTCGGCGAGTGGATCGTGGAGCCCGGCCCGATCGACGGCGCCGAGATCGACATCGAGCCCGACCTCTCCAACGCGGCCCCGTTCCTGGCCGCGGCACTGGTCGCCGGGGGCAGCGTCACCGTCACCGGCTGGCCCGAGGCCACCACCCAGGTCGGTGCGGACCTGGCCGATCTGCTGCCCATGTTCGGCGCCACGGTCATCCGCCGCGGCGACCGCCTCACCGTCACCGCCGGCGAGCGCCTGCGCGGCGTGCGCCTCGACCTGTCCACCGGCGGGGAACTGGCCCCCGCGCTGGTGGCCCTGGCGGCCCTGGCGGATTCGCCGAGCACGATCACCGGGATCGGCCACATCCGTCACCACGAGACCGACCGGCTGGCGGCCCTGGCCGCGGAGATCAACGGGCTCGGCGGAGCCGTGACCGAGTTGCCCGACGGGCTGCAGATCGACCCTCGCCCCCTGCACGGCGGCCCGTGGCGCACCTACGAGGACCACCGGATGGCCATGGCGGGCGCCCTGATCGGGCTCGCCGCCCCCGGGGTGGAGATCGAGAACATCGGCACGACCGCCAAGACCCTCCCCCAGTTCGCAGACCTCTGGCAGACCCTCGCCTCCGGTGCCCCGTCGTGACCTGGTGGGACAGCGCCGACGATGACGAACCGGAATTCGACGAATCCAGCGTGCGCGTGCGCCCGAACCGCAAGGGCAGCAAACCCCGCACCAAGACCAGACCGGACCACGAGAACGCCCTGACCGGCCGCATCCTCTCCGTGGACCGCGGCCGCTACACGGTCATGCTCGACGAGAACCTGGCCACCGAGCGCCGGGTGACCGCCGCGCGGGCGAGCGAGCTGCGCAAGCACGCCGTGGTCACCGGCGACCGGGTCGACATCGTCGGTGACACCAGCGGGGCGCCGGGCAGCCTGTCCCGGATCGTACGGATCGTGCCGCGGGTGACCCTGCTCCGACGCAGCGCCGACGACACGGATGCCGTGGAGCGCGTGATCGTCGCCAACGCCGACCAGATGCTGATCGTGGTGGCCGCGGCGAACCCGGAGCCGCGCATCCGTCTCGTCGACCGGTACCTCGTCGCCGCCTACGACGCGGGTGTCTCCCCGATCCTCTGCATCACCAAGACCGACCTGGCCGACCCGGCCGTGTTCCTCCGCAACTTCGCCGGCCTCGACTTGCCCGTCTTCGAGAGCCGGGACGACTCCATGCCGCTCGCGGAGATCTCCGCCGCCCTGGTCGGGCACGACACCGTCTTCGTCGGCCACTCCGGCGTGGGCAAGTCCACCCTCGTCAATGCCCTCGTCCCCGACGCGCACCGCGCCGTGGGCGTCGTGAACACGGTGACCGGCCGGGGCCGGCACACCTCCTCCTCGACCGTCTCGCTGCGGCTGGAGACGGATGCCGGCCGCGGCTGGGTGATCGACACGCCCGGCGTGCGGTCCTTCGGGCTCGGCCACATCAACACCGACAACATCCTGAAGGCGTTCACCGACCTCGCCCTGATCGCACTGAAGTGCCCGCGCGGCTGCACCCACCTGCCGAACTCCCCTGACTGCGCGATCAACGAGGCCGTCGCGGCCGGCACGCTGGGCGAGACCGGCAAGGCCCGCCTCGACTCGTTGCAGCGCCTGCTCGCCACCTTCGCCGCCGTCCCCGGTCGCACCTAACCAATTCGACGGGGATTCTGCTCCCGCAACCCGCTTCTAGGCCCACAACGGGTGTTTCGCCCAAAATCTCCGTCGAATTCGTTCGGTAGCGTGGGGGGATGACGGATTCCACGCGGCTTGCAGCCGGCGACGCGGCCCCCCAGTTCACCCTGACCGACCAGGACGGGGCATCCGTGTCGCTGTCCGACTTCGCGGGCTCGAATGTCGTCGTGTACTTCTACCCGGCCGCGATGACCCCCGGCTGCACCAAGGAGGCGTGCGATTTCCGCGACAGCCTCGCCTCGCTGGCGTCGGCCGGTTACCAGGTGCTGGGGGTGTCGAAGGATGCCCCGGCCAGGCTGAAGAAGTTCCAGGAGGCCGACCAGATCACCTTCCCGCTGCTCAGCGACACGGACCTCACGGCGCACCGGGCCTACGGCGCCTGGGGCGAGAAGAACCTCTACGGCAAGACCGTGACGGGCGTGCTGCGCTCGACCTTCGTGATCGATGAGGCCGGGCAGATCACGCTCGCCCTCTACAACGTGAAGGCCACCGGCCATGTGGCGAGTCTGCGCAAGAAGCTCGGCCTCGCCGCCTGAGGCGCAACCGGCCCTCACCGGTCCCAGGCCGCCCGTGTCGGCGTCGGCATGCCGCCGCCCGTCTATGCAGAGTCACTACCCGGCTCAAGCCGCCAGGCGGCTCCGTGTGGCGTGTGGCGTGTGCCGTCAGGCGCGCGTGCGGCGCCCGGGGCATCAGGAGCTGCTCGGGGCGGCTACTCGGGGGTGCTGGTCGTCGTCTCGGCGATCACGCGTGGCGTGAACAGCAGCCCGAGCACGACGACCGAGGGGATCAGGAGGGCCCAGCCGAGGTCGGGCCGGGCGTAGAGACCCTGGAAGCAACCGACGGCCACCGCGATCTGCACCAGCTGCCAGGTCACGGCCGCACCGCGGATCCACGACCGGCGCCGCAGCGAATTGACGGCGACCGCGCTCACCCACGCGGCCGCGACGATGACCAGGATCAGGATGGCGACGGCGCTGGCCAGCGAGGTCGGTGTGGCCGTCAGCAGCTCCAGAACGAGCCACACAACCGCCACCCAGAGGAGGGTGGCCTCCGCCCAGAGGAGGGCGGCCAGAAGCACCAGTGCGCGGGGGCGGCGCGCCCGGCCGGCTCGGTCGGCGGCGCCCCGGCTGTGGTCTGACCTTGCATTCACAGAGATATCCCATACAGAACTATTGATTTGACTCCACCATTATGCGACCATATTTGAGGCCCGGTTGACGCTCACAGGGACGTGAGTAGGTCTGATTGTGTAGATCCGTTACCCTTCCTGCAACCGGCAGCCTCTCATCTTCGGCCAATCGGCCAGGCATCCCTGCAATCAAGGAGCACCCCTATGGACTGGCGCGACAAAGCTGCCTGCCTCACCGCCGACCCGGAACTGTTCTTCCCGGTAGGCAACACTGGCCCGGCCGTGGACCAGATCGAGAAGGCGAAATCCGTCTGCGCACGGTGCAGCGTCACCGAGGTGTGCCTCCAGTACGCACTCGAGACCGGTCAGGACTCCGGCGTCTGGGGTGGCCTCAGCGAAGACGAGCGCCGCGCCCTCAAGCGCCGCGCCGCCCGGGCCCGTCGCGCTTCCTAGCGCACGCACCCGCAGCCGCACGAATGCGGCACCGAGGCTTCGAAAGAAAGGCCTGGCCTACCGGCCAGGCCTTTCTTCATGCCCCGGCGACCCGGGAGCTACGCCTCGCGCATGTATCGGAGCGGGATCTCAATGGTGACCTCGGTCCCGCTGCCCATCATGGTGTGCCAGTCGATGCTGCCACTGAGTTCGCCCTGAATCAGGGTGCGCACGATCTGGGTGCCCAACCCCGACCCGACCTTGCCCTCCGGCAGTCCCGATCCGTTGTCGCGGACCCGCACCGTGAGGGTCTCCTCGTTGCGCTCGGCCTCGATCGACACCTCGCCCTCGCGCCCGGCCAGGCCATGCTCCACGGCATTGGTCACGAGCTCGGTCAGCGCCAGCGCCAGCGGGGTCGCGTAGGAGCTCGGCAGGATGCCGAAACTGCCCGACGATTTCGGGTGCGCGGTCGTGTTATGCGCGGACGCCACCTCCATGATCAGCAGCAGGACCCGGTCGAACACCACATCGAAGTCCACCTTCTGGTTGAGTCCTTCGGAGAGAGTGTCGTGCACCACGGCGATGGCCGCCACCCGGCGCATCGCCTGGTTGAGGGCCTCCCGGGCGGTGTCGGAGTGGGTGCGCCTGGCCTGGATCCGCAGCAGGGAGGCCACCGTCTGCAGGTTGTTCTTGACCCGGTGGTGGATCTCCCTGATCGTCGCGTCCTTCGTGATCAATTCCCGCTCCTGGTGCCGCAGCTCCGTCACGTCCCGGCAGAGCACGATCGCCCCGATCCGTTCGCCGCGGTTGCGGATCGGAATGGCCCGCAGCGACACGGTGACCCCCCGCGCCTCGACGTCCGTGCGCCACGGAGCACGGCCCGTCACGACCAGTGGCAGGGTCTCGTCGACGACGGCCGTGCCCGTCAGCAGGCTCGTGGTGACCTCGGCCAGCGACTCGCCCTCGAGCTCCTCGATGAAGCCCATCCGGTTGAAGGCGGAGAGGGCGTTCGGGCTGGCGAATGTGGTCACGCCGTCGACGTCCAGTCGGATCAGCCCGTCCGAGGCGCGCGGAGCGCCGCGGCGGGGGCCGGTGGGTGCGCCCAGATCGGGAAAATCTCCCGACGCGATCATGGCGAAGAGGTCGTTGGCGCAGTCGTTGAAGGTGAGCTCCTGGCGGCTGGGCGTGCGCGCCTCGCTCAGGTTGGTGTGCCGGGTGAGGACCGCCACCGGCGCATCCGAGATCTGCGACCCGGTCGAGCTGAGCCGGCGCCGGACCGGGATCGCCCGCACCCGGGTCGGCGTCTCCTCGTACCAGTCCGGTGCGGTGGTGTCGACGATCCTGGCCGTCTCGAAGGCCTCGGTGACCTGCTGGCGCCACTCCACCTTGATGGCCTGGCCCACGAAGTCGCGGTAGAACAGGGTGGCGGCGCTCGAGGGCCTGGCATGGGCGACCGCCACGAAGCTGCCGGTGCTGCTGGGCACCCACACGACGATGTCGGCGAAGGCCAGGTCGGCCAGGAGCTGGCCGTCCGCGACGAGCATGTGGAGCCAGTCCACGTCCTCCGCGCTGCTGCGGCCCTGGGCAAGTACGAGATTACTGAGCGTCGACACGGTCAATAGCCTAGATGGCCCGGATGCCTGCCGGAATCTCCGATGGTGACGGAGTCCCGACTACGCCATGCTGTGCGTATGAGTACAGCGAATGGAAAGCCCGATCGCACCCTGATTATCCTCCTGTCGGTGATCGCGGTCCTGGTGATGGTGGCCCTGGTCGTCGTCTTCACCCGCGGCGAGCCCGAAGCGCTCGATCCGGGGACCCCGGAAGGCGTCGTTCAGGGCTACGCCACGGCCGTGATCGAGGGCGACGAACAGGCCGCCGGCGAGTACCTGACCGAGGACGCGTTCGCCGGCTGCGACACGTTCGACCGGGGACCCACCGACGGCCTCCGGGTCACCCTGGTGTCGACCACCGAGCGGGCCGACTCCGCCGACGTGAAGGTGTCCATCGTCACCTCGTCCGGAAATGGCCCCTTCGGCGCCGACGAGTATGAGTCCGAGGGCGTCTTCGACCTGGTCAAGGCGGACCAGCGGTGGCTGATCGTGGACGCTCCGTATGAACTCGCGATCTGCCCGAACCCGAAGGCAGCCTCATGATTGCCGGCCTCGTGCTCCTGATCGTGATCGGCGTGGTCGGCGCGGGCATCGCCGGGATCGTGATCGCGGTACGCAAATCGTCACCGTCCGCGGCGAGCACGGCGCAGCCCACCGCGCGCCGGGTGATCGTCTTCATCCTGCTCTTCGCCCTCGTCGTGATCGCCGCGATCGGGCTGAGCGGGCTACTCGGACGCCTGCTGGACCCCGGCGACGCGCTCGTCTCCGGCGACGTCACCGGGCTGGCCCGATCCCTCGCATTCACCCTGATCGCCGGCCCCTTCGCCGCCGTGCTCTGGTGGGTGCTGTGGCGGCGGATGGGCGAGGGCGGGGAGCGCTCATCCGTTGCCTGGGGGCTCTACCTGGCCGGCATGTCCACGGTCTCACTCGTCACCTCCACCAGCGCCCTGCTGGCCACCGCGGCCGCGCTCGTACGCGCGGACTGGCAGCCGCGCGTCTTCGCCACCGGCGTGGTCTGGGCCGGGGTGTGGGCCTGGCACCAGTGGATGTCCCGGCACAAGGCCAAGGGCCCCACCCAGCTCGTCACCGTGGCCCCGCTCCTCGGCTCGGTGTTCGGGCCCGTGATCGCCGCGGGCGGCGCCGTCGCGGCGCTCGGTTCCCTGATCGACTCGGCCGTGGACGCCGTCGGGTCCAGCGTCATGGTGGGCGAACCGTGGTGGCGGGCGACCCTCCAGGCCCTCGTCTGGTGCATCGGCGGCACGATCGTGTGGTGGTGGCAGTGGATCCGGAACCGGGCCAGAGACCTGCACGGCGGGCTCGCCGACGTCATCCTCGTGGTCGTCGGCGTGGCCGGGGCCGCGATCCTGACGCTGACCGGGGCGGGAGCGGTGCTGTTCCTGCTCCTCCGCCTCGCATTCGATCGCACCGACCCGGTCATCGACATTCTCGATCCCCTGGGTGCCGGCCTGGCCGCCGCCTTCGTCGGTGCACTCGTCTGGAGTTACCACTGGCGCCAGACCCAGACCCGGTCGGGCACCACCCGGATGGCGACGCAGCTGGTCACGTCCGGTATCGGCCTGGTCGCCGCGGCCTCCGGGCTGGGCGTGGTCGTGAACGCGATCCTCGCCGCCCTGACACCCTCGCTGGCCGGCTCCGGCACCCGAACCCTCCTGCTGGGGGGAATCAGCGCACTGGTGGTGGGCGGCCCGGTCTGGTGGGTCGCCTGGAAGCCGGCGACGCCCGTGGATCCGGACCGGATCGGCACGACGGGGCGGCGGGTCTACCTGATCCTGGTGTTCGGGGTGAGCGCCGTCGTGGCGATCATCACGCTTCTGGTGATCGGCTACCGGATCTTCGAATTCGCCCTCGGGGACGTCACCGGCCAGAGCCTGCTGGATCGAGTGCGTGCGCCCCTGGGCCTACTCGTGGCCACCGGCCTCGCCGCCGGGTACCACTTCGCCGTGTGGAGGCGGGACCGTTCCCGGATCACCACGGTTCCCCGCGCGGCCCGCACCATCGGGCGCGTCTTCCTGGTCACCGGCGCCGACCCGGAACCGCTTACGCGGGCCATCGACGCGGCCACCGGGGCCGCCGTCACCGTGTGGCGGCGCTCCGACGCCGTGGCCGACACGGCATCCGTGGAGCAGCTCACCCAGGCGCTCCACGGCGTCACCGGCACGAGGGTGATGGTCATCACCGGTCCCGGGTCGCGGATCGAGGTCATTCCCCTGCTGGAGTAAGCCGGCGGGACTGAGCCGTGGGCCATTCAGCTCGCGATGGCCGGTCGGCGCCACCACGATTCCTTCCGGCGCCGGCCGGCCACGGGCGCGGGCAGGATTTCCGTGCGCACGAACCGGTGGATGCTGGTGCGTGCCGGGGACTTCGGAGCCGCGTCCCGCAGCGTGCGGCCGGCGACGATGGCCGCATCCGCCCCCTGCTGGTCATGCGGGACCAGGACCGGGGACTCGATCCCGCCGAAACGGCGCAGGGCCGACACCACCTGGCCCTTCGGGTCCAGTCCGACCGTGCCCCGGCGCACCCGGTTCATCACGACGCTGATCCGGGTGGTCGTGACCGTTTCGGCCAGGTCCACCCAGGCGCGCAGGAACCGGGCCATCCCGACCGGGTCGGCCAGGCCGCAGGCGACGACGTGGTCGGCGCACCGGAGGCCGGCGAGGGTGGCCGCGTTGCGCCTCGGGGCGAACAGGTCACTGGAGATCTCCTCGTCGCTCTCGAGGCTGAACCCGGTGTCGAGCACGACGTAGTCGACCCAGCGCCGGAGCTCGTCGATCGTGCGGGTGACCCGTTCGGCGGAGAGCTCCGGCCACCGGGACGGGCGGCCGATACCCGTGAGCACCCAGAATGAGCCCTGGGGCGTGTTGTAGCGCTGCGCGATGCGTTCGAGCTCCGACCGGGTGAGGCTGTCCGTGCCGGCCAGCCGGCACGCGGCGGCGAACCCGGGGGCCTCGTCGAGCATGCCCAGGGCCGGCGCCACGGATCCGCTGTAGGTGTCGATGTCGGCCAGGGCGACGGTGTGCCCGGCCGCGGCGATTTCGGCCGCGATGTTGATGGCCAGGGTGGTGCGGCCCGGTGCACCGGCGGGACCCCAGACGGCGATCACGGCTCCCGGCCGGGTGCCGGCCAGGGCCCGCGAGTCTCCGACCCGGAGCGGGATGGCGACTCCGTGCGCGATCAGCTCCTCGATCTCGGACCAGTCCGTGGCCGCATCCAGCACGTCCAGCAGTCCGAGGCCGGCCGCGTGCCGGCGGTCCTGGTCGGATGCGGCGAGCGCGATCAGCCGTGCGCCGTGCGCATCGCAGGCGGCAATCAGGTCCGCCGTGAGCGTGGTCCGGGCGGGGCCGACCAGCACGACCTCCGGGGCGCTCTGGCGCAGCGCGAGGATCACCTCGCCCGCCGTCACCGAGCGGGCGACGATCACGTGGCCCCGCCCGATCAGGTCCACCAGCAATCGGTCCTCCGTGTGCCGCTCGAGCGCCAGGGCGAGGGTGACCACGCCTACTTCCCCAGGGGTTCGTTGACGGGCACCACGGCGATCGCGTCCCGGTTCGCGATCGCCTCGAGCACGGCCGCGACGGCGCCCTTGGGCACCAGGACCTCCAGCGAACGGATACCTGACGGGGCGGCGAGCCCGGCCGGTTCGACGAGACGCACCACCGCGGCCTGCCCGACCAACACCGTCGGCGGGCCGTATGCCGCCTGCCCGGTTGACCTCGACGACCAGACGTCGACCACGGAGCCGGGTCCGATGCTCGCGGCGAGGCTGCTCGTCAACTCGACCACGAGGCTGGTCAGCTCGGCGCCGCTGGTACGCCCGACGGCGGAAGCGGGCACGAGTTCGCCGGCCGCGATGGTCCTCGTGACCACCAATCCTTCCTGCGGCAGCCGGTCCGGGGTCACATAGAGGTCGTCGGTCGACCCGAGGCGAACGCGCATCGTCACCAGGTCCGACGCCGCCACGTGGTCGCCCACGGCGAGGGTGGACCGGGCGGCGAACACGGCCGTGGTGCGGTCGCTGCCCGCGACGATCCAATAGACGCCGACGACGGCCGCGACGACCAGCGCCAGCCCGATCGCGAATCGGGGGTCGAACCAGAATCGCCGGCCTGTTCTCCTCGCCGGATTGCTCACCACGCCTGCCTCCCCTTCGATGCTCTGTCCCGAGAGACCATCGTCGTCGCCTTCTCCCCCACGCGGGAGAGTTATCCACAGCCGCACCCCCGCCGCGCACGGCGTCACGCGGAGACGCATAATCGTTCCATGAACGATTCCGAGGCCGCCACCGGTGTGGGCCGCTTCCTCACCCTCGCCGACACGGCCGAGATCCTGTCGCTGTCGGTGGACGAGACGCTGGAGCTGGTGCGCACCGGGGAACTCCCCGCCATCCGTCTCGGCACTGCCACTGCGACCACGCCCGGCCAGGACGGCTCGACTCCCGGACCGGCCGGGGTCTGGCGGGTCGAGCGCGTGGTCCTCGAGTCCTTCATCGAAGCCAAGTACGAAGAGGCCCGGCGGATGTCCCTGTGGCAGCAATCCGACTTCGGGAACATTCCCGAGCTGTCCGGCGGCACCATCATCCGCCCCGACGACTGAAACCGCATGACTGACGCCGCGAGCGCGGCGGGCCCGGCCAGGCCGGATCGCCCACCGGGTCCTACGGCAACCGCACGAGGTGAATCTCGGTGATCGGCACGATGCGGTACTGGTGCACCTCCGCCTCCCGGCGCAGCGTTCCCGCCGCATGCAGCGCCAGGTCGACATGGTCCCGGCCGACCCGGTCGATCGTTCCGCACAGCAGCCCGGAACGCGTGTGAACCTCGATGCTCGCGCGACGGCGGCACAGGTCGCGAAGCACGAAGGGCAGTCCGATGCGATCGACGAGCCTCGCGGTCGATTCCGGCTCGGTGACGAGCGACCCGGCGATCTCGTCGCGGCGAACGATCACCCCGGCGACGGCCGCGAGCGGGAGAACGCACTGCGCCCCGGTCGACCCCGCATCCAGCAGGTCCGCCGCCAGCCAGTCCCGGCCGAACGTCGTCGGCCGCAGTGCCAAGGTCTCCCCGGATACCAGCATCACCCTGAGTACGCCGGCACCGGGGCCCGAGGCCCGAGCCAGACCCGTCAGCCGGTTGCGCAGGGACAGCCGCCCGAGCCGGAGCCGTTCCTCTTCCGCGCGCAGGTCAGTCTCCTCGGCGTTCAGCTCGTGTTCGAGCTGCCCCTCGAGATCGTCGAACAGGTTGTCCCAGCGCACACCCCGAAGCTAGCGCCCGCCGCCGACAGATCGTGCCGGTTATCCACAGGGCTTATAAGCCCTCGACACCATGGACCCCGGCTGGTTGAGTAGCCGCCAAGGACTCCACCCCCACTCAGGGGGTGTCCGGTGATCCACCCGAACGCCGGCACCACCCGGCGGCCACGGCGCACCCTGCCCCGGCCGGCGGACTCACGCACCCGGAGGAGTCATGAGCGATCCAGCCGCCAGCACGGCGCCGACACCCACACCAAGCTCGCGCAGCGAAAAGTTCCAGGCCGATGACTTCTTCGGCCACCAGCCGAGTTCCCGGGCGCAGCTTCCCGACCCGGAACCGCTCCTGATCAACCTCACCCGTTGCGTGATCGAGGTCCTGGCCGGGGCGAGGGAACTCGACCAACTCGCCCGGTGGGTGAGCGACGACGTCTACCGTCATCTGCTCAAACGGGTCGTCCTCTCCGCCCGGGCGCGGGCCGTCAAGGGACAGCGGGCCCAGCGACCCGCCATCACGATCGGCCGGGTCACCATCTCGGAACCGCGGGACGGCGTGATCGAAGCCGTCGTGATGGTGCACAGCAAGGTGAGGGTGCGTGCGGTGGCGCTCCGGCTGGAGGGCCTGGACAAACGCTGGCGGGCCAGCGCGATCAACGTGCTCTGACCCGTTCACGATTCACGGAAAGAACATCCTCGTCGTCGTGACGACGGTGTCCTCCCGGCAACTCGGCGCGGGCTACTTCTTGCCCTGGGCCCGTCGTTCGGCGCGGTTCACCGGAGCCGCCCCGGACGTGTCGCGCTGACCGAATGCGCCGCGCTGGGCGGGCGTCTCGGCGACCTCCGCCTCGACGGCGGGGGCCACCGCGCCGGCCCGGCGGGCACGGTCCGTGGCCGCCTGCTGGATCTGGCCGCGCTGGTCGCGCACCTCGATTCCGCCCGAATCGCTCGGGGCGGTGTAGCTGAGCTTCTCATCGGTGGCGGACGCGGTGAGGCCCTTGGCCGCGACGACGGGACTGGCGACGGCGCCGGTGGCCTGGCTGACCTCCACCTCCAGGTTGAAGAGGAACCCGACGGTCTCCTCACGGATCTGTCCCATCATCTGCTGGAACATGGCGAAGCCCTCGCGCTGGTACTCCACCAGCGGGTCGCGCTGGGCCATGGCGCGCAGGCCGATGCCGTCCTTCAGGTAGTCCATCTCGTACAGGTGCTCGCGCCAGCGGCGGTCGATGACCGACAAGACCACACGACGCTCCAGTTCGCGCATCGCCGGTGAGCCGAGGGACTCCTCCCGGCGCTGGTAGGCCAGTTTGGCGTCCGAGATGATCTCTCGGCGCATGAAGTCGCGGTTGATCTTGCCGCGGTTCCCCGCCTCGGCGACAACCTCGTCGATGGTCAGCCCCACCGGGTACAGGGTCTTGAGCTCGGTCCAGAGGGCGTCGAAGTCCCAGTCGTCCCCGTTGCCGTCGCCGGCGTGCACGTCGAGCACCTCGTCGATGACGTCCTCCAGGAAGTGCTGCGTGCGCTCGTGCAGGTCGTCGCCCTCCAGAATGTGGCGCCGGTCACCGTAGATCGCCTCACGCTGGCGGTTCAGCACGTCGTCGTACTTGAGCACGTTCTTGCGGATTTCGGCGTTGCGGCCTTCGACCTGTGACTGCGCGGATCGGATGGCGCGGCTGACGACCTTGGACTCGATCGCCATGTCGTCGGGGATCCCCTGACGGCCCATCAGGCTCTCCGCCGCGCCGGCGTTGAACAGGCGCATCAGGTCATCGGTCAGCGACAGGTAGAAGCGGCTCTCGCCCGGGTCGCCCTGGCGGCCACTGCGGCCGCGGAGCTGGTTGTCGATGCGGCGCGACTCGTGGCGCTCGGTGCCGAGCACGTAGAGTCCGCCGGCCTCGACGACCTTGTCGGCCTCTTCCGTGACCTTGGCCTTCACGCCCGCGAACACGTCGTCCCAGGCCGTCTCGTAGTCATCCGGCGTTTCGACCGGGCTCAGGCCCTTCGCGTTCATCTCGGCGACGGCGAGGAACTCGGCGTTGCCCCCGAGCATGACGTCGGTTCCACGACCGGCCATGTTGGTGGCGACGGTCACCGAGCCGAGGCGCCCGGCCTGCGCGACGATGGCGGCCTCACGGGCGTGGTTCTTGGCGTTCAGGACCTCGTGGCGCACGCCCTTCTTCGCCAGCAGCCGGGACAGGTACTCGCTTTTCTCCACGCTGGTCGTGCCGACCAGGACCGGCTGGCCCTTCTCGTGCCGGGCGACAATGTCCTCGACGACCTGACCGAACTTGGCTTCCTCGTTCTTGTAGACGAGGTCGGCCTGGTCGATGCGCTTCATCGGCTTGTTCGTCGGGATGGAGACCACACCGAGCTTGTAGGTGCTCATGAACTCGGCGGCTTCGGTCTCGGCCGTGCCGGTCATGCCGGAGAGCTTCGAGTACAGCCGGAAGTAGTTCTGCAGCGTCACGGTGGCCAGGGTCTGGTTCTCCGCCTTGACGGCCACACCCTCCTTGGCCTCGATCGCCTGGTGGATGCCCTCGTTGTAGCGGCGGCCCATCAGGATGCGGCCGGTGTGCTCGTCGACGATCAGCACCTCGCCGTTCATCACGACGTAGTCCTTGTCCTTCTTGAACAGGGCGTTGGCCTTGATGGCGTTGTTCAGAAACGAGATCAGCGGGGTGTTCGCGGACTCGTAGAGGTTGTCGATGCCGAGGTAGTCCTCGACCTTCTCGATGCCGGATTCCAGCACGCCCACGGTGCGCTTCTTCTCGTCGACCTCGAAGTCGACGTCGGGGATGAGCCGGTTCGACAGGCTGGCAAACTCGGTGAACCAGCGGTTCGCCTCGCCGGATGCCGGGCCGGAGATGATCAGCGGCGTCCGAGCCTCGTCGATGAGGATCGAGTCGACCTCGACGACAATGGCGGAGTAGTGCCCGCGCTGCACCATGTCGGAGGCCTGCCAGGCCATGTTGTCCCGCAGATAGTCGAAGCCGAACTCGTTGTTCGTGCCGTAGGTGATGTCCGCGAGGTACTGGTCGTGGCGCTGGGCCGGCGTCTGCCCGGAGAGGATGCAGCCGGTGGTCATGCCCAGGGCGCGGAACACGCGCCCCATCAGCTCGCTCTGGTAGCTGGCGAGGTAGTCGTTGACGGTGATGATGTGCACGCCGCGGCTCGTGATGGCGTTCAGGTAGGCGGCGGTCGTGGCGACCAGCGTCTTTCCCTCGCCGGTCTTCATTTCGGCGATATTGCCCAGGTGCAGCGCCGCCCCGCCCATGAGTTGCACGTCGAAATGACGCAGCCCCAGGGTACGGGTGGATGCCTCTCGCACGGCCGCGAACGCCTCGGGCAGCAAGTCGTCCAGCGACTCACCGCCCGAATAGCGCTCACGCAGCAACACGGTCTCGTTCTTCAGTTCCTCGTCGGTGAGGTGGCTGAAGTCTTCTTCCAGCGCGTTGATGGCCTTCGCATACTGCTCGAGGCGACGCAGCACGCGCCCTTCACCAACACGAAGAACCTTTTCCAGAATTGAGGCCACGAATGCACTCCACTAGTCGTCACGGCGTGTGCACACGCCTGTCGTCGTCGTCGGACGCTTGCAGCGACCGATATCCGGCAACTATAACAAGGCTAGTTGGTCAGATGCTGCGCTAGCCGGCCGAAGGTACGGCCTCCCCGACCTCTCCGGAGTTCTCCTCCAGTTCGATGACGCCGTAGTCCCAGCCCTTGCGCCGGTAGACGACGCTGGGGCGCTTCGTCTCCGCGTCCTGGAACAGGTAGAAGTCGTGCCCGACGAGTTCCATGAAATACAGCGCATCGTCGACCGTCATCGGCGAGGCGGCGAACACCTTGCGACGGATGACGACCGGGCTGTAGACCTCGGCCGGTTCCTCGGCCGATGCCGCGGCTTCCTCGTCGGTGATGATGTTGATCGCCCCGGTGCGAACGCGCTCGAGGGTCTCCGCGTCGGCCGGCTTGATGTCGACGACGCTGAAATCGACGGATGCCGCGTCGTGCAGTGAGATCGGGCGGTGCGCCCCGCCGCGGTGCACCTTCTGGCGGTCCTTCGCCCGGCGCACGCGCTCCAGCAACCGGCCCAGCGCAACGTCGAAGGCGGCGTACTTGTCGGAACCGTCGGCCTCGGCCCGAACGATCGGGCCCTTGCCGATCAGGGTCAATTCGACCCGGTCATTGCCCGTGGACCCGTTCCTCTCACGGTGCCGGCTCAGCTTGATTTCGAGAGCCAGGGCCTTGTCCGCGAGGGCGGAGATCTTCTCGGCCTTCTCGGTGGCGTACTCCCGAAAACGATCGGTGATCCCCAGGTTTCGTCCCACGATGTTTGTTTCCATGACGACCTCCAGCTCTGGCGAACCGCCCCTGTTCGGGCGATTATTACGCGCCTTTATAATTACCGTAGCCGGGTGGACGGGATAAGTCACAGCTTTTGTCAAGGAGTTTCAGGTGAACTCCCGACGTCTGGATGACGGCGCCGTGTTTCCGCCAGTGTGGCCACTCCGACCACCTCGCCGCCGGCATCCAGCACGGCGCGTCGCGCTTCGAGAACGGTGGCGCCGGTGGTCAGGATGTCGTCGACGACCAGCACCCGGATGCCGCCGAGCGACCGCCGAGCAACCAGCGACCGGTCCCGGTTGAGGCGTCGGGCCTCGATGCCG
This sequence comes from Cryobacterium sp., assembly GCA_014376815.1. Classification (GTDB taxonomy): domain Bacteria; phylum Actinomycetota; class Actinomycetes; order Actinomycetales; family Microbacteriaceae; genus Cryobacterium. The sequence continues at coordinate 20,302 of JACMQV010000089.1, forward strand.
AGGCCCACCTGGTCGACCGTCTCCCCGGCGGGTCTGAGCACCTCCGTGGCCCGCAGCCCCGCCCGCCGGAGCAGCAGCTCCACCGGGTGGTAGCCCCGGCTGCGCCAGGCGCGCCGCGACGAGGGGATGGTGATGAGATGGATGCCCGGCTCCGGTTGGGAAGCAAGGGCGGCGACGATGGCCGCCCGCAGCGGCACCGCGAGCGCGGCGGCGGCATCCGTTCGCCCGCCGTCCTTGAAGGCGCCCAGCACCCGCCGGGGCACTCCGGCGTAGTCGAGGGCGGACCACACGCTCACCCCGAGTCGCTCGGAGGAGTGCACAGTCGGTCGCAACTGCCCGCGGCAGGCTGCGCACAGGGAGCGATCGGGGGCGCCGCAGCCGCTGCACGCGGTCGGCATGATCACCGCCCACGCGTCCAAAACGGCCCGCGGCACCCGATCCGGTCTGCTCATCCGGCCAGCCTGCGCCATGACCGGCCGGACCGCGCCGGACCGCGTCCGCCGGTGCAGTCCGGGGCCACCGCGCCCCGGTGGAGGAGCTACCCGCCGATGCCCTGCTGGGTGGCCAGGAGGGTGACCCCGCCCAGGCGTTCCTGCCAGCCGACCCCGCGTTGCACCAGGAGCCCGCCGGTGGACGAGATCGCCCGGAGATCGCGCAGGCTGTTGCTGCCCACGATCCCCGTGCTGTCCGGTGCGGACTCGAGGCGGGTGCTGACGCCGCCGAGCTGCTGGGACACGATCCGTTCCTCACCGCTCGGCAGCCTGGTCAGGTAGGCCACCGTGAGCTCGTCGATCCAGGTTGCGTCGACGGGGACTCCAGCCTCCGAGGCCAGCTGCACCTCATCGCCGAGAGAGACCGGCGCGTTCTTGTCCCGGGTGATCGCGACTACGACGAACCTTGTGTCCGTGCCGTTCTGGAGCAGGGCGATCAGCCGGGTGCCGTCCCGCGACACCCGCAGGGACTGGATCATCGACGCTTCCGGCCAGGGCGTCGGCACGGCGACGGCGTCCCCGTTTGGCCCGTAGGCGAACAACTCGCCCGGCCGGGTCGACGGCACGGACCAGACGAAGCCGAAGTTGTCGACCGCGGGCGGGATCAGCCCCGCACGCGGATCGAGCAACACCGGGTCGCCTCCGACCCGCCCCCCGTACACGCCCCCCGCCGCCAGCACGGCGGCCAGGGTCTGGCCCGGCGAGAGCACGACGGCGGCCGGGTTCAGTGACGCGACCGGCTCCGAGAGGCCGGCGATGGGGGTGATCGCCTTGCCGGTCGCGGCGAGGAACCCGAATTCCCCGTCCCGCAACACCAGCGCCCGGGCGCCGACGCGGGGGTTCAGGGCCGGGGCGCCGCCGCCCAGGTCTCCGATCTCCTGCGAGTTCCGGTTGATGGTGATGGTCACGGTCAGACCGGGCGGGAGGCTCGCGCCCAACTGGGCCTGCATGCGCTGCAGGGTGACCCGGTCCGCATTGAGGGCTTCGCTGTTGAGGTCGACCTTGGCGTCCCGCGCCACGACCTGAACGGCATCCGCTGTGAGCTTGGTGCCGTCCGGGAACGCGGTCGAGACGGCCCCGGCGAGCCAGGGGCTGGGCCCGCCGAGCAGGCCGTTGACGATCTTCGTCAGGGTGGCCGCGCCGCGCGGGTACCAGCGCAGGTCGGGCACCAGATAGGCGAAACCGGGGTCGAAGAAGTAGAGGGCCTGGGAGGTGAACACGTCCCCGAAGATGTTCCGGTCGATCACGGTCCCGTTCGGGGCCGCGCCGATGCGCCACTGCCCGCCGACCTGCACGAACTGGTAGCGGAGGGACACCGCCGCGGACGACTCCACCTCGCGATATTCGCCGCGGGCGTCGACCTCGGCGACCGGGTTCACCGAGAACTGCATCTGCTGGGTGTCGCCCACCGCGACGATGCTGCGCCCGGTTCCGTCGTCAATGGTGACGCCGGTGTCGGGCTCCCACGAGCTGCTGTAGTTCGGCGCGAGGAACTCCCGGGCGATGGCGTAGTCGTTTTCCGGGCTGGTGGCGGCGTCGATGAAGCCGCGCAGGATCCCCTCCGGGCTGGCATCTTTCTGGGGCCGGGAGGGCAGGAAAACGGGCGCCGGCGTGGCACCGGGCTCCGCGGCCTGGCCGGCCCGCACCCCGCCGTCGCCCGGGATGCCGGAGCATCCGGTGAGCAGCAGCACACACACGGATAGTGCGCCCAGGAAGCGGCCGGGACTACGCATCGTTCCCCTCCACACCCCGGGGGGCGGCGGCAGGACCCGTGGCTCCGGCGTCGTCCGGCGGCAGCGGGCTCGGCGACGTCGACAATGCGCCCTTCGCCAGGCGCGGCAGGGTCAACCGGAAACAGGACCCCTCGCCCGGGTTGGACCAGACCTGGAGCCAGCCGCCGTGCACGACCGCGTCCTCGAGGGAAATGGACAGACCGAGGCCGGTCCCGCCGATGGTGCGCTTGCGCGACGGGTCGGCCCGCCAGAACCGGTCGAAGACGTGACCCATCTCGGCCTGGCTCATGCCCATCCCGTAGTCGCGCACCGACAATGCCACGGAGCTCTCGTTGCTGTCGACGGACACGACGATGGGCCGGCCCTCCCCGTGCTCGATCGCGTTGCCGATCAGGTTGTGCATGATCCTCCGGATGCGGCGGGGGTCGACCTCGGCGTCCAGATGCCCGCCCGGAGCGACCAGCATGAGGTCGGTGCCCTTGGACTCGCCCAGCGACCGCAGCCCATCGATCGCGTCCTCGGCGAGGTGGACCAGATTCGTCGGCTCGGTCTCCAACTGCACCGAGCCCGCGTCGTACTTGCTGATCTCCAGCAGATCGCTGAGCAGCAGTTCGAACCGCTCCACCTGCGTGTGCAGGAGTTCCGCCGTGCGTTCGATGGCCGGCGGGAACGTGGACCGCTGGTCGTACAGCACGTCGCCGGCCAGCCGGATCGTGGTCAGCGGGGTGCGGAGTTCATGGGAGACGTCGGACACGAAGCGCTGCTGCACCTCGGAGAGGTCCGCGAGCTCCTTGATCTGGCTCTGCAGGCTGTCCGCCATCCCGTTGAACGAGCGGGCGAGGGTGGCGATGACGTCCTCCCCCTTCTCCGGGATCCGGACGCCGAGGTCACCGGAGGCGAGCCGCTGGCTGGTGGCGGCCGCCACGCGGATGGGCGTCACGACGAATCGCACGACGACCCAGGTCACCCCGCCGATCAGCAGGATCAGGATCAGGCCGGCCACGCCCAGCGTGCGCTGCACGAACAGGAGCGTCGACTCGGCGTCGGCCAGGCTATACCCGATGTAGAGCTCGTACCGGCCGGCGACGGGGACGGCGATCTGCGAACCGACGACGATCCCCGGTGCCTGCCCGCCGTCATCCGTTGCGAGCCTCACCGACTGCCAGAACTGTTCCCCGGCGTTATCCTGCACGGCGGCGCGGAGGTCGCTCGTGATGACCCCGTTCGAATCGCCGAAGGAGGAGGAGTCCTGGGGAGCCACGGTCGAGGCGTCCTGCCCGGGCACGCGGAAGATCGCGATCAGCTGGCTCGAGGATGCCGCGGTGATCAAGGTGCGGGCGGAACCGACCAGCGCCTGAACCTCCACCCGGTCCGCGGCGTCGGAGGCGTCGAAGATGCCCTGGGCGGCAACGGTCGCCCGGCTCGAATCGACCAGGACCTGGCTGAGGCGGGACTGGAAGAGGTCATTGCCCACGCTGACGGACACGTAGACGCCGACCGCGCCGATGGCCACCCCGGACAGCGCCACGGTGATGGTCACGGTGCGGAATTGCAGGGACGAGCGCCACGTGGCGGCGAGCCTGGCCGGCCAGTCCCGCCAGTCCCGCCAGTCCCGCCAGTCCCGCGCCGTGAAGCGGGCGGCTCCGGTGCGAGCGACCACGAGGAACCTAGCCGGCCGCGCCGGCCCGGTAGCCGACGCCGCGCACCGTCATCACGATGCGGGGGTTGTCCGGGTCGTCTTCGACCTTGGCCCGCAGACGCTGGACGTGCACATTGACCAGTCGGGTGTCAGCCTTGTAGTGGTAACCCCAGACCTGCTCGAGCAGCATCTCGCGGGTGAAGACCTGCTGCGGCTTGGAGGCGAGGGCGAGGAGCAGGTCGAACTCGAGCGGGGTGAGGTTGATCTGGCGTTCGCCCCGCCGGACCTCGTGCCCCGCGGCATCGACGACCAGGTCGCCGATCTGCAGGTTGGCCGAGGTGTCCGTCGACACCGGGCGCAGGCGCGTCCTGATGCGTGCGACCAGTTCCTTGGGGTTGAACGGTTTGACCATGTAGTCGTCCGCACCGGACTCGAGGCCCTTGACGACGTCGGTCGTGTCGGTTCGTGCGGTGAGCATGATGATGGGCGTCCCGGATTCGGCGCGGATGAGGCTGCACACCTCGATGCCGTCCAGGCCGGGCAGCATGAGGTCCAGCAGGACCAGATCCGGCTTGACGGCACGGAACGCCTCCAGGGCGAGGGAACCGTCCGCGCAGAAAACCGGGTCGAACCCTTCCGCGTGGAGCACAATTCCGATCATCTCGGCCAGTGCGGTATCGTCATCGACGACCAAAATACGTGCGTTCATCAAACCGTTTTCCACTCAGTCACCCAAAATACCCCGGTGAGTCAGTCAATCTCTGGGCTAAGAGTAGTCGAGTGTGCCGTGCGAACGCTCAACGTCCTCATTCAGGGCCGAGTTATGCCAGCATAGGTTTCGTGACGGACCCGCAGAACTGGCACTCCCCGGCCGATGACGGGCGCTCTGCTCCTGCCCTCGGCGCGCACACGCCGGCCTTCGTGCCGCCGGTCGGCGCAGCGCCGGTCGGCTCCGGGACGCCACCGGGCTGGGCGCCACCACCCGCCGCGTGGACCCCGCCGCCGCGGCCGGGCCTGATCCCGCTGCGACCGCTCGGCTTCGGCACCCTGCTCTGGGCGCCGTTCCAGGTTCTCCGGCGCAACCCGAAGGCCACCTTCGGCAGCGCCCTGATCGTGCAGGCCGCCATCACCCTCGTCACCCTCGTCGTGGTGGGGCTCGTCACGTTCTACGCCCTCGACCGCGTCGCCAACACCCCGATGGAGGACCGCGCGGAGGTCGGGGCCGGCGCCAACCTGACGATCGTGCTCTCTGCGCTCGTGCCGCTGGCGCTGTCGGTGCTCGCGTCCGCGCTGCTGCAGGGCGTCATCGTGGTCGAGGTTGCCCGGGCCACGCTCGGTGAGAAGCTCCGGCTGGGGGCGCTCTGGCGCGCGGCGGGACGCCGCCTGTGGCCGCTGGCGCTCTGGACCTGCCTGCTCAGCGCCGGCCTGCTCGTGGGAATCGCCGTGGTGGCCGGCGCCGTGGCGCTCTTCGTCCTGATCGGCGGCGCGTGGGTGGCGCTCGGCGTGGTCACCGGCATCCTCGGGTCGCTCGCCCTCCTGGGCCTCGGCGCCTGGCTGTTCACGAAGACCTCGCTCGTGCCGAGCCTGATCGTGCTCGAGCACCTGGGCATCCGCGCCGCCGTGCGTCGTTCCTGGTCGCTCACCCGGGGCTACTTCTGGCGCACTCTGGGCGTGCAGTTCCTGGTCGCCGCGATCGTCAACATCGTCGCCCAGGTGGTGTCGACGCCGCTCACGTTGTTGTTCGGCGTCGCCGTCTCCCTCGTCGACCCGAACGCCGCCCTGGACGCCTACCTGCCCTCGGTCATCCTGTACGTGCTGATCATCTTCGTCGCGCTGGTGCTCGGCGCCGTCGCCTCGGTGGTGCAGTCGGCCACGACCGCCCTGATCTACATCGACCTGCGGATGCGCAAGGAGGGGCTCGACCTCGAACTGGCCCGCTTCGTCGAATCAGCCCCGGGCAGCGACGTGCCGGACCCCTATCGGGTTCCGGCCTCGGCGGCGCCAGGGCCGGAGACTGTCCGGGCATGAGCGGGGGCTGGGGGCTCGACGCGGTGGTACGGGGGATACCGGTCGATCCCGACGCGCCCGAGGCGCAGCGGTGGCTGCGCGAAGAACTCGCCAAGGCCCCATACCAGGCCGCCCGGCCGACGTGGTTCGACCGGGTCTCCTCGGCTGTCCTCGACTGGTTCGGTTCGCTCAGCGCACCGTCCGGTGATGGCCTCACCGGCTGGATTCCGCTCATCGTCACGGTGGTGCTGGCGGCCGTCGTCGTGGCGGCGCTGCTCATCTTCGGCCTGCCCCGGCTGAACCGGCGCAGTCGTCTTCCGGCCGACCTGTTCGGGGTAGACGACCGGCGGTCGGCCGCGGACCTGCGGCGGGCGGCGCTCGGCGCCGCCGCGAACCGGGAGTGGAGCCTGGCCAGCGCGGAGATGTTCCGCGCACTGGCGCGCGGATTGTCCGAGCGCACAATCCTGGTCGCCGTGCCCGGCACCACCGCGCACTCCTTCGCGGCCCAGGCGGCCGAAGCCTTCCCCGGGGAGCAGGGCAGGCTGGCCGAGGCCGCCGAGACCTTCGACGGGGTGCGGTATCTGGGTGAGGCCGGCACGGAGGCCCGTTTCCTGGCGCTGGCCGCCCTCGAGAGCGATCTCCGCTCCGCGCGGCCGTCGCACAGCGAAGATCCCGCCCCGACGGCCCTGTCATGACACCAGGATCCCGGACGGCCACCCCATCCCCCGCCAGGCATCCGTCGGCCAGGCCTTCGCCGGCCACCCCGACGGCATGCGCCGGCCGGGCGGGGCAGAACGCCGTCTCCCTGACACCCACTCTGCGCGTCACCGGCCGGAAGGTGCGCTTCTGGGTGCTGGCCGGCGCCGGCGCCCTGCTCGTCGCGATCGTCGCCACGCTACTTGCCGGTGGCACCAGCGCGGGCAAGCCACCACTCGCCGCAGACAGCGCCGCCCAGACCGGCGGCAGGGCCCTGGTCGAAGTGCTCCGGGGCCAGGGCGTGTCCGTGACGGTGGCCGACACCCTCGCCGAAGCCCGTGCCGCGGCCGCCCGGGCCGAGGACCCGACCGTCTTCTTCTTCGACGAGGGCGGCCTCCTGACCGCCGGCCAGCTCGCCGCGGTCGCCGGTCTCGCCCCGCGCACCGTGGTCGCCGGCCCGGACTTCCTCATGTTGCAGACGCTCGCCCCCGAGGTGGGCTTCGGCGGCGCCGCCGGCAAGGACGCGGCGCCGGCCGGGTGCACCGTACCGGCCGCCGTGAAGGCGGGAACCCTCTCCCCCGGCGGGCACACCCCGACCTTCCCGGCCGGGTCGGCCGGGCTGTCCGGCTGCTTCCCGTCCGGGACGGGCGCCTTCTCCGTGGTCGAACGCGTCGCAGCCGGCCCGACCCTGACCCTGGTGGCGGACGATTCCCTGTTCAACAACGACCGGATCGCCCTCGCCGGGAACGCCGCGCTCGCGCTCAACCTTCTCGGAGCCGGCGACGAAGTCGTCTGGTACCTGCCGACCATCGCTGATGTGGAGCAGACCGGGCCCCCGTCGCTCGGGGAGCTGACGCCCGGCTGGGTCACCCCCACCCTGGTGCTCCTCGTGTTCGTCTCCGTCGCGGCGATGATCTGGCGCGGGAGGCGGTTCGGGCCCCTCGTCGCCGAGAACCTGCCCGTCACGGTGCGCGCGAGCGAGACGATGGAGGGCAGGGCCCGCCTGTACGCCCGCAGCAGCGCCCGCCTGCGCGCTCTCGACGCGTTGCGCGTCGGGGCCGTACAGCGCCTCGCCGGCCAGGTCGGACTGTCCCGGCTGGCGACTCTCGACGACGTGATCCTGGCCGTGACCCGGGTGACCGATCGGCCGGCTGGGGAGGTTCGGGCCGTCCTCGTGGACAGTGTGCCCGCGACCGATCCCGAACTGGTGGCCCTCTCCGACCGACTCCAGGAACTCGAGCGGGCGACCGGCCGAGCGACCACCCCGCCACCGTCACCGCCACCCGGAAGAATGGACTCATGAGCACTCACACCGCTGTCGATACCCTGCGAGGCTCGCTCGCCCAGGTGCGCACCGAGGTCGGCAAGGCTGTCGTCGGACAGGACGGAGCCGTGACCGGACTGATCATCGCACTGCTGGCCCGCGGCCACGTGCTGCTCGAGGGCGTGCCGGGGGTCGCCAAGACCCTCCTTGTGCGTTCACTGAGCCACGCGCTCAGCCTCGAGACCAAGCGGGTGCAGTTCACCCCGGACCTGATGCCGGGTGACGCCACCGGCTCGCTCGTCTACGACGCCAGGGTCGGCGAGTTCGAATTCCGGAACGGGCCGGTGTTCACGAACATCCTCCTGGCCGACGAGATCAACCGCACCCCGCCGAAGACCCAGTCCGCCCTGCTCGAAGCGATGGAGGAGCGGCAGGTCAGCGTCGACGGCGTGTCACTGCCGCTGCCGGACCCGTTCATCGTCGCGGCGACCATGAACCCGATCGAATACGAGGGCACCTACACGCTGCCGGAAGCCCAGCTGGACCGGTTCCTGCTCAAGCTCGTGCTCGACATCCCGGAGCGGGACGCGGAGTTCGAGGTGCTGCGACGACACGCGACGGGCTTCAACCCCCGAGACCTGGCCGCCGCCGGGGTCACCGCCGTGCTCGGCGCGGACGAGTTGAGGGCGGCGCAGGCGGCCGTGGCGGCCGTGGGCGCCAGCGCCGACGTTCTCGGCTACATCGTCGACCTGGCCCGGGCCACCCGGCGCAGCCCGTCGGTGAAACTCGGCGTCAGCCCGCGCGGCACGACGGCGCTGCTCGCGTCGGCCAAGGCCTGGGCCTGGCTGAGCGGGTACGACTCGATCACCCCCGATCATGTCCAGGCCATGGTGCTGCCGGTCTGGCGACACCGGCTGCAACTGCGCCCCGAGGCCGAGCTCGAAGGCGTGTCGGTGGACGCGATCCTGCGCGCGGTGCTCGCGCAGGTGCAGGTGCCGATCTAACGTGACTCTCACCGGCCGGTACGTCGCCCTCGTCGCCCTCGGCGTCGTGCCGATCGTGCTGCTCGGGCGCACGCCCGGCGCCGCGGCGGCCGTGCTCGGGCTGTGGCTGCTGAGCGTGCTGGCCGTGGGCATCCTCGACCTGACGCTGGCGGGTTCGCCCCGCACGCTCTCCGTGTCCCGGAGCCTGCCGGCCCGGGTGCGACTCGGGGAGTCCGTGACGAGCGACCTCTTCCTGACCAACAACGGCTCGCGGGATCTGAGACTGGTGGTGCGGGATGCCTGGCAGCCGTCCGCCGGCGCCGGGAACAACCGCACCCCGCTGGCCGTCCCGCGCGGCGAACGCCGACTGGTGTCGCTGACGTTGACGCCGCTCCGGCGCGGTGAGCGCAGGGTGGAGCAGGTGACCGTGCGCTCGTTCGGGCCCCTCGGCCTGTGGGCGCGGCAGGCGACGCTGCTGGCGCCGGGGCGCATCCGGGTGCTTCCGCCCTTCAACGCCCGCAAACACCTGCCGTCGCGGATCACCCGGCTCAAGGAACTCGACGGGCGCACCAGCCTCCTGGTGCGCGGTCAGGGCACCGAATTCGACTCCCTCCGCGAATACGTTCGCGGCGACGACGTTCGGTCCATCGACTGGCGGGCCACGGCCAGGCGGGGCGACACCATGGTGCGCACCTGGCGGCCCGAACGGGACCGCCGGGTCGTCATCCTCGTGGACAGCGGCCGCACCTCGGCCGCGCGAGTCGACGACGAACCCCGCCTCGACACGGCCTTCGAGGCGTCGCTGCTGCTCGCCGCCCTGGCCTCGAGGGCCGGCGACCGGGTCGACTTCATCGCCTACGACCGCCGCACCCGCGGGCGGGTTCAGGGCGCGCAGGGCGCGGAACTCCTCTCCCGCATGGTCGACGCGATGGCACTGATCGAGCCCGAGCTGATCGAGACGGACTGGTCCGCCGTGCCCGGCCAGGTGCGCTCGGTCACGACCCAGCGCGCCCTGGTGGTTCTGATCACCTCGATCGATGCCGCCGGCGCCTCGAGCGCGCTGCTCTCCATGCTGCCGCAGCTGACCCGCCACCACACCGTCGTCGTGGCATCCGTCACCGACCCCACCACGCTGCAGGCCACCCGCGAACGCGGCACCCGCGAGGAGATCTACCGCGCGGCGGCGGCGGAACGGGCACTGCTCGACGTGGCCCGCGTGTCAGCGGCCATCCGTCAGCAGGGCGCGGACGTCGTCACCGGTTCGCCCGCGGACCTGCCGCCGGACCTGGCCGACCGGTACATCGCCCTGAAGGCGGCCGGCCGCCTGTGACCCGGGGCCTGCCTGCCTACGCGGCGTAGATCCGGGTGCTGCCGGCGTCGAATTCTTCGAGGTCGCCCGTCTCCCCCGCTCGCACCGCCCGGCCGCCGACCACGACCATGTAGGCGAGGAATGCGAGCAGGGCGACGGCCCCGATCCCGATTTTGACCGGCCAGGGCCAGGGCGCCGGGGTGACGAAACCCTCGATCACCCCGGACACCAGCAGCACGAACATCAGGCCGATGGCCACCGTGGACAGCGCGCGCGCGTCCTCGGCCAGTGCCTGGCCCCGGGTGCGGGGCCCCGGAGCGATCCAGGCCCAGAAGATGCGCAGCCCCCCGGCGGCGGCCACGAAGATGGCGGTCAGTTCGAGCATGCCGTGCGGTGCGATGTAGAGGAAGAAGACGTCCCCCTTGCCGTACGCGAACATGACGGCGGCGGTGATGCCGACGTTCTGCGCGTTCTGCAGCACGATGTACGGGACGTACACGCCGACAATCCCGAACGCGATGCACTGGGCGGCGATCCAGGCGTTGTTGGTCCAGACCTGGCGGGTGAAGGATGCCGCCGGGTTCTCGGAGTAGTAGTTCACGAAGTCCTCGTTGACCAGCTTCTGGAGCTGGGCGTCGGAGCCGATGTTGGCGAGAACCTGGGGGTCCTCGGACACCCAGACCGCGTAGAGGCCGGCCACCACGAACGTGACCAGCGCAACGGCCAGGGTCAGCCAGCGCAGGCGGTACAGGGCAGCCGGCAGCTGCAGCACGAAGAACCGCGGGATCTGGGAGACCACGTTGGCCCCCGCGCCCGTGAACCGCAGTCGGGCGCGCGACAGCGCCACCGACAGCCGGTCACCCTGCACGGTCGACCCGGCGGTGGTCTTGATGGCGGAGAGTTGCGTCGCCCCGGCCTGGTAACGCTCGATCAATTCGTCGGATTGCGCGCCCGAGAGCCGCCGCTGCGAGCCGAGTTCGGCCAGGCGGTCCCATTCGGCGCGGTGCGCCGCTGAATACGCGTCGAGGTCCATCTGCTCTAATAGTAGACATGGTGCAGCCCGCAAATGTGGCCGATCACGGCGAGTATCCGCTGAGCGAGTACGAACTCGTCACGGGAGAGGCCGTCGCGCTCGACGTGCGGCCGGCCAGCGTCATCCTGCGTGCTGCGGGCACGATCATCGACTGGGTCGCGTATCTGCTGCTCTTCCTGGTCATGGCCTACACCGTCTCGATCCTGGCGGGCGAGGCGCTCGATGAGTCGCTCACCCGCGCCCTGAGCATCGTGGGGCTGGTCTTCTCCATCCTGATCGTGCCGATGACCGTCGAAACCCTCACCGGAGGGCGATCCCTGGGCAAGCTCGCCATCGGGGCCCGGATCGTGCGCGACGACGGCGGAGCCATCCAGCTGCGCCACGCCTTCATCCGCGCGCTGCTGGGCGTGATCGAGATCTACTTCACCTTCGGTGGCCTCGCCGCGACAACCGCGCTGCTGAACGGCAAGTCGAAGCGCCTGGGCGATCTCCTGGCCGGCACCTACAGCCAGCACGAGCGGGTGCCCCAGCTTCCGGTCGCGGTGCAGGGGGTGCCGCTCGAACTCGAAACCTGGGCACAGACGGTCGACATCGCGCGGCTCCCCGACCGCCTGTCCCGGCGCGTCTCCCAGTTCCTGAACCAGGCGTCCAAGCTCACGCCCTCGACCCGGCTGCGCCTGGCCGCCAGCCTGGCCGCCGAGGCTGCCCCCTATGTCTCACCGTTCCCCCCGGTGCCGCCCGAGGTCTTCCTGGCCGGGGTGGCGGCGGTGCGACGCTCCCGCGAGTTCGCCGCCCTGAACCTGGAGCGGGACCGCCTGGAGCGCCTGCAGCCGGTGCTGCACAGCCTGCCCCACAACTTCCCGCAGCGCTGATCCCGGCCGCCCGCCGGCATGCTGCCCGCCGCCCGCCGCTCGTTGGCTGTCACCCGCTGCCGCTGCCTCGCCGTCCTTTCGTCCCGGCACGCCCGATGGCACTCTGGAACCGACGAGCCTCCGCGATCAGGACGTCACGCTCAGCGGTGAGGCGCAGGATCTCCTCGTGGGTCTCGCGAATCGCTTCGAAGTGCGCCCTGAGGGTTGGATCTGTGGTTTTTCGACATTCGTCCATGGCGCCGACTCTGCCAGGGACCTCCGACACGGGCCTCGGGTCGCGTGCGTCGTCGCGGCGCAGGTTGTGGCTCCGGGTGCACGTTCTACCGGCGCCGGCTGCCACACGGTGCGCCGCGACGCCCGGCGGGTCCTGCGGGCCCTGGCACGACACCCTGACACACCCGCGACGCCCGGTAACGCGAGAAGGCCACCCCGGGTGGGGTGGCCTTGTCGCTGTCGTTCACGCCCAGGTGCCGCGCGGGCGCGGTGGGCGTTAACGCAGAATGGCCACCCCTGCGGGTGGCCATTCTGGGTCGTGCAAGTTAAGTCCGGCGGTGTCCTACTCTCCCACAGGGTCCCCCCTGCAGTACCATCGGCGCAGAGAGTCTTAGCTTCCGGGTTCGGAATGTGACCGGGCGTTTCCCTCTCGCTATAGCCGCCGAAACATCTTTCGATGAATC
>JACMQV010000090.1 GCA_014376815.1 Cryobacterium sp.
CGCCGGATCTGCGTGGTGCCCGGCAGCTCGAAGCTGCCCAGCCTGCACGGGGCCCCCTCGGCCCGGCTGACCCCCGCCCTGTCCACCGACGAGGGCCCCGCCCACGCGCTCGCCCCCGGAGCGTGACACGGCCCGCCGGCCGCCACTACGGTGAGTGGCGACCGGCGGGACCACGCGTCAGTGCTTCTGCGCGTGTCAGTTCTGCATATGTCAGTGCTTCTGCACGTACGCGACGGGGGCGGGCAGCCCGCGTGCCACGCGCACGGACCGGGAGAGCCGCTCAATCGACTTGAGGGCGTCGAGGACATCATCTGCCGTGACCACGAACGGCATGTTGTGGATCGTCTCGCCCGGCAGCGTTGAGGCCGTCGCGATGGCCCTGAGCTCCTTCTCGTCGTCCAGGCTGAGTCCGATCTCGGTCAGCGTGGTGGGCAGACCGACCAGGGTGGTGAACTCGATGAAGTCTTCCACCTCGGCCCGTGGCGCGCCCTCGAGGACCAGCTGGGTCAGGGAGCCGATGTTGACCTTCTGACCGTGGGTGAGCCCGTGGGTCTGCGGGGCCGCGGTCAGGCCGTTGTGGATGGCATGGGCCGCCGCCAGGCCGCCCGACTCGAAACCGAGCCCGGACAGGAGCGTGTTCGCTTCCACCAGCTTCTCCAGCGCCGGCGTGACCAGGTTGTCACGCACGGCGTCGAGCGCGGGAAGGGCGTTCTCCCAGATGACGTCCCACGACAACTTGGCCAGCGCGGTTCCGGTCTGGGTCGGCAGCCCCCCGGCCATCGTGGTCGCGTTGGCGGCCGCCGTGGCCCGGGCCTCGAGCCAGGTTGCCAGCGCGTCGCCGACCCCAGCGATCAGGAACTCGACCGGCGCATTGGCCACGATCTGGGTGTCGATGAGCACGAGGTCGGGGTTGCGCGGGAAGAAACGGTACTCGACGAACTCACCCTCCTCCGTGTAGATCACGGAGAGTGCGGAGGTGGGGGCATCCGTGGACGCCACGGTGGGCACGCTGACCCAGCGGATGCCGGCCAGGAAGCCGGCGGCCTTGGCGGAGTCGATCGTGCTGCCACCACCCACACCGATGATCACGTCGGCCTTGGTGGCGCGGATCTTCTCGACCAGCGCGTCGACCGCGGCCGCGGTGGCGAACCGGCCGAATGCGACCCGCTCCACTCGGAGGTCGGCGGCAGCGAAGCTCGCCGACACCGCTTCCCCTGCAAAACCCCACACGACGTCGTCAGCGACGATCAAGGGGGCGGAACCGATCTGGGATACGAATTCGCCGAGGCGATCGATCGCTCCCTTGCCTTGGACGTAACGTCCGGGGCTCATGACTGTGCGGATTGGAGTGGTCATGGCAGACCTTCTTCCTGGTCGAACTTGCGCCTACATCTTCGTGGGACGGTAGCGGTGAACCGGTCTTCCGGATCACAGATTTCACACTACGCCCGCCGATTCGGCCGAGTCCGGATGCCCTGCACCGGGCGGGCGGGCGACCGCGCCTCGGGGTGATTCCCGGCACGTTTGCCCAATCCGAGATCGCGGCTCGCAGATGAGATTCGACCCACGAAGACGCAGCCGAACCCGGATTTTGTGAATGCCATTCAGGATTCCCGGGCGGATGCCCGTGGTTCCCCGGGCCGTCGCTGCACGTCTGTGCAATCGGGAGCACGCCCGCGTCCCGGCACCGAAAGATGCCCGCCGGCTCGCCGGGTCCACGCTCCTGTCGGGCGTCTTTCCGGCGAGTCGGCGGGCATTCCCGCTGCCGGCAGCGGGCCGGCTCCTCACCCGATCAGCGGGTGTGCTGCGCCATCACGACACCCGTGCCGGCTGAAGCAGGACGGCGGCGGCGGACCGGGCCGCGCCGGCACCGGCGGCGGCCACCGCGGCCACCGCGGCATCCCGGCACTGGGCCACGGTCACGCCGCGCAGGAACTCCGCCACACCGCCCAGGGCGCGCGGGGACATCGACAGGCTGGTCGCCCCGAGTCCCACCAGGATGGCGGCGAGCATCGGATCGGCGGCGGCCTCGCCGCAGACCCCGACCGGCTTGTCGGCCGCCACACCGGCCTGGCAGGCCTCCCGGATCATGCGCAGGACCGCCGGCTGCCAGGGGTCGTTGAGCAGGGCGAGCTCCCCCATCAGCCGATCGGCCGCCATGGTGTACTGGGCGAGGTCGTTGGTCCCCAGGCTCGCGAAGTCCACCCGGTCTAGGATGGCGCCCGCGGTGATGGCCGCGGCCGGAGTCTCGATCATCACGCCCACGTTGAGCAGTCCGTGTTGGGCGCAGCGGGCCGCGAACTCCACGGACTCGTCCACGGTCGCGATCATGGGTGCCATGACGCCCACGTCGGCGTCTTCCGCGTCCGCCGCCAGGGCGATGGCCCGCAGCTGGGTGTCCAGCAGGTCCGGCCGCCGCCACGCGGTGCGGTACCCCCGGATGCCCAGGGCCGGGTTGACCTCGTCGGCCGCCGTCACGAAGGCCAGCGGCTTGTCGGCCCCGGCATCCAGGGTTCGGATCGTGACCTTCTTTCCGGGGAATGCGGCGAAGACCAGGCGGTAGGCGGCGACCTGTTCGTCGAGACCGGGGGCCTCGGCGTGGTCGAGGAAGCAGAACTCCGTGCGGAAGAGTCCGACGCCCTCGGCCTTCGCCTCGATCGCGGCCGCGACGCTGTCGGGCGATGCCACGTTCGCGAGGAGCTGCACGCGGTGTCCGTCCCGGGTCAGCCCCGTGCCGTCGAAGGCGACCACCCGGCCGACCTGTTCCTCGGCTCGCACCACCTGCTCGTCGGTGGGGTCCACGACGATCTCCCCGGTCGCGCCGTCGACGATCACCACGCTTCCCTCGGGCAGGTCCATCGCATCATGGGCCGCCACCACGGCGGGCAGGCCGAGCGCCCGCGCGAGGATGGCCGTGTGGGAGGTCGGGCCGCCCTCGACGGTGACGATCGCCCGGCACACCGTGGGATCGATCAGCGCCGTGTCGGCGGGGGCCAGGTCGCGGGCCACGAGCACATACGGCTCGGCACGATCCGGCAGGCCCGGCGCCGGCCGGCCGAGCAGCTCGGATACGATGCGGTTGCGCACATCTCGCAGGTCCGGGATGCGTTCGGCGAGGAGCCCACCCTGCTCCCGGAAGGCCGACTCGACCTCGCCCACGGCCGCCCAGACGGCGCGCTCGGGAGTCTGGCCCTGCCCGGTCACCCGGTCACCGGCAGCACCGATCAGCCCGGGATCCACCGCCATCAGGGCCGTGGCCTCCAGGATGCCGCGCGCCGCTCCGGAGACCCGGGCCGCCTTGTCCCCGAGGGCCCGGGCCACGGATGCCGAGGCCGCCGCGATCCGCTCCACGGCCGTCTCCCGCTCGGGCAGGGAGAGTTCGGCTGCCGCCTGCGGCTCGTCCACCGGTTCCTGCATCCGCACGATCGGACCGACGGCGATGCCGGGGCTCACGCCCAGAGGCCCGCTCGAGCGCGCCCCGCCCGAAGGCTGCGCTTCCGGCCGCGACACGGCCGGCGCCGGCAGGGGCGCGGGAGCGGTCAGGGTTTCCAGTTCCCCGAAGCCCTTCGCGACCAGGTCGCGCACGGTTTCGAGCGCCTCCAATGCTTGCCGCCCCGCCGCCGCGACGGAGATCGTGTCGCCCTTTCGGGCGCCGACCGTCAACAGGGCGGTCGGGCTGTTCGCCGGCACCGGGGGCTTGCCGGTGCGGAGGTTGGCGACCGTCACCGTCGCCTCGAAGGAGCTGAGGGCCGTGACGAGCATGGAAACCGGACGCGCATGCAGGCCGTCGGGGTTCAGGAGGGCCACCTCGATCGTGTGCTCCGCCGCCGGGCCGGAGTCGACCGGCTGTGCGGCCGGATCCTCGTCGCCGAGGTGACTCTGCTTGGCGCGGAGGGCACCACGGGCCTCACGTTCCACTTCTGCCAGGGTGGCGCCGCCCGCCGCGCGCACGACCGCCGCCATCAGGCCCTCCACGAAGGGAGCGCTGCTGAGCCGGACGGGCACGTCAGGGTCCTCCGAGAACTCCAACGCCATTTCGGCGCTCATCACCGCCGAGCCCAGATCCATCATCACGAGCACGCCCTCGGACGAGGACACCCCGGCGATGGCCTCGGCGACCTTGAACGCATCCGTGCCCGTCACGCCTTCGCCGGCACCGGCCGCGATCGCGATGGCCGGGCCGTCGGCCCCGACCATCTCGAGTGCGAGATCCACCGCCGCCTGCGCGAGCCGGGGGCTGTGCGAGACCACTACGATTCCGATCACGGTCTACTCCTCGTCGAGGATCTCGGCCAGAGCCTGGAACAGCAGTGCCGTCGACGCGGCTCCCGGGTCGATATGGCCGATGCTGCGCTCCCCGAGGTAGCTTGCCCGGCCCTTGCGGGCGAGCAGGGCTTCGGTGGCATCACGCCCCGTCTGCGCTGCGGAGTAGGCGGCACGGGCCGCCGAGGAGAGATCGGCGGACGCGGCGAGGGCGGCGTCGAACGCGTCGAGCGCGGGAGCGAGGACGTCGAACATCGTCTTGTCCCCGGCCTCGGCCTTGCCGCGGGCAACGACACCGCCCAGCCCGGCCCGGAGTCCGGCCGCCAGGCCGGACGCGTCCAGGGTCCCGACCGGTCCCGCCGCCGCGCCGATCCGCAGGAAGAAGGTGCCGTACAGGGGGCCGCTGGCGCCGCCCACCGACGTCACCAGGGTCATGCCGACGCCCTTGAAGAGTTCGTCGACGGTGCCGGCGGGTGCGGCCTGGATCTTGTCGAGCACCGCACCCATGCCGCGGGTCATGTTCGAGCCGTGGTCCGCGTCGCCGATGGCCGAATCCAGCTCGGTCAGATAGGAGACCTGCTCGGTCACCAGGTCGCGAAAACGGGTGAGCCAGCCGGTGAGCTGGTCAAGGCTGATCGTGTCATTCGTCATGGTGCTAGATCCCCCAGCGCAGTCCGGCGGTGTTCACCGGCGCATCCCAGAGGTGAAGCAGGTCATCGTCGGCCTTGAGGATCGTGACGGAGCAGCCCGCCATGTCCAGTGCCGTGATGTAGTTGCCCACGAGTGAGCGGGCGACCGTGATGCCGGCCGCCTCGAGGATCTTCCTGACTTCGGCGTACATGACGTACAGCTCGATCAGCGGGGTTGCGCCCAGCCCATTCAGCATCACGATCGTCGGGGCGCCGGTGTAGTCCAGGTCGGCGAGGATCGGCTCGACGAGTTGACGGGCGATCTCGGCGGCCCCGGCCAGCGGCACGCGGCGGCGTCCCGGCTCGCCGTGGATGCCCACGCCGATCTCCATCTCATCGTCGGGCAGCTCGAAGGTCGGTTTCCCGGCCGAGGGAACCGTGCAGCTGCTGAGGGCCACGCCCATGGAGCGGCCGGACGCATTGACCTGCCGGGCCACCGCGGTGACGGCCGCGAGGTCGCGGCCTTCCTCGGCGGCTGCACCCACGATCTTCTCGAGCAGGACCGTGGTGCCCACGCCCCGGCGGCCCGCGGTGAAGGTCGAGTCCTCGACCGCGACGTCGTCGTTGACGACCACCACGGGGGCCGGGCTCCCGGTCTCCGCCCCCCCCCCTTCCCCGCCCCTGTCGGAGTTCATCACCGCGCC
>JACMQV010000091.1 GCA_014376815.1 Cryobacterium sp.
CGGCGGACCGTGGCTCGCCGGCGCCCGGAACGCGGCGCCGACGACGAAAAGGACGACCCCGGAAGGCCGACGACGAAAATGACGACCCCGGAGGGGGCCGTCCTTTCCGCGGCTACGCCGGCGGGGTGCTAGCGGCCGAGCACGCCACCCAGGTCGAGTCCGCCCAGGGCCCCGTCAACGGTGCCGTCGACCGCGTCGGTGACGGGCGCCGTCACCGCCGTGTCGTTGCCGGAGGCGACGGGAACCGAGGTGCCGTTGCCGACGGATGCGCCGTTGCCCACCTGGTTGCCCGAGGCCACGTCCCCGGCCACGGGTCCATCCACGACGGGGCCGTTGACGAGAGGCGCGTTGAGCAGGCCGCCTCCGGCCAGGTCAGCGTCGTTGCCGGTGATCGCCGCGGTCAGCGCGCCGAAGTCGACAGTGTCCGTGGCGGAGGTCGGGCTGGCGGAACTGGAGGAGCCGGTCAGGGGAGCACGGTCTGCTTCCGCGGCCTGTGCGGGGGCGGCCAGCCCGCCGACGATGAGGGCGGATGCCGCGAGGCCGGTGACGCCGAATGCACTGAGACGCTTGGTGATGGTGTTCATGTGGAGCTCCTAATCATTAGTTATGTTCCGGCCTCGGATTTCACCCGGGCCGCACAGGTGGTCCGGCGCAGTCCGGCGAACGGATTGGTCGCGAGTGAAACCCGCGTGCGGGCATCCGTCTGCACCGGGGAAATATGCCCTGCCGGGACTTGCGAACCGTAGAGTGATCAGGTGCAATCAGAGTCGGCGCGGACGAGCCGCGCGAGAACGCCGCGAGGCCGGTTGCATCCTGCCCAGGTCGTCACCGCGGGCTTCGCCGTGGCGATCCTGATCGGCACGGGCCTGCTGATGCTCCCGATAGCCTCGCCCGGGCCCGGCGGGGTGTCGTTCATGGCGGCGGCTTTCACGGCCACCTCGGCGATCTGCGTGACCGGGCTCGTCACCGTTGACACGGCCACGGCCTGGACCCCGTTCGGCCAGGTCGTCATCCTGCTGCTGATCCAGATCGGCGGGTTCGGCATCATGACGTTCGCCTCGGTCATCGGCCTGGCCGTCGTGCGCAAGATGTCCCTGCGCTCGCGCATCACCACGGCGTCGGAGGCCGGCAGCCTCGGCCTCGAGGACGTGCGGGGCCTCATCCTCGGGGTCGTTCGCATCTCCCTGGTCGTGGAGCTGGTCGTCGCGGTGCTGCTCGGCCTGCGGTTCCTGACCGGCTACGGCGAACCCGTGGGCAGAGCGCTGTGGCTCGGGGTGTTCCACTCGGTTTCGGCCTTCAACAACGCCGGCTTCGGCCTGTTCAGCGACAGTCTCATCTCGTATGCCACCGACCCGTTCATCTGCCTGCCCATTGCCGGCGCCGTCATCCTCGGCGGCCTCGGGTTCCCGGTTATCCTGCAGCTGCGCAAGCACTTACGGTCACCGCTGCAGTGGACCATGAACACGCGGATCGTGCTGGTGGGCACAATCACCCTGCTCGTGGCGGGCACCGTCTACATCACCGCGGTGGAGTGGTCCAACCCGGCCACCCTCGGCCCGCTCGACTGGCCGGGCAAGATCCTGGTCGGCTTCTTCCAGTCCGTGCAGACGCGCACGGCCGGCTTCAACAGCGTCGACGTCGGTGCGATGGATTCCGCGAGCCTGCTGGGCATGGACGTGCTGATGCTGATCGGCGGCGGCCCGGCCGGAACCGCCGGCGGCATCAAGATCACCACCTTCGCGGTGCTGTTCTTCATCATGCTGACCGAGATCCGCGGCGACGTGGCGGTGAACGTGTTCGGAAAGCGCCTCTCACGAGCGGTGCACCGCCAGGCGATCACGATCGTGCTCCTGGCGGTCGCCGTGATCACGATCTCCACCGTGGCCCTGATGCTGCTCACCGACTTCAGTCTCGACCAGCTCCTGTTCGAGGTGATCTCCGCCTTCGGCACCGTGGGGATGTCGACCGGGATCACCGCCAGCCTGCCCGTGGCGGGCCAGGTCATCCTGATGCTGCTCATGTTCATCGGTCGGCTCGGGCCGATCGCGTTCGCGTCCGCGCTGGCCCTCCGGGAGCGCCGCACCACGTATGAACTACCGAAGGAGAGGCCCATAATTGGCTAAGTTTTCCCTGTTCGGGCACACCCAGCCCGCCCGCCTGGCTGAAGCCGACTCCGTCGTCGTGATCGGCCTGGGCCGGTTCGGCAGCTCGCTGGCGCTGGAGCTGATGGCCAGCGGCACCGAGGTGCTGGGCATCGACGGCGACGAGGAGATCGTGCAGGCGCACAACCGCCTGCTCACCCACGTTGTCCGGGCCGACTCCACCAAGGAGGAGACCCTCCGGCAGCTGTCGGTGCCGGAGTTCAGCAGCGCCGTCGTCGCCATCGGCGGCGACATCCAGGCCAACATCCTGACCGCGTCCCTGCTGCTCAAGCTGGGCATCCCCAACATCTGGGCGAAGGCGGTCAGCGACCCGCACGGCGAGATCCTGCGCCAAATCGGCGTCTCCCACGTGATCTACCCCGAAAAGGACATGGGCAAGCGGGTCGCCCACCTCGTGCGCGGGGTGATGCAGGACTACATCGAGATCGACGAGAACTTCGCCCTCGTGAAGACGAGCCCGCCGAAGGAGATCATCGGCGTGCCGCTGGGGGAGTCGAGCGTGCGCACCATCCATGGCGTCACCGTCACCGCGTTCCACCGCCAGGGGGAGGGCTGGAGCTACACGACCCTCGACACCCGGCTCGAAGCCGGCGACGTCATCCTGATCGCGGGCGATGTGCGCAAGGTGGAGGCCTTCTCCCGGCTGACCTGAGGCGCACGGATGCCGCGGGCGTGCGCCCTGCGTGGCCCGCGTGCTGCGCTGTTCGGTTCGGCGCGGTGCCGTGCCGTGTCGCTGAGCCGATGTGGCGCTGAGCCCGTGCCGGTAGGCTCGGCCGGATGAGCCTCGCCGCCGCGCACTTCGTCTCCGTCACCGAAGTTGGAACCCGCATCGTCGTGCGCACCCGGATCGAGGGCGGTGTGACGGATGCCGTCGGCTACCTGCGCTCCCGCACCGACACCGAGTGCACGGTCGAGACCAAACGCGGTCTGGTGACCCTCGCTCTCGCGGACATCGTGGCCGCGAAGCAGGTGCCGCCGCCCCCGGCCCCGCGCGCCCCCCGGCGCCGCCTCGACGACTGAGCCGCCGCATCCGGCCAGGTCGAAGGACCGCCGCGTGCATAACTCCTGCAATTTCTCGATGGCGGACTGTTTTGGGGCCGAATCGGGCACAATCGTAAGGATTTGCAGGAGTTATGCACGCAGGGAGGGGGCTGACCCAGGAAAACCTTGCTGACTTAGGAAAACCTTGCACGGTGGCACGGCGCAGAGTCTGCGGCGGAGGGGATCCGGGCCCCTTGGGGGCGCGCGAATCATCCCGCATGATCAAGAAACTGGCGGAGAATGGGGGATTCGAACCCCCGAGGGCTCTCACCCAACACGCTTTCCAAGCGTGCGCCATAGGCCACTAGGCGAATTCTCCTGGCCGACCATTCCCATGAGGGAACGACCTAGAGAATCTTACCTGTTTCTGCGGCCCTCGTCACACCAGCGAGCAGCGGAGCGTTTTGGGGGTGGCCGCTTTGTGTCTAAACTGGCAGTCGGCTCCTCGTGTGGCGCCATCTCGGCCAACTCCCCCAGGACGGAAACGTAGCAAGGGTAACCGGGCTCTGGTGGGTGCGCGAGGAGTCTTTTTCATGCCCGCACGCGTGCCAGACCGCATGCCCGCACGCGTGCCCGCACACGCCACGCCCTCCCCGCCGCGGCAGGCCGTTAGCAATGATAACGATTTCCCATCTTCTCGTAAGATGAGATGGCGCAGCTAACGCCCCGACAGTGCCTGGAGGCACCAATGGTTGAATCGTCCGGTAAACCCTTCGTCTGGCCGGCCAGGCCACCGCATCCGCTCAGCGCCGAAGCGCTGGAGAGCGTGGATGCCTGGTGGCGGGCCGCCAACTATCTTTCGGTCGGGCAGATCTACCTGCTGGACAACCCGTTACTGCGCGAGCCGCTCACGCGGGACCACATTAAACCTCGACTGTTGGGCCACTGGGGAACCACCCCGGGGCTCAATTTTCTTTATGCCCACCTGAACCGCATCATCCAGGAACGCAAGATCAGCACCCTGTACGTCACCGGCCCCGGCCACGGCGGCCCCGGCATGGTCGCCAACGCCTACCTGGACGGCACCTATACCGAGATCTACTCCGGCGTCGAGCAGTCCGAGCAGGGCGTCAAGGCCCTGTTCCGCCAGTTCTCCTTCCCGGGCGGTATCCCCAGCCACGCCCCACCCGAGACCCCCGGCTCGATCCACGAGGGCGGCGAGCTCGGCTACGCGCTCAGCCACGCCTACGGCGCCGCGTTCGACAACCCCGACCTGCTCGTGGCCGCGGTCGTCGGCGACGGCGAGGCCGAGACCGGCCCGCTGGCCACCAGCTGGCACTCGAACAAGTTCATCGACCCGCTGCAGGATGGCGTCGTGCTGCCGATCCTGCACCTGAACGGGTACAAGATCGCCAACCCCACCGTGCTCGCACGCATCCCCGAAGAGGAACTCCTCGACCTGATGCGCGGCTACGGCCACACGCCCCACATCGTCGCCGGCGGTTTCGACGGCGAAGACCCGCTCCTCGTGCACCAGCGGATGGCCGAAACGCTCGACGTCGTGCTCAACGAGATCGCCGAGATCAAGGCCCGCGCCCTCGCCGGCGACACCGAGCGGCCCCGCTGGCCGATGATCATCCTGCGCACCCCGAAGGGCTGGACCTGCCCGGCCGTCATCGACGGCGTCCAGGTCGTCGACTCCTGGCGTTCGCACCAGGTGCCGCTCAGCAACGCCCGCGACACGGAGGCGCACACCCGCGTGCTCGAGCAGTGGCTCGCCTCCTACAAGCCCGAGGAGCTCTTCGACGAGGCCGGCGCCCCGGTGCGCCGCGTCAGCGCGCTCGCCCCCGACGGCGACCTGCGGATGAGCGCCAACCCGGTCTCCAACGGCGGGCTGCTCCGCCGGGCGCTGAAACTGCCCGACTTCCGCGACTACGCCGTGGACGTTCCCTCGCCGGGCGCCACCACCGATGAGGCCACCAAGGTGCTCGGCACCTGGCTGGCCGAGGTCATCCGTGACAACCCCGACAACTTCCGCATCTTCGGGCCTGACGAGACGGCATCCAACCGGCTCGCCCCGGCCGTCTACGCGGCCACGGACAAGCAGTGGAATGCCGAGTACCACGAGGGCGACACCAACCTCGCCCGCGCCGGCCGGGTGATGGAGATGCTCTCCGAGCACCAGTGCCAGGGCTGGCTGGAGGGCTACCTGCTCACCGGGCGCCACGGCCTCTTCAACTGCTACGAGGCGTTCATCCACATCGTGGACTCCATGTTCAACCAGCACGCCAAGTGGCTCAAGGTGACCCGGGAGATCCCGTGGCGACGCTCCATCTCGAGCCTGAACTACCTGCTCAGCTCCCACGTCTGGCGCCAGGACCACAACGGGTTCTCGCACCAGGACCCCGGCTTCATCGACCACGTCGTCAACAAGAGCGCGGATGTCGTGCGCGTCTACCTGCCGTTCGACGCCAACACCCTGCTCGCCACCTACGACCACTGCCTGCGCAGCGTCGACTACGTCAACGTCGTCGTCGCGGGCAAGCAGCCGGCCCCGAACTGGCTGACCATGGACCAGGCCGTCGCGCACTGCAAGCGCGGCCTCGGCATCTTCGACTGGGCGGGCACCGAGAAGTTCGGCACCTCTCCCGACGTCGTGCTCGCCGCCGCCGGCGAGGTGCCCACGCTCGAGGTGCTGGCCGCGGCCGCCATCCTGCGGGACTGGCTGCCCGACCTCGCCGTGCGCGTCGTGAACGTCGTCGACCTGATGCGCCTGCAGTCCGAGGCGGACCACCCGCACGGCCTCAGCGACCAGGAGTTCGACGCGATCTTCACGCCCGACAAGCCGATCGTGTTCGCCTACCACGGGTATCCGTGGCTGATTCATCGCCTGACCTACAAGCGCAACGGGCACGGCAACCTGCACGCCCGCGGCTACAAGGAGAACGGCACGACCACCACGCCGTTCGACATGGTCATGCTCAACGACCTCGACCGCTACCACCTGGTCATGGACGTGATCGACCGCGTCCCCGGGCTCGGCGCCCGCGCCGGCCTGCTGCGCCAGGAGATGCAGGATGCCCGTCTGCGGGCCCGCTTGTACACCAGAGACCACGGGGAAGACATCCCCGCGGTCACCGAATGGGTCTGGGACGCCAACGGCGTCGGCGTGACCCTCGACAATGCCGGCGTGTCTACCGGTGGAGATAACGTATAACCGTGGCTGACAGCATCTACATCACCTCTGCCGAGGGAAATACCGGCAAGTCCACCATCGCGCTCGGGGTGCTCGACACCCTGCTCCGGTCCGTCGAGCGGGTCGGCGTGTTCCGGCCCATCGCCCGGTCGGCGCACCACCCCGACTACGTGCTCGAGCTGCTGCTCTCGCACCTGTCCTCCGGCGCCGCGCCCAGCCCGCTGCCCCCGCTCAGTTACGAGGAGTGCGTCGGCGTCAGCTACGACGAGGTGCACCTGGACCCCGAAGCGGCCCTCGGCCGCATCGTGCAGCGCTACAAGGCCGTCGAGGCCCAGTGTGACGCCGTCGTCGTGATCGGTTCCGACTACACGGATGTCGGCAGCCCCACCGAACTGGCCTTCAACCTGCGCATCGCCGCCAACCTGGGCGTGCCGGTGCTGCTGGTGCTCGGCGGCCGGGTCGGTCCCGGCCAGGGCGACACTCTCGACCGGGCCGCCACCGTCGTCCGGAACGACCAGGGTGACCGCCAGCTCGGGCAGAGCGACCCGCGCACGCCGGAGGACATCCGTCAGCTGACCGACGTCACCCTGGCCGAGCTGCGCGAGGAGCACGTGTCCCTGGTGGGCGTCATCGTCAACCGGGCCGACCCGGCCCGGCTGGACGAGCTCATCGACGCCGTGCGCAGCGTCATCGACACCGGCTTGTTGCCCGGCAACGGGCGGGGTTCGGTGCCGGTCTGGGCGCTGCCCGAGGACCCGTTCCTCGTGGCGCCGAGCATGAAGAGCATCCTTCAGGCCACCAACGGCACCCTCGTCAAGGGCGACCCGGCCCTGCTGACGCGCGAAGCGCTCGGCGTGGTCGTCGCGGCCATGTCGATGGTCAACGTGCTGCCGCGACTGTTCGAGGGAGCCGTCGTCGTGGTTCCCAGCGACCGGCCGCAGGTGCTGCTGGCCGTGCTGATGGCGAACTCCTCCGCGACCTTCCCGTCGATCGCGGGCATCGTTCTGGTGGGCGGGTTCGACCTGCCCGACGAGATCGAACGGCTCGTCGAGGGCCTCGCGCCGTCGGTGCCGATCATCCGCACCGAGCTCGGCTCCTACGACGCGGCGCTGCGCATCACGCACACGCCGGGACGGATGGCCGCGGACTCCCAGCGCAAGCGCGACACCGCGCTGGCCCTGTTCGAAGGCCACGTGGACGCATCCGTTCTGCTGGACCGGCTCGAGGTGAGCCGCGCCGACGTGGTGACCCCGCTGATGTTCGAGTACACGCTGCTCGAGCGGGCGCGCACGAACCGTAAGCGGATCGTGCTGCCGGAGGGTGACGACGATCGCGTGCTGCGCGCCGCCGCGACCCTGCTGGCCCGCGACGTCGCCGACATCACCATCCTGGGCGAGGAGTTCGAGGTGCGCTCGCGCGCGATCGGCCTCGGGCTCGATATCTCCCGGGCCCAGGTCCTGAGCCCCTTCGACGACGTGCTGCGGCACAAGTTCGCCGAGGCCTACGCGACGCTTCGCGCCCACAAGGGCGTCACGGTGGAGCAGGCCATGGAACAGGTCACCGACGTGTCCTACTTCGGCACGATGATGGTGCAGCTCGGCCTGGCCGACGGCATGGTCTCCGGAGCCACCCACACGACGGCGCACACCATCCGGCCCAGCTTCGAGATCATCAAGACCCGGCCGGGAGTCTCGGTCGTGTCCAGCGTGTTCCTGATGGCGCTCGCCGACAAGGTGCTCGTCTACGGCGACTGCGCGGTCAACCCCGACCCCAGCGCGGAGCAGCTCGCCGACATCGCCATCTCGGCGTCGGAGACGGCCGTGGAGTTCGGCATCGAGCCGCGCATCGCGATGCTGTCCTACTCGACCGGCGAGTCCGGCCAGGGCGCGGACGTCGACAAGGTGCGCGCCGCCACCGCCCTCGTGCGGGAGCGTCGCCCCGACCTTCTGATCGAGGGGCCGATCCAGTACGACGCGGCAGCGGATGCCGCCGTCGCCGCCACGAAGATGCCCGGTTCCGCCGTCGCCGGCCGCGCCACCGTCTTCATCTTCCCCGACCTGAATACGGGCAACAACACGTACAAGGCCGTGCAGCGAAGCGCAGGTGCCGTCGCCATCGGCCCCGTGCTGCAGGGGCTGCGTAAACCCATTAATGACCTTTCTCGAGGAGCGCTTGTGCAGGACATCGTCAACACCGTGGCCATCACGGCCATCCAGGCCGCGACGCTGTCCGCGTCCGCCGCCGCTGCGTCTTCCGCAGCGACCACCGCGGCGGTGTCCGCATGAGCGCCGTCCTGGTCGTCAACTCGGGCTCATCCTCGTTCAAGTACCAGCTGCTGGACATGGACACCGAAACCGAGCTCGCCAGCGGTCTCGTCGAGCGCATCGGCGAGCCCACCGGGCACTCGCGGCACAATGCCGGGCCCACCAAGGCGGACCGCACCGAACGCGACCTGCCGATCGCGGACCACACCGCCGGCTTCGCCGTGATGATCGAGGCCTTCACCGAGCACGGACCTCAGCTCTCTGAGGCCGACCTGATCGCCGTGGGCCACCGCGTCGTGCAGGGCGGGAACCGGTTCTTCGAGCCGACCGAGATCACCCACCTGGTCGAGCTGAACATCGAGGACCTGTCCGAGATCGCGCCGCTGCACAACCCGGGCGCCGTTCAGGGCATCCGTGCCGCCCGGGCGACCTTCGCGAACGTGCCGCACGTGGCCGTCTTCGACACCGCGTTCCACCAGACCCTGCCGCCGGCGGCGTACACCTAC
>JACMQV010000092.1 GCA_014376815.1 Cryobacterium sp.
CGCGATGTCACCGGAGTACTGCAGCCCGCCGTCGGCGATGACCGGGATGCCGGTCTCCCTGGCCGCGAGCGAGGCCTGGTAGACCGCGGTGATCTGCGGCACGCCGACGCCGGCGACGATGCGGGTGGTGCAGATGGAGCCGGGGCCGACCCCGACCTTGATGGCGTCCGCGCCGGCGTCGATCAGCGCCTGGGCGCCGGAGCGGGTCGCCACGTTGCCGCCGATGACGTCGACGGCGGCGAACGCCGGGTCAGTCTTCAGGCGGCGGATGATCTCGAGTACGCCGGCGCTGTCGCCGTTGGCGGTGTCGACCACGAGCACGTCCACGCCCGCGTCGAGCAGGGCGGTGGCCCGCTGCCAGGCGTCACCGAAGAAGCCGATGGCCGCGCCGACCCGCAGGCGCCCCGCGTCGTCCTTGGTGGCGAAGGGGTATTCCTCGCTCTTGTCGAAGTCCTTGACGGTGATCAGGCCCGTGAGGCGGCCGGCGTCGTCGACGAGGGGCAGCTTCTCGATCTTGTGGGTGGCGAAAATGGCGACCGCGTCCATCGGGGCCATCCCGACCTTGCCGGTGATGAGGGGAGCCTTCGTCATCACCTCGCGCACGAGCGTCGTGTGCTTCTTCGTGGTGGAGACGAACCGCATGTCGCGGTTGGTGATGATGCCGACGAGCACGCCGTCGGAGTCGACGACGGGAAGGCCGCTGATCCGGTACTGGCCGCACAGGGCGTCGACCTCGGCAACGGTGGCGTCGGGCGAAGTTGTTACCGGATTGGTAATCATGCCGGATTCGCTGCGTTTGACCAGGTCGACCTGCTCGGCCTGGTCCGAAATGGAGAGGTTGCGGTGCAGCACGCCGAGGCCGCCCTCGCGGGCCATGGCGATGGCCATCCGGGTCTCCGTGACGGTATCCATGGCGCTGGAGAGCAGAGGCGTGGCCACACTGATTCGCCGCGTCAACCGGGACATTGTCTCCGCTTCACTGGGAATGACGTCGGTGTGCCCCGGAAGAAGAAGGACGTCGTCGTAGGTGAGCCCGGTGAAACCGAACGGATCTGGCTGATCCATGAAACCCCTTTTGCATACGCGGAAAAATAGGAAAAATCCGGGGATCCAAGGGACGCAACCGGTTCCTCAATGTTAAGCGACATTGCGCTCACCGCATTCCTCTGCGCAAAATCTAGGGAGTGTCGACCCGCGTCGTAACATCTGCGACATATTCTTCACTTACTGTCAACAAAGATGTTGGCAGGTGAGACCCGGGGCAGGCTCGGTGACAGACCCAGCATGCCGCCATGGAGGTGCAGTGAATTCCACTGAAGCTGTTCGCAGATTCTCACCCAGAATGCTGGTGATCTTTCTCGGCCTGCTCTTCGCAGCCTTGACGATGTCCACGTTCGCCACGCTGTCGGCGGCTCCGGCCCACGCGGACGAGGTCGGCACGGACAAGTACGACTACGTCCTGGCCGGCAACGTCCAGTTCAACCAGAAACCGCTCGACGGAGTGCTGATCACCGTCAAGGGGAGCGGCTACGAAGCCGAGGTCAAGACCGGTGTCGACGGCAAGTGGAAGGTCGGCGTGCCCGAAAAAGCCACGTACACCGTCACGCTGGACGAGGACACCCTCCCCAAGGGCGTCGTCGTCGCCAAGGGCGGCAATGTGATCAAGGCGGAGTTCGGCCTCACCAAGGTCAAATCGGTCAACTTCTTCCTCGGCGAGGGCGTGCGCACCACCGTGAGCTTCTTCGACCAGTTCGTCAACCGGTTCGTGAACGGGCTCAACTTCGGGCTGCTGCTCGCCCTGGCCGCGATCGGGCTGTCGCTGATCTTCGGCACCACCGGGCTGAGCAACTTCGCCCACGCCGAGATGATCACCTTCGGCGCCCTGATGACCCTCCTGTTCTCCGTCACCCTGCACATGCCGGTCTGGGCGGCGATCATCATCGCCATCCTGCTCAGCGCCGGGCTCGGCTGGAGTCTCGACGCGGTGATCTGGAAACCGCTGCGCCGCAAGGGCGTCGGCCTGATCCCGCTCATGATCGTGAGCATCGGCCTGTCCCTCGCCCTGCGCTACGTGTTCCAGTTCTTCGTCGGCGGCGGAACGAGCCAGCTGCCGGGCTCCGGACTGGCCGACATGAAGCTCGGCGCGATCCGGCTCTCCGTGATCGACCTGGCCAGCATGGGCATCAGCATCGTGGTGCTGTTGGCCGTCTCCTTCTTCCTGCTACGTACCCGCATCGGCAAGGCCACCCGCGCCGTTTCCGACAACCCCAGCCTGGCCTCGGCCAGCGGGATCGACGTCGACGGCGTCATCCGGATCGTGTGGGTGCTCGGTGGAGGTCTGGCCGGGCTCAGCGGCATCCTCTGGGCCTACTTCCGGCCAGGCGTCAGCTGGGACATGGGCTTCCAGATCCTGCTGCTCGTCTTCGCGGCGTCCACCCTCGGCGGTCTCGGCACCGCGTTCGGCGCCCTGATCGGTTCGATCATCGTCGGCCTGTTCGTCGAGCTGTCGACGCTGTGGCTTCCCTCCGACCTGAAATACGTCGGTGCACTTGTCGTGTTGATCCTGGTCCTGCTGCTTCGGCCGCAGGGCATCCTGGGTCGCAAAGAGAGAATTGGCTAGAAGGGCATCCGATGATCGACTGGGGAGCAATCTTTAGCAACGCAGCCGTCGAGCTGATCAGCCCGACCACCGCCGCCTACGCCCTTGCGGCGCTCGGGCTGGCGATCCACTTCGGCTACACCGGCCTCCTGAACTTCGGCCAGGCCGGTTTCATGGCCCTCGGCGCCTACGGCTTCGCCATCTCCACCCTCAGCTTCGGCTTCCCCGTCTGGGGTGCCGTGCTGGTGGGGGTCGGCGCATCCGTGGTCTTCGCCCTGATCCTGGGCATTCCGACCCTGCGTCTGCGGGCGGACTACCTGGCGATCGTGACGATCGCCGCCGCCGAGATCGTGCGGCTGCTGTTCACCACGAACACCTTCGAGCCGCTCACCGGCTCGGCGAACGGGCTCAGCGGGTACAAGGGCGGCTTCGGCTCCCTCAACCCGATCCCGGAAGGCAGCTACGGCTTCGGGCCGTTCGAGTACAACGCCTACGACTGGTGGCTGCGCATCGTGGCCTGGACGATCGTGGTGCTCGCCTGCCTGTTCACCTGGCAGATCATGCGCAGCCCGTGGGGTCGCGTGATCAGGGGCATCCGTGAAGACGAGGATGCCGTGCGCGCGCTCGGCAAGAACGTCTACTCCTACAAGATGCAGTCGCTGATTCTCGGTGGCGTCTTCGGCACGATCGCGGGCATGATCTTCGTGCTGCCCCGCGCCGTGGTGCCCTCGAACTACCAGACCTCGCTGACGTTCTTCATCTACGCGATCCTCCTCCTCGGCGGCGCGTCGACGATTCTCGGCCCGGTCATCGGCTCGATGATCTTCTGGGTGCTGCTCTCCTTCTTCTCCGGCTTCATCGCCCGAGCGGTGGAGGCGGGCTGGCTGCCGTTCATGACCAGCATCCAGGCCGGCCAGCTGCGTTTCATCCTGGTCGGAGTCGCAATCATGCTCATCGTCATCTTCAGACCACAGGGCATCTTCGGGAACAAGAAGGAGTTGGCCTTTGTCAAATAACACCGTTCCGAGCAACAAGCCGATCAAGTCCACAGATCTGCACATCGGCGAGGCCGCACCGGGCTGCAAGAAGCGAGATCCGATCCTGGTGGCGGATGGCGTGAGCCGCACCTTTGGTGGCCTCAAGGCCGTCGACGTCGACCATGTTGAAATCCCGCGCGGTGCCATCACGGCGCTGATCGGGCCCAACGGGGCCGGCAAGACCACCCTGTTCAACCTGCTCACCGGTTTCGACAAGCCCGACACGGGTTCGTGGACCTTCGAGGGTCGTTCCCTCTCCGGCATGCCCGCGTTCAAGGTGGCCCGGATGGGTCAGGTGCGCACGTTCCAGCTCACGAAGGCCCTGGGCCTGCTGACCGTGATGGACAACATGCTGCTGGGCGCGAAGGGCCAGTCCGGTGAGAACCTGTTCCGGGCGATCTTCCCCTTCTTCTGGCGCAAGCAGGAAGAAGCGAACAGGGAGCGCGCCATCGACATCCTCGAGCGCTTCAAACTGGACACCAAGAAGGACGACTACGCGGCGAGCCTGTCCGGCGGGCAGCGCAAGCTGCTTGAGATGGCGCGGGCCCTGATGAGCGAGCCGACCCTGGTGATGCTCGACGAACCGATGGCCGGGGTGAACCCGGCGCTGACCCAGTCGCTGCTGGACCACATCCTGAACCTGAAGACGCAGGGCATGACCGTTCTGTTCGTCGAGCACGACATGCACATGGTTCGCCACATCGCGGACTGGGTGATCGTTATGGCCGAGGGCAAGGTCGTCGCAGAGGGCGACCCGCACGAGGTCATGCGCAACCCCGCCGTGATCGACGCCTACCTGGGCCAGCACCACGACGAAGACCTCGGCGAGGATCCCACTGCCGAAACAGAACATGTCGAAGCCATTAAGGAGCTGCTCGATTGACGAACTCCAGCCCGACCGCCCCGCCGGTCTACGTCCCCACCGGGGAACCCGTCGTCGAGGTCAAGACGGTGACGGCCGGCTACCTGCCGGGCGTGAACATCCTGAACGCGTGCTCCCTGACGGCGTACGACGGTGAGCTGATCGGCATCATCGGCCCGAACGGCGCCGGCAAGTCGACCCTGCTCAAGTCGATCTTCGGCCAGGTCAAGGTGCGCGACGGCGAGATCCTGCTGCGCGGTGAGAACATCACCAACCTGAAGGCGAACAAGCTCGTGGCCAAGGGCGTCGGCTTCGTCCCGCAGACGAACAACGTCTTCCCGACCCTCACCATCCAGGAGAACCTGGAAATGGGCATGTTCCAGAAGCCGAAGGGCCTCAACGAGCGACTCGAGTTCGTCACCGAGATCTTCCCCGAGCTGAAGAAGCGCCTGCAACAGCGGGCGGGATCGTTGTCGGGCGGCGAACGCCAGATGGTGGCGATGTCGCGGGCCCTGATGATGGGGCCGCACGTGCTGCTGCTCGACGAGCCGAGCGCGGGGCTGTCCCCCGTGCGTCAGGACGAGGCGTTCCTGCGGGTCAAGGAGATCAACAAGGCCGGCGTGACCACGATCATGGTGGAGCAGAACGCGCGCCGCTGCCTGCAGATCTGCGACCGCGGCTACGTGCTCGACCAGGGTCGCGACGCCTACACCGGCACCGGCCGCGAGCTGCTGAACGACCCCAAGGTGATCGGCCTGTACCTGGGCACCCTGGGCCAGGACGACTAGCCGGAGCCGCGCCCGCACTACCCGCACGCTGAAGCGGCGCCCGAGATCCTCGGGCGCCGCTTCCGTGCGCCCGGCGCGCCCGCCCGGCGCCCCGGAGTCGACGGTTCCGGTCGACTTCGCCACGTGTGCCAGGCGAACTCGACCGGAAGTGTCGAACTCGACGGCGCGGCGGCGCATTCCGCATGCCGCCACCGCCCGCGTGGCCAACTCAGGACATCCGTCGCCGACCCCCGCGCCCACCGCACGGCTACGGCGCCGCAGAAGCCCTCCTCGACGAAACTCCTGAGTCGACCACGCTCCCCCCGGGAGTGAGCGCTCTGGGGCGCACAGGCGCCCCGCACACGAGTAAGGGCCCCGACCGAGGTCGGGGCCCTTACCTGCGGTTCCGGTCAGCCGTGCAGGACGGCCGAACGGGCATCACCGACTAGTTGATGCGTGCGTACGTGTTGTCAGCCTTGTACTCGTAGACGCCGATGGTCGCCTCGGTCGGGTCGCCGTTCTCATCGAACGTGACCGGGCCCGAGAAGCCGTCGTAATTGACCTGGTCGCCGGCTGCCAGCGCCTTTGCGGCCGCCTTGAAGTCGGTGACCTTGGTGCCGTCGCCGGTCCCGCCGGAGACCTGACGCAGGTACTTGGCGATGGTCGTGCCCTTGACGTCGTTGGCCGCGTACGCCGCCAGTGCGACGAGCATGACGGCGTCGTAGGACTCGGCCGCGTAGCTGAAGTCGGTCAGCGTCGGGTCGATCGCCTTCAGGCGGCCCGTGAAGTCGCCGAGCGTCCCGACGTCGAGGCCCGGCAGGGTGCCCTTTGCGCCGGCGACGAGCCCCGGAGCGAAGTCCTTGCTGTAGTCCGACAGGTTGCCGTCCACGAAGTAGAGCTTGCCGCCGGGGAAACCGGATCCGACCAGCGCGGGGGTGATGACCTTGGCCTGGTCGAACGTGATCAGGGCGATCGCGTCCGGGTTGGCTGCGGTCACTTCGGAGATCTGCGCGGCGAAGTTGGAGTCACCCTCGTTGAACAGCGACTTGGCGACGACCTTGCCACCGGCTGCTTCGAACGCCGCGGTGGTGGAGTCGGCCAAGCCGGTGCCGTAGGAGTCGTTCAGCACTATCAGGCCGAGCGTGCTGTTGCCGTCCTCGGCGATCTGGTTGCCCAGCACCTCGCCCTGAAGCAGGTCGGAGGGGGCGGTACGCCAGTAGAGGTCCTTGTCGGCGTACTTCGTGAAGTCAGCCGAGGTGTTGGCCGGGGAGAACTGCACGACGCCCGCACCGGTGATCTGGTCGATCACGGTCTTGGAGACGCCCGAGGACGCGGCACCGATGATGGCCGAGACGTCCTGGGACAGGAGGTCGGTCACCGACACCGTCGCGGTGTCCGTGGTGGTGTCACCCGAGTCGCGGTAGACGGGGTCGATGGTGAGCCCGAGCTTGGCGTCGTTGATGTCCTGGACGGCGAGCGCGACACCGGCTTCTTCGGGCGGGCCGAGGAAGGCGAGCGCGCCACTCTGGGGAAGGATGGTGCCGATCTTCAGGGTGAGATCACGGTCGCCGGCCTTGATGGCCTGGGCGTCACCGCTCGCTGCGGGGTCGGCCGATGCGGCGGGTTCCGCAGCGTTGCTGCTGCAGCCAGTGAGCAGAAGTGCACTGACGCCGACCATGGCGACTCCAGTGAAAACGGCCCGGACTGAGCGGGAAGCCGAGGCCTTCGCGAATACGCTCATGTTGCTCCTTGGGACTAGGAATGAGAAATGCCGACGGTCGAATGACCGCCGTTCTGTCAGATTATTGACAGGAAAGGCGCGAAACAAGGCAACCGTGTTACATCCGTGTAACGCGGACCAAATCGTTACGATCGGCGGCCGGTGACGCCCTCGTAGGCGATCTGTTGCGCGTCGGCCAACGCCACCGCACATTCTCCCCAGGTACTGCAGGTCACCGGCCCGGAGCTGACCCGCTCGAAGGCGGGTGCGACGGATGTGCCTCCGTCGTCATCCGCCTGCGTCGCGGCCAGGGCCGTGAGGACCACCCCGTCGTAGGATTCCCCGCCGCCGGCCGTGTCCGTCAGCCCCGGATCCATGGTGCGCAGCCGGGCCGCGAACACCTCGTCGGCGGCGAGGGGGGTGCCGCCGTTGGCGAACTCACCGAGCGCGAGCAGCGCCACCCGGGCCGATTTGGTGGCGGACGCCACCTCTGCCGGCACCGGGGAGCCGGCGTCCCAGAGCACGACGTCCACGCCGCGGGCCAGCAGGTCGGCCAGCGCCGCGGGCAGGTCGCCGGCGCTGTTGCGATGCACCAGCTCGATCGGGGTCCCGAGCACGAGCCCCTGTTCGATGATCTCCCGCGCGGCCAGCTCAGACCCGGCCACCTGCGCAGCGCCCAGGGCGGAGCCGTCGCCCGTCATGGCGAACAGGGTGCCGATGCGCACGGTTCCGTCCCCGGTGGGCGGCGTCGCCGCCTGGCTGGTCGGTGCGGGTGTCGGCGCCGAGCGGACCACCGTTCCCGCACAGCCGGAGAGGACGAGGATGCCGCACAGCGCAATGGTCAGGCGGATGAGCGGGGCAGACGAACGGCGACGCATCCGGTGTTCCTTTCACGGGGCGAGGTGCGGCTCCGAGCGTAACCCGCGTCAGGCCGGTTCGAGGGACGCACGCCGGGGCGCCCGACCGGTGAGGACCATGTCTGTGGTCAGCACGACCAGCGCAAGCCAGACCAGGCCGAATCCCGCCCACCGCTCGGGCGGCATGGGCTCATGCAGGACGAAGACCCCGACGAGAAACTGCAGGATCGGCGCGAAGTACTGGATCAGGCCCAGGTAGGTCAGCGGCAGCCGGCGGGCCGCGGCGGCGAAGAACAACAACGGAACGGCCGTCACGATGCCCGCCAGGAGCAGCAGCGCGGTGTGCCACGGTGAGACCGTGCCGATGGTCAGGCCGGAGACGGCGCCCACCACGATCAGCTGGACGACGGCGAGGGGCGCGAGCCAGACCGTTTCGAGCGTGAGGCCGGCGACGGCATCGACGTCCGGGCCGACCCTCTTCTTGATCAGGCCGTAGAAACCGAACGAGAAGGCGAGCACGAGGGACACCCATGGCAGCGCCCCGTACCCCACGGTCAGCACGACGACCGCCCCGAGGCTGATGCCCACGGCCACCCACTGCAGCAGACGGAGCTTCTCCCGCAGCAGGAGCACCCCCAGGAACACGGTCACGATGGGATTGATGAAGTAGCCCAGCGCGGCCTCGACCACGTGGCCGCTCAGGGCGGCGAACACGTAGGTCTGCCAGTTGACGAAAATCAGGAGTCCCGCCAGCCCCATCGTGAAGACGATCCGGCGCTTCTTCAGCAGGTCCAGGAACGACCGCCACTTGCGGGTGACCGTGATCAGCAGGGCGCAGAAGACCAGGGAGAACAGAACCCGCCAGGGCACGATCTCGAAGGCGCCGGTGGGGGCCAGCAACAGGAAGTAGAGGGGCAGCATGCCCCAGAGCGTGTAGGCCAGGACCGCGTAGATCAGGCCCTTGCTCTGCTCCGAGCGCGCGGGGCGGGCGACGCTTGTCGTCGTGGGCTGCGGGGAGCTGTCCTGCACGCTCGTGCCTTTCTAAAACGGAGAATCCCGGATGGCCAGGCCATCCGGGATTCTACCGATCAGTTTTTTGTGACTAGCGAACGACGACTGCGAGCACGTCGCGCGCTGACAGGACGAGGAGGTCCTCGCCACCGAACTTGACCTCGGTTCCGCCGTACTTGGAGTAGATCACCTTGTCACCGACGGCGACGTCGAGCGGGATGCGGTTGCCGTTGTCGTCGATCCGGCCGGGGCCGACGGCGACAACTTCACCCTCCTGGGGCTTTTCCTTGGCGGTGTCAGGAATGACCAGACCTGAAGCGGTGGTCTGCTCTGCGTCGACCTGCTTGATGACGATGCGATCCTCGAGCGGCTTGATGGAGACCGACACGGTTGACCTCTTTCTTAGCTAAGACTTAGTTAGCAGACTCACAGCGAGAGTGCTAAGTCGAGTTTAGGGCGCTTCTGGCACTCACGCAACGTGAGTGCCAGACCCGGCCGTGTTGATAGGTTTGCGGGATGGAACGCTCTGAGCTCATTGAGCTGTTATCTCCGGAGGGTTTGCGCCTGCTGGACTCGCTGCCGCCGTACGAATCGGCCGCCGACGTCGTGCGCGTGGTGAGCGATCTGCGCAAGGCCGGTCACGCCCCCGGCCTGGTGGCCGCGGTTCTCGGCCAGTCGAGGCTGCGCGCCAAGGCCGTGCCGAAGTTCGGCGAATTCGCCGGCCGCATGCTCTTCACCGAAGCCGGGCTGGAACAGGCCACCCGACTGCGGGTCGCCGCCCTCCACGCCGGTCGTTTCGCGGCCGCCTCCCTGAACCGCGTCGTCGACCTCGGCTGCGGGATCGGCGGTGACGCCATGGCCCTGGCAGCGATGGACCTCGAGGTGACCGCGGTCGACGCCGACGAGGTGACCGCCACAGTCGCCAGCTACAACCTGGCCCCGTTCGAGAACGCGACCGTGTTGAACGCCGACGCCGAGAGTGTCGACCTGACCAGCTTCGACGCCGCCTGGCTGGACCCCGCCCGCCGCACGTCGGGGCACAGCAACACCTCTCGCCTGACCCGGCCGGAGGACTATTCCCCCAGCCTCGACTTCGTCTTCGGCCTGAGTGAACGGATGCCCATCGGCGTCAAGCTCGGCCCCGGGCACGACCGGGAGCTGATCCCGGCGGCCGCCGAAGCGCAGTGGGTGTCCGTGGACGGCAAGCTCGTCGAAATGGGGCTGTGGTTCCGCAGCCTGGCCCGCCCCGGCATCCGCCGGTCCGCCCTGCTGCTGGGCCGGGACGGGAGCCATGAGCTGAACGCGCCGGCCGACAGCGCGGATGCCCCGGTGGGCGGGCTGGATGACTACCTGTACGAGCCGGACGGCGCGGTCATCCGTGCCCGCCTGATCGGCGACCTGGCCCGATCGATGGACGCGCTGATGCTGAGCGACTCCCTCGCCTACCTGTCCTCCGCCAGCCTCGTGCGCACGCCCTTCGCCACGGCGTTCCGCGTGCTGGAGACCCTGCCGGTCGACGAGAAGAAACTGCGCCTGGCGCTGCAGGAACGCAGGATCGGCACCCTGGAGATCAAGAAGCGCGGTGTGGATGTCGACCCGGCCGCCCTGCGCACCCGGCTGCGGTTGAAAGGACCGGAGTCAGGGACGCTCGTGATGACCCGGGCCGCCGGGCAACGGGTGGCCCTGCTGGTCGAGCGGGTGCCGGCCCTCAGCTGACCCCGGCCATGAGCACGAGGGTGATCACCAGCACCCAGCCGGCGGCGATGACCAGGCCTGCCAGCCCGGAGACCAGGCCGTAGACCCAGAGTGAGCCGGCCCGGTGCTCAGTGGCGCGCGCCATGACCGCCAGGACGATCGCGGCCAGCGAGAGGGCCGCACCCCACACGCCGAAGATGGCGACCAGCAGACCCAGCAGACCGAAGACGTGCGCGGCGACCGATAGCCCGTGACGTTCGGCGTGCGCGCGCAATTCGGTGTCCGTGTAGACATACGGCACCCATTCGGTGGGCGCCGTCACCGTCGATGCGTAATCCAGCTCGCCCGCGACCGACGAAGGCGTTCGGGTGAGATCGGGCGTTCGGGTGAGATCGGGCCGGAAAGCGTCGACGTCATCCGACGGGTCCCGGTACTCCCCAACCATTCCTGCTACCTCCGACACGCTGTTGGCGGGTGCCGCGTCATTCGCGGCGCCCGAACGATGCGCCGGTCCGGCGTACCGCGGGTGAGACTCAGTAAGAGTAACCGCTGGGGACGCTGGCGAAGACGACGGCCCAGATCAGGATGCTGGCCAGCGCCAGGCCGACGGCGACGAATCCGGTGATGATGCCGGTCAGCCAGAAGCCCCGGGCCTGGGGTTCCCTCGACCGGCCCAGGAAACCCAGCACGACGGCCGCGGCCGGAACGAACAGACCGAGGATTCCTCCGGCGATCGGGATGAAGACGATCGGGAAACCCAGGATTCCGATCACACCGGCCACGAGCGAGAGGATGCTGAGGATCGGCTGTTTGGCCGTGGGGGCGCGCCCATACGAAGCCGCCGGCGGGGCGCCGTAGGCCGGCGGCGGGGTTGCCGGAGCGCCGTAGTAGGCGGGGGGCGGGGTCGGGGCCGCCGGGGTCGGGGTCGGGGCCGCGGTCGGAGTTCCGGATCCGGGTGGCGGGGTCGTGTCGCCGGCCATCGGCCGCACGGGCGGGGTCTGCTGGGCGGCGGGCGGCACGTCCGCGGACTGGGGAATGTCGGGGACCTGGGGCACGTCGGGCACCTGCGGGACATCGGGCACCTGCGGCACGCCGGGACCGGGGGTATTCGAATCACTCATATGAGTACTTCCTTTCCGCACGGCGTCTGCCGTGATCGGGTTCCAGTGCGTCAGCTGTGTCGGGATCCTGGCTACATGTTGTTCAGCACGTTCGGGTCGCTGACGATCGCGAGGACCACGACCACGCCGACGATGATGGAGAAGAGCAGGCCGACGTAGCCGATGATGAGGCCGGCAATCGCGAGGCCACGGCCCTTGTCGCCGGTCTTGCCGATCTGGCTCAGGGCGATGTGTCCGGTGATGATTGCGGCCAGGGAGATCGACAGCAGCGCGGTCACCAGGGAGATGATCGCCAGCACGTTGTACTTCTGGGGCGCGCCCTGCTGGGCGTAGGGCTGCGAGTAGGCCGCGTTCTGCCCGTATGCCGGCGCCGGCTGGGCCTGGGGCGCTCCGGGCGCGGAGTTCGCGGGAGCCGCGGGCGGCTGGAACATGGGCGGGTTAACCGGCGGCAGGGTGGGGTCGGTCATGGCGGAACTCCTTCTGGGCGGGTGAACATCTGGCGGTGCCATAGTGACACCCCTCAAGACAGGGTGTCAACGGACCAGGCGAACGACGCCCGTGGAAGCCAGAATACCCGGTCGGAGCCCGAACCCCGCTCTGGCCGGGCCTTAGACCTGAATCTCCGAGACCGGCAGGGTGGAATCCGCGCCGAACTCCATCGACGAAGGTTCATGCCCGGCCATGATCAGCTGAGCCCCGAGCGCGGCGATCATGGCGCCGTTGTCGGTGCAGAGCGACAACGGTGGGATGCGCAGGGCGATGCCGGCGGCATCCGTGCGTTCCCCGGCCACCAGCCGCAACCGCGCGTTGGCGATCACCCCGCCGCCGAGCAGGAGCCGGGGCACGTCGAGGTCGACGCAGGCCGCGACGGCCTTGGTGAGCAGGATGTCCACGACCGCCTCCCTGAAACTGGCCGCGACGTCGGCGACGGGCACCGTCTCGCCCGCGTCGCGTTTCTGTTCGACCCAGCGCGCCACCGAGGTCTTGAGCCCGGAGAAGGAGAAATCGTAGCGGTGTTTCGCCATGTCCTTGGTCTGGCTCAGACCACGCGGGAAACGGATGGCGGCCGGGTCGCCCTCCAGCGCCGCCCGGTCGATCTGTGGCCCGCCCGGGTACGGCAGGCCGAGCACGCGCGCGACCTTGTCGAACGCCTCGCCCGCGGCATCGTCGATGGTCTCGCCGAGCAGTTCGACGTCGGAGACCAGGTCGCGAACCAGCAGCAGCGAGGTGTGCCCGCCGGAGACGAGAAGCGCGATGGTCGGGTACTCGAGGGGTTCGGTGGTGTCGGCGGGGCCGAGCCTGAGCACGTCGGCGCCGACGTGTCCGACGAGGTGGTTGACCGCGTAGATCGGCTTGCCGAGCGACAGGGCGAGGGCTTTGGCGGCGGCCACCCCGACCATCAGCGCCCCGGCCAGCCCGGGCCCGCTGGTGACGGCCACGGCGTCGATCTCGTCCAGGCGGATCCCGGCCTCCAGCGTCGCCGCCCGGATCGCCGGCACGAGCTCCTCGAGGTGGGCGCGCGCGGCCACCTCCGGAACGACCCCGCCGTAGCGGGCGTGCTCGTCCATCGACGACGCGATCGTGTTCGAGAGCAGGGTGGTGCCGCGCACGATCCCGATCCCGGTCTCGTCGCACGAGGTCTCAATCCCGAGCACGAGCGGATTGGTGCGGTTCATTCGGCGGCCTCCGGGGCGGTTTCCGGCGTCATGTCCGGTGTCAGAGACGATACGGGCTCCGGCACTTCCAGCCGCATCACGACCGCGTCGACGTTGTCCGGCTGGTAGTAGCCGCGGCGCACGCCGAGCTCTTCGAAACCGAGCCGCCGGTACAGGTCCTGGGCGGAGGGGTTGTCGGCGCGCACTTCGAGGAAGACCTCACGGACACCCCGTTTCCGCGACTCCGCGATCAGGCTGAGCATCAGGGTGCGGCCGAGGCCGCGGCCGCGGGCGTGCTCGGTGACCGCGATGGTCTGGATGTCGCCCTCCCGGGCGCCGCGCGGGGCCAGGAGACCGGCATAGGCCTCGATCCGGTCGGGCGAGTCGGGCGGAAACGCCACCAGGTAGAAGCAGTTCGGGTCGGCGACGTCCCGCGCCATCACCTCGGTGGACCACGCGTCGTTCTCGAAGATCCGGGTCTCGAGCGCCATGATCGCGCCCACGTCGGTTCCATCGGCCCGGCGCAGCTGCCAGGTCATCAGCTCACCCGCTTCGGGCCGTTGGACAGGGTGACGTCGGGCGAGCGCAGATAGAGGGCTTCGTCGTCGGCGAACGGGCGTTTGTGGGCCCACATCAGTTCCGCCACCAGGCCCAGGTCCGCCGCCGACACGGTGGCCGCGTCATGGCGGGGCACTCCGGCGTGGTCCCAGTCGCCCTCCAGCAGCACGGCCGGTTTGGCCACGCCCGGCCCGGCGATGCGGACCGGAAGGCCAGCGGCATCCGCCCCGCTGTACACGGACCAGTTGACCTCCCGTCGGCGCGCGTCCGTGACGACGACGAGCCCGCCTGCATGGCCGTCGCGGTAGCGGCCGAAGGCGACGGCGTCGTGGCTGACGACGGGTACGAACGGAACGCCAGCACCCAGCGCGAACACGCGTGCGGCCGCGATGCCGACCCGCAGGCCGGTAAACGGGCCGGGACCCATGCCGCCGACCACGCCGGAGAGGGTGGAAACCGGGGCCCCGGCATCGGCCAGGCAGGCGGAGATGAGCCGGCCGATGACCTCGGCGTGCCGCATGGTGTCGCCGGTTTCGTGGTGGGCGATGACGCCGCGGGCAAGGTCGACGAGGGCGACGCTCGTGCCGGCGGAGGTGTCGATGGCGAGAAGCACCTCCCCAGCCTATTCGCTGTGCCCCCGGTCCATCTCCTCGCCCGCCCCAACGAATTCGACGGAGATTTTGGCATTCTGGGCCGAATCCGGTCCTTCAGTGGCTTCTTGGAGCAGAATCTCCGTCGAATTCGTGAGCGGCCCAGCGCGGGCCGTGGGGCGTGACCGTGACGGTGCGCGGCTCGTCGAGATCGAGCACCTCGTCGGGGTTCCCGACGACGGATGCCGACGCCTGCGACGCGCCGACCGGCCGTTCAATCTCGATGTCCAGCCACGAGTCCGTGATGCCGTCCAGCATCCCCCGGCCCCATTCGACCACCACGATGGAATGCGCGAAGTCGATGTCGAGATCGTCGAGTTCGACGGCGCCGGAGAGGCGGTAGGCGTCGACATGGACCAGCGGCGGTCCGTCGACCGTGCTCGGATGGGTGCGGGCGAGCACGAATGTGGGGCTGGTGACCGAGCCGCGCACGTGCAGTCCCTCGCCGAGGCCACGGGTGAACGTGGTCTTTCCCGCGCCGAGCGGCCCGGTCAGCACAACCAGGTCGCCCGCGTGGAGGAGCGCGGCGACCTCGGCGCCGAACTCGTGCATGCCGTCGGCGTCTGGGATGACTCTGCGCATCGCAGGCCCCTCAGCGTGCGGCACGGCCGGGGGCTGACGTCGCCGGCGTCGTGGTCGTGGTCCTGGTCACGGCCGGGGTCGGGGTCGGGTTCAGGTAGGTGCGGGGCACGCGGCGGCCGATCCGGGTGACGATCTCGTAGTTGATCGTGCCGGCGGCCTCGGCCCACTCGGTGGCGCTGGGCACGCCGGTCTCGGGGTCGCCGAACAGCACCACCTGGTCTCCGACCGCCACGCCCTCCTGCCCGACGCTGACGACGAACTGGTCCATCGCGATGCGCCCGACGATGGGATGCGTGTCGGCGGCGATGGTGACGCGTGCGGTGCCGGAGGCCTGCCGCGGGACCCCGTCGGCGTAGCCGAGCGGTACGGGGGCCAGAAAGCCGTCGACGGGTGCACGCCAGAGGTAGTCGTAGGAGACTCCGGCGCCGGCGGCGACCCGGCGCACGGCAGCGACCCGCCCGCGCAGGGTCATCGCCGGGGTGAGCCCCAGGTCTCGGGACGTCTGGTCCTCGAACGGGGACAGCCCATACATGCCGATGCCCACCCGCACCATCGTGTAGCGAGCGGCCGGCACGCGCAGGGCCGCTGCC
>JACMQV010000093.1 GCA_014376815.1 Cryobacterium sp.
CATCGACCTGCCCGACTCCGCACGCGAGGACCCGACCTGGTTCCGCACCAACGGCGAGCGTTACGGCCGGGACGGATGCCGGGTGCCGCTC
Source organism: Cryobacterium sp. (assembly GCA_014376815.1). Classification (GTDB taxonomy): domain Bacteria; phylum Actinomycetota; class Actinomycetes; order Actinomycetales; family Microbacteriaceae; genus Cryobacterium. The sequence continues at coordinate 92 of JACMQV010000093.1, forward strand.
CCCTGGGAAGCCGACGCCCCCTCCTACGGGTTCGGCCCCTCGGCGCTCAGCTGGCTGCCGCAGCCGGACTCCTGGGCGGGGCTGGCCCGCGACGCGCAGGTCGGCGTTGCCGGTTCCACCCTCGAGCTGAACCCGCAGGCCCGGGGCCTGCGCCGGGCCCGCGCCGCCTCGACGCTCATGCTCGCGTTGCCCGGTTCCAGCTACCTCTATCAGGGCGAAGAGCTGGGCCTGCACGAGATCGTCGACCTGCCCGACTCCGCACGCGAGGACCCGACCTGGTTCCGCACCAACGGCGAGCGTTACGGCCGGGACGGATGCCGGGTGCCGCTCCCCTGGGAAGCCGACGCCCCCTCCTACGGCTTCGGCCCCTCGGCGCTCAGCTGGCTGCCGCAGCCGGACTCGTGGGCGGGGCTGGCCCGCGACGCGCAGGTCGGCGTCGCCGGTTCCACCCTCGAGCTGTACACGCTGGCCCTGCGCCTGCGCCGCGAGCTGCAGCTCGGACTGGGTTCGGTGCGCTGGCTGGCCGGGCAGGGTGACGAGATCGTGGCGTTCATCAACGGAGCGGTGACGGTGCTCGCCAACACGAGCGACGCATCCGTGCCCCTGCCCGCCGGCGAGGTGCTGCTGGCCAGCGGCCCGCTCACCGGGGGCCTACTGCCCGGCGACACCACCGTCTGGCTGCGCGCCTAGCCGGCACCGAGAGCCCTGTCAGCGGCCCCGGAGCCCGGACATGGGAGAATCGGAGCGTGATGCCTGGCTTCAGGGTGCGCAGGAGGAGCGACGGTGAACGGCACGGGGATCGACAGCGGCACGGACGTGGGGACCGACGACCACCGGGACCGCGCCGAGCGCCGCGAGCTCAAGACCGAGCTCACCCGGTTCATGATGTCGTACAAGTTCGCCACCGACGAGATGATGACGAAGATCAACATCTTGAAGGAGGAGTTCGCCTCCATCCACGACTACAGCCCGATCGAGAACGTGAACTCGAGGCTGAAGTCACCGGAGGGCATCCTGAACAAGGCCCTCCGAAAGGGCTGCCCGCTGTCGCTGCCCGACATCCGGGCGCAGATCCAGGACATCGCCGGCATCCGCATCACCTGCAGCTTCATCTCCGACATCTATCGCATCCGCGACATGCTCACGAGCCAACAGGATGTCTCGATCCTCCAGATCAAGGACTACGTCGCGTCCCCGAAAGGCAACGGTTACAAGAGTCTGCACCTCATCGTCGAGATCCCGGTCTTCATGTCGGACCGGGTGGAACCCGTCACCGTGGAAATCCAGATCCGCACCGTCGCCATGGATTTCTGGGCCAGCCTCGAGCACAAGATCTACTACAAGTACCGGGGCGCCGTGCCGGTCGACCTCGTCGTCGACCTGAAGCAGGCGGCGGATGTCGCCAACCGCCTCGACCTGAAGATGGAGGGTCTGCACGACCAGGTCCTGGCCCTGAAGCCCGACGGCGACAGGGATGGTGACATCGACCTGCTCAACGTCACCGGGCTGTCGCAGCTCGCCCTGCCCGAGGCACTCCTGGAAGCCATGGGGCGCACCCGGGACGCCTCGCCGGAGCCGGAGCCCGCACCCGAAGACCTGCCGGGCCGGGGAGCTCCTGAGCCGGGAGTCCGCTAGTTCGTGTTGGCGTACAGCCAGGCGAGCGGGTCGACCTTGGTGCCGTCCTTGCCGCCGCGTCGGATCTCGAAGTGCAGGTGGGGGCCGGTGGACATTCCCGTGTTTCCGACCTGACCGATTTCCTGGCCGACCTTGATCACGTCGCCCGCCTTGAACTTCATCGAACCGTGGATCATGTGCGCGTAGACGCTGGAGACGAGCTTGCCGTCGATCATGTGGTCGATGATCATGTGCACGCCGAGGCTGCCCTCGCCGTCTTCCGCGACGCTGACCACTCCGTCAGCGATCGACTGGATCGGGGCGCCGATGCCGGGGTTGAAGTCCTGGCCGCCGTGGTTGGCGGAACAGCCGGCGCAGTCGCGGAAGCCGAATTGGTCACCGATGTGCACGCCGACCGCGAAGGGCCACTGGATCGTGCCGTTCGGGTTGTTGGTGAAGGTCGATTCCATCCGGATGCCGCTGGCCGCGGCCACCTCGGCGATGGTCTGCGATTCGTAGCCGTCGCGCTGCACCGAAATCGTGTCCGTGCCGCCGTCCATGGTCAGGGTCTGGGCCGGCTCGTTCTGTCCGGAGCTCTTCGCCGCGTAGGCGGCCGCCTGCACGTCGGCGGAGGACAGCAGGGCCTCGGCCGGCAGGGACGTGGAGATGGCCATCAGGGCGACGAACGCCATGGCAGCGACGGTGAAGCCCGTCGCGGCGAGCTTGCGCACACGGCCGGCCGGGTGGGCGGCGTTGGACGAGGAAGCCCGGCCGGCACGCGGGCCGGCGGACGCCGACGAGCCGGTCGCCCTCAGGCGGGCCGACGGCGCCAGCCGCTCGGAGGCCGGCGCCCGGCGGGTTCGGGTGGTGCGCTCCCGGGGCTGGTCGGCGCGCAGCTGCGCGCGGGTGGGGAAGGGGATCGCCGTTGCCGTGGTGACGGCCGAAACGGGCGCCTGCAGGCGTTCGACACCGGGTGCCGGGGCCTCCGTGGAGACCGGTTCGGGCGCGGACTCGTCCGCAGCGGGAACGGTCAGGCTCTCCAGCGGCTCGGCGGCCGGAACAACGGATTCGATCGGCTCGGCGGCGGCGGCTTCGCGTCGCGCCCGCGCGCGAGCGCGCGCATCGCGCTCGCGCAGTTCGCGGCGGGTGAGGAGCTTCTCCGCGGGGTCACTCGCATCGGGCAAAGGTGCAGCCGATGTTGAAGAGTGAGGGGGCAAAGGGCAAGTCTTTCGGCGCGTGGGGCGGGATCACAGGCAGCCGTTTCGACCACTGCGAAAGTAACGAATCAATACACGGTACCAAGAGAAGACCGGATTACCCATTCGGCGAGACGAAATGACACCCGAAAACGGGGCACCAGCCTCCGTTTCAGCCACCTGCCGGCGACCGTCCCGATGGGCCTCCTGGCCCGTGTTTCCGGGGCCGGTGGCCGCGCCGGCTATCACTGCCGGTCCTCGCCCATAAACTCGCGGAACAGGTCGGCCAGAATCGGCTCGACGGCCGCATAGAGGTCCGGGGCGCCCGCGATCAGCAGGTCCGTCCCCTCACGGTCCGTCCCGAAGCCGCCGACCCGCGCGCCGGCCTCCCGGGCCACCAGCGCCCCCGCCGCGTGATCCCACGGCTTGAGTCCGCGCTCGTAGTAGAGGTCCAGCCGGCCCGCTGCCACCCCGCACAGGTCGAGCGAGGCGGCGCCGATGCGACGGATGTCCCGCACCCGGCCGATCAGGCCGCGCACCACGTCCGCCTGCCGCATCCGTTCGTCTGCCCGGTAGGAGAAGCCGGTTCCCAGCAGGGCCAGCGGCACCGGAACCGCGGCCGGCACCCGCAGCCGGCGGTCGCCCAGCCAGGCGCCGCCTCCGACCGAGGCGGTGAAGAGCTCGTCGCCGGCGGGGTTCCGGACCGCCCCGGCCAGGGTTCTCCACGTGGCCGGGTCGGGGTGTCCCTCGACGACGGCGATGCTGACCGCCCAGGCGGGGATCCCGTAGAGGTAGTTCACGGTGCCGTCGATCGGGTCGACCACCCAGGTCAGCCCGGAGGTGCCCGTCGTCGCCTCCGACTCCTCGCCGAAGAATCCGTCATTCGGCCGCGCCTCGGCGAGCAGCCGGCGGATGAACGTCTCCGTCTCCCGGTCCGCCTGCGTGACGATGTCCTCCGGGGACGACTTCGAGGCGGCGATCTGAACGCCCTCGGCCCGGCGCCGGGCGGCCAGTTCCCCCGCGGCGAGCGCGGTGTCCCGGGCGAGGCGAAGCAATTCGGTTGGGCCAGGAGTTGTCATGGCCCAACGCTACGGCGTGCGGAAGAGAGAGTGGCAAGTGAGGGATTCGAACCCCCGAAGTCTAAGACGGCTGATTTACAGTCAGATCCCTTTGGCCACTTGGGTAACTTGCCAATGCGCACCCGACCATATGAAGAACACGTGACCGGAGACGCTCAGACAGAATACAAGGTTTTAGGTCCCAGTGAGAAATCAGCCGCCGGGCCCGGCGCGGATCCACCGGTGGATATGATGAAAGAAGGCCTGTTTGTCACTATTTAAGGAACCCAATGGTCGGCATCGATGAGGTCGCTCGACACGCGGGAGTCTCCACGGCGACCGTCTCGCGCGCCCTGAGCGGCAACGGCCACGTGTCCCCGGCAACCCGGCTCAAGGTGGAAGCCTCGGCCGACGAGCTGGGCTATGTGGTGTCGTCCACCGCGTCCAGCCTCGCATCCGGTCGGATGAAGAACATCGGCGTCGTGGTTCCGTTCCTCAACCGCTGGTTCTTCTCCAGCGTCGTCGAGGGCGCCCAGAAAGCCCTGCTGCGAGGCGGCTACGACCTCACCCTCTACAGCCTGACCGGCGGTGAGGCCGAGCGCCGCAGCGTCTTCGAGCACTTCCTGCTGCGCCAGCGAGTGGATGCCGTGATCGCCATTTCGCTCGAACTCACCGAGGACGAGGTGGCCCGCCTGCATGCGCTGCAGAAGCCGCTCGTCGGCGTCGGCGGCCCGATCGAGGGCGTGCGCACCCTCACAGTCGACGACGTCGCCATCGCGCGGCTCGCGACCGAGCACCTCCTCGCCCTCGGCCACACCCGCATCGCCCACATCGGCGGCAACAAGGACCTCGACCTGGACTTCCACCTGCCGACGAACCGGCGGGTCGGCTACGAGAACGCGCTCGACGCGGCCGGGATCACCCCGGCCGCCGAACTGTTCATGACGGCCGACTTCACGATGCGCGGCGGCTACCAGGCGGCGAAACAGCTCCTCGGCAACCCCCACGACCGTCCGACCGCCATCTTCGCCGCCTCCGACGAGATGGCGATCGGTGCCATCCTGGCGGCCAAGGACCTCGGCCTGGTCGTGCCACGGGATGTCTCCGTGATCGGCGTGGACGACCACGAGCTGGCCGACTTCTTCGGGCTGAGCACGATCGCCCAGTTCCCGCAGGGCCAGGGCGCGAAGGCGGTCGAGATCCTGCTCGACCAGCTCAGCCCGGGCAAGCACGTCACGCCGAGCCTGAACACGCCGATGCCGTTCGAGCTCATCGTGCGCTCGAGCACCGCTCAGACGCCCCGCTGACCCGGCCCGGCCGTCCGGGTTCCGCCGCCGGGCGACACCCGGCTGTCGTGATGGAGCGTCCCACTCGATAACATTGCAGGCATGGCAGACTCAACGTTCGACATCGTCAGCAAGGTCGACCCGATGGAGGTCGACAACGCCCTCAACCAGGCCCACAA
>JACMQV010000094.1 GCA_014376815.1 Cryobacterium sp.
AGTTCGACATATTCGGCCTCGGGAGCCGGCACGCCCGTTTCCTCCCCGAACTCCCGCTTCGCCACAGCGAACGGGTCCTCCCCGGGAGCGTATTCCCCCTTGGGAACAGACCAGGCGCGCTCGTCTTTTCGTGCCCAGAACGGCCCGCCCATGTGCACAATCCAGACCTGCAGAACCTGGGCATCCGTGACCCGGTAGAGCAGTATCCCGGCGCTGAGCACGGTCATGGGCGTCCCTCGCCATCCTTCTTTCGGGCTGGTGCGTGCCCGTCGAACCATGATCCGCTCGCGGCGCACGTTGCGGAAGCCGGCGCAGGCTGGAACGTGCGCCGCCGTCCGGAAGGTGCGCCGCGGCACCCGCCCCGCTGCACCCGCCCCGCCGCATCCGCCGCATCCGCCGCATCCGTGCCGCACCCGCCTCATCCGCGCCGCCGCATCCGTGGAGGACTACCGTACCGGGCATGGACACCTCACCCGCACCCCTCACCTTCATCCCCGATGTGCGTGCCGGCGCCGTCGTCGAGCCCGGTCGCCTGGGCCACACCCGGGTACTCAACTCCCCCGGAGTGCGCGTGGTCATGCTGACCTTCGAGGCCGGGCACGTGCTGACGCAGCACACGGCGCCCACGACCCTGCTGATGCAGGCCCTCGACGGATGCCTGCGGGTCACCGCCGGTGGAAAGGTCACCCGGCTCGTGCCCGGCGCGCTCTTGCGCCTTGACGCGGGGCTGCCGCACGAGGTCGAGGCGCTGGAGGAGTCCCGGCTGATGCTCACCATGCTCGGCTAGCTGCTCGGCTGGTGGATTGGGAGCACGTTGAGGGACGGCACCGAGAAGACTCAGGGTGCCGACCTAGGATGAGCGGATGACTGAACTCGCCCCCGCAGACAACGCCACCACCGCAGACCAGCGCATCACCATGTTCGGCGCGGAGTGGTGCGGCGACTGCCGCCGGTCGAAGAAACTGCTCGACGTGCTGAACGTCGACTACGACTATGTCGACCTGCTGCTCGTCGAAGACGGCGCGGACCGCGCCCATGCCGTCAGCGGCCGCACCCAGATCCCGGTGATCGTGTTCCCCGACGGCACGCACGTCGTCGAGCCGAGTGACTCCGTGCTGCACGCGAAGCTGACGCAGCTCGGCAGCATCCGCTAGCCTGCCGCCCCGCGTGATGACCACGCGACGACGAGGGAGACGACGGATGCCGCGACCCGCCCAAACGTCAGGGCAGGTAGACGCCCAGCACCCCCGCCGTCGTCAAGGCGAGTTTGCGGTCGGTCCGCTCGTACACGGGCATCAGCTCGGTGGCCCCGGCGGCCGTGTGGATGACTCCCGCCGCATCGAAGATCGCGACCGGCTCGAGGTCGCGCAGCAGTGCCCAGAACGGCTGGAAGAAATAGACGCTGCGACTGCCCAACTCGAACTCGAGCAGGGTCGCCGCCACGTACTCGGCCCGGGCCCGCACGGTCGTCGGAAATTCGCGGAAGTACTCGCATCCGGGCTCGTCCGGGTCTTCGTCGTGCAGCATCGGCGCCGGCACCGCGTACCACGAGTGCCGGTCGTTGGTCGCGGTGGCGAGCGCACTCGCGAGCACCCGGTAGGCCAGCGACCGCGGGGTCGTGACCGGCACGGCCTTCGGGATGCCGAGCCCGGTCGCCACCTCGATGCGCCTGACGGTCTCGTGCGGGCTGAGCGCGGCCATCATCTCGATCCAGCTGATCTTGTTGACGTTCCCGTTGACCAGGAACTTGCAGCCGCCGACCAGGTCCCACTGGATGCTCATGCCGTCCTGCTCGTCGTGCACGATCACCAGGCGGTCGGCCTCATCGACCTCCACCCCGGAGATGCGCAGATGCGGATGCCGCCGCACCAGTTCGCTCGCGATCCACCAGATCTGCGCGGTGAGGAACCGGTCCGCCGGCGGGTTGTAGACCTCGAAACCGTCCTCGCCGTCCTCGGCGTCGGCCTCGCCGTCCTCGGCCTCGCTCGGCTCGGCGAAGTCCTCGCCGGCGTCATAGCGGTCACGGGCCAGGAAATCGGTGTCAGTGTCGGGGTCGAAATCGTCATCGTCGACGAAATTGTCACCGGAGTCGAAGGCGTCACCGGAGTCGCCGGGTTCTGAATTGCTCAAGATGCGGTCCCTTCTCCCGATGCGGAACGGCCGGCTCGTCCGGGTCGGCCGGGTCGGTCGGCTCGACGCAGGCTGCTCCCTCATAGTTGCCCGATCGGCCGCTCCGCGAAACGCCCCGTTCGGGTCCCCCTCCCCACAGGGGAGGACGGGCCAGGTACCGCACAGCTTGAAACGGATGCCCCGCCCCGGCCCGGCCCCGCCATACGGTTCCGGCATGGACATCCGAGAGCCCCGTCCCGCCCGCCGCGACTCCGTTGCGGACTACCTGACCAGGATCGGGCGGGTGCCCCTGCTGACCGCGGCCGAGGAGGTCGAGCTGGCCAGGCGGATCGAGGTGGGGGTGCTGGCCGAGGACAGGCTCCACCGGCTGGGCGCGCCCGGCAGCGGCGGAAGCGAAACAGGGAGCGAAACCGAGTCGTTCCGCGAGGAGCTCCGCTGGCTCGTCGACGACGGCGCGCGGGCAATGGAGCACCTGATCTGCGCTAATCTGCGGCTGGTCGTCTCGATCGCACGGCACTACGTCGGGTGCGGCCTGGAGTACCCGGACCTGATCCAGGAGGGCAACCTCGGCCTGATCCGCGCGGTCGAACGGTTCGATTTCGCCCGGGGGTTCAAGTTCTCGACCTATGCCACCTGGTGGATCCGCCAGGCGATCTCCCGGGCCCGGGCCGACCAGGCGCGAACCATCCGCCTCCCGGCGCACACCGTCGACTCCCTCATTCTTCTCGCCCGCGAGCAACAGACGCTCCGCCGGCGCCTCCGCCGTGACGGCACCACGGAGGAACTGAGCCGCGCCACCGGACTGACCCGCAACCGGGTCGTCGCGCTGCAGCAGCAGGCGCGGACGCCTCGCTCGCTCGACGCCCCGGTCTGGGCCGACCTCGGCAACGGACCCGAGCGTCTGGCGTTCGGCGAAACCGTCAGCGACGGCCAGGCGCCCGATCCGGCAGACCTTGTGGGCCGCGCCCTGCAGCTCGAACGGCTCGAGACCGGCCTGGCCGCGCTCCCCGGCCGCGAGGAGAGCGTGCTCCGTCTGCGGTTCGGCCTGGACTGCGATCGCCGGTGGACCCTGCGGGAGGTCGGCGCTCTGCTCGGGGTGACGGGCGACCGGGTGCGGCAGATCGAGGCGCGGGCGCTCGCGCGGCTGCGGCATCCGTCGCCCGCCTCGTACGGGGCTCGTGGAGGTTTGGCGGAATGCTTGACGGTGGAGGAGCTTCACCAGTAGCTTCAAAGTGTTGCCCCGGACCCCGGCAGTGGTTCTGACCGCGCCGGCTGAGGGGGTTCCATGTTTGGGAATGCTGATGCGAATCTGCCGACCGTTGCCGTTGGCGTCCCAGCCGGTTCGGCCAGCGACCACATCGAGCTTCAGGCACCGGCACCGCGCAGCCAGAACAACGACGCCGCAACGAATGCGCAGACGATGACCGACTGGCTCGCTGATCTGCCGTCCCAGTCCTGGGACGCCGGCGACGAGTAGCTCGACGAGTTGCTCCGGGGCACGCGCCGCGGCGAGTCCTGCGCCGTTGCGCGGGTCCTGCGCCGTTGCGCGGGTCCTGCGCCGTTGCGCGGGTCCTGCGCCGTTGCGCGGGTCCTGCGCCGTTGCGCGGGTCCTGCGCCGTTGCGCGGGTCCTGCGCCGTTGCG
>JACMQV010000095.1 GCA_014376815.1 Cryobacterium sp.
AGCGGTCTACCCGGAAACTCGGCGAGCCGCCTTAACGTTTCCTGTCTGACCTTGCTCCGGACGAGGTTTACCAAGCCGACCAGGTCACCCTGGCCTCTGGTGGTCTCTTACACCACCGTTTCACCCTTACCTCCGGCCGAAGCCGAGGGCGGTCTACTTTCTGTGGCACTGTCTCGCGGGTTACCCCGGGTGGGTGTTACCCACCATCCTGCTCTGTGGAGCCCGGACGTTCCTCGGCATCCGCCACCCCGAAGGGAAGCGGATGACGCGACCGTCTTGCCGACCCATTCCACTGACCAGAATACAGGCCGCGGACGGAGCCTCGCTCCACCTAGATCCCGGACTCCTCCGTGCGCACCAGGATCGCGCCGCAGTCCGGGCAGAACAGAACCTCATCGGCCGGCGCGGAGCGCACGGCATCCAGATCGCTGCCGGTGAGCGTCATGGTGCAGCCGCTGCAGGTGCGGGCCCGGAGCAGGGCCGCAGCGTTGCCGCGGCCGGCCACGAAGCGCTTCTCGTAGAGGGCGGCGAGTTCTTCGGTGACACCGCCGGCGATGGCTGTGCGGTCACGGCGAAGTTCTCCGAGCTGTCGGTTCAGGTCGGCGAGGCTGAGATCCCGCGCCTTTTCGGACTCGCCCATCCGGGCCACGATGGCATCGCGCTCTCCCGCCACGGCGGCAGCGGCGGCTTCGCGCTCCTCGAGTCGCTCCATCACCGCGATCTCAATCTCCTCGAGCGCCAGCAGACGCTTCCGGAGTGCGGCGAGCTCGGTCTCAAGAGCCTGGACGTCTTTCACCGAAGAGGTGTGCTGCACCCGGTCGGTATCCCGCGCGATGCGTTTCTCGACCACGTCAACATCGGACTCGATCCGGCTCAGTTCGAGCCGCACGTCGTCGACCTCGCCCGTGCGCGTGAGCAGGGTCATGCGGGTCTTGTCGGCCAACGCGCCCAGGTCGCGCAGTTCAGCGAGCTGCGGAAGGGCCTTCGTCTGATGCTCGACCTGCTGGAGCCTGATGTCGAGGGCCTGAAGCCGAAGAAGCTCCTTCTGTTCAACTGGAGATGCCTTCACGATGTCCTGACCTTTGCGAGTGTTGAGTTTGAACGGGCGTTGGGGTGAAACCACATCCTTCGGCAGGTTACTGCATGATGACGAAGTCCCACGGATCTGTGCGCAGGTCGCTGCAGGTGACCGTGATTCCGGGGAGCGCTGACCGGAGCTGTTCGGCGGCCGGTTCGAGCCAGAGCCATTCGCTGGCCCAGTGTGACACGTCGATCAACGCCGGCGTGCCGCCGGAGTGCACCGCCTGCTCGCGGGCCTCTGAGGCGGGGTGGTGCCGGAGGTCGGCCGTGATGTACACGTCCGCCGAGACCACGGACGGGTGCGCGAGGAGCGAGTCACCGGCACCACCGCACAGAGCCACGGTGTCGACGAGGGCGTCGTAGTCCCCCGACACCCGCACTCCGGATGCGGTGGCTGGCAGAAGTTCGGCCAGTCGTCGGGCCAGCCGGCCGAGTGACGTGCGTTCCGGCAGCCGGCCGACCCGGCCGATTCCCGTGCCGGGCACGGTTCCCACCGTGATCGGGTGCGCGTCCAGGAGTCCGAGGCGGGAAGCGAGGATGTCCGACACGCCGTCGACGACGACATCCGCATTGGTGTGCGCTGCCAGGAGGGCGCAGTCCGCCCGGATCAGGCGGCGCAGCAGCGCGCCCTTGTACCGGTCCTCCGCGACGGACGTCACCGCGCGCAGCAGCAGGGGATGATGCACCAGCAACAGGTCCGCACCCCGTTCGACGGCCTCGTCCACGGTCGCGGAGACCGCGTCGACCGCCAAGTGGATGGAGGTGACGTAGTGTGCCGGGTCGCCGCTCACGAGACCGGGGGCATCCCAGTCTTCGGCCCCGGACAGCGGCCACAGTTCATGGACGATCCGAGTTACATCGGCGAGCGAGACTGACACCCCGCCAGCCTACCGGTGAGTGGACTGCGCGTGCTCCTGGCGCCGAATGGCGGGAATGCCCAGGACCAGCGGAGTGAGGAGTCCCAGCACGAGTGCAACCGGCACGCCGAGCCCGGTCGTCGCCAACACGCCGCGAGGGTCGACGCCTGCCCCGTTCAGGAGGAAGCCCTGCCAGGCCAGCCACCCCAGGCCGGACCCGATCAGCCCGTAGCCCACCACGGCTGTCACGGCGAGAGCGCTGAGGTTGACCCAGCGCCAGTCCGCGTAGCGGCCACCGCGATGCAGCAGGCTCATCGTGTCCAACGGACGCCGTCGAATCAGCACCTCCGCGCAGAACAGGCCGGCCCAGGCGGCAACGGGTACGGCCAGTGTGACCGGCAGGGCCAGGAACGCCTCGGCAGACCGGTTCTGCCGACCAGGATCACCACGGCGAGGATGGCTGTCCCGAGCGCCGTGAGCAGGACGCCAACGGGACGGGAGATTCGGCTGTCGACGGCGGCGAGGGCGAGGCCGCCCGAGTAGAGGTTGAGGATGATCGCGGACAGGAGGGTCAGAGTGCCTACGAGCAGAAGGGGAATTCCCGTCCAGCCTGGCAGGAGTCCCACCAGGCTGCCGACCGGATCGATCGCGAAAGCCGCGGCCTGCACCGGGTTCGACGCGGCCAGGAGCGCCCCGAATGAGATCAGAACCAGGGACGGCAAGCCCAGGCCGACCACCGCCGCCAGCATCGAGGACCGGCCGGACGAGTCCGACCTCTGATACCGGGCCAGGTCTGCGCTGCTGGTTGCCCATGCCAGCCCAAGATTGGCGAAGACGAGGATTGCGCCGGTCAGCACGCCTGGTCCGATCCCGTCGGAGTCGGCCAGGGCTGGTCCGGCATCGATCAGCCCTGCGCTCATGATCATCGCCAGGGCGAGCAGGACCGTGGAAGCGAAGAGCAGCACGAACTGGACGAGGCGGAGCAGCGCGTAACCGAGGACCGCGACCGCGGCCGCGACCACGATGACGGCGAGTGCGCCGATGACGGCCGGCGCGGTGCCCTACCCGGATTGTTCGCTTTCTGCCGGCCCGGCAACCGTGCCGACTGTCTCCCCAGCCACCGCCGCGAGCACCGCGCCCCACACGACTCGCACCAGGACGGCCAGAGCGGCGGGCAGGATGTTCCCGACCAGGGCGAAGGTGGCCCGGGACAGGACCATCGTCGGTTGCCCGCTCCGCTGACCGGCCAGGGTGCCGATCCCCACGGGAATGAACGACAGAATGATGCCGAGAAGTGTGGACAGCACCGCTTCGAGCACGTTGAGGCCGAGCGCGACCAGCCGCGCCCCCAGCGCGACGCTGACCACGGATGCGGTTACGGCGAACCAGAGCCGGAACATCCGGTTGGGGCGCCCGACGCGGTTGTGCGGGGGCACCGGCTCCTGACCGCTCCGTTCGATTCGGCGCACCAGCGGGTCCCGTAGCCCGGCGTCGGGGATGACAGACTCGGTCGCGGCGACGCGCCGGGTCGTCGCCGGGGTTTCCGCGTGCGTGGGAGCCGACCTGCCCCGCCCTGCCCAGCTCGGCCATGGCCCGAGTCTACCGAGGAAAGCTCACCTACGCCCCCAAAGGAGGGCGGCCAGAATGATCGGGATCACTCCGGGTCCCGGCCGGAACGTTCGCGGCGCGGTCACCAGCCGAGCGTGCCGGGCTCCCCCTTGAACGGGCCGACCACCCGGGACGTGATCCAGCCGCCATAGAAGTCGCCCGGCTGCGGCTGCACCCGTTCCCCGTTGACTGTGCATTCCTCCATCCGACCGGGATACAGGGCAATACGGTCGACGAGCGCCTCATACCCCTTCGCGGGCGCAGGGTAGGTCCAGGCGGCCGATTCCTCCCGGCGGCCGGGTGCGACCACGCTCAGGTACGACGCCCGCCCTTTGTATTCGCACCACGAGTTCCCGGCTGCCGGCTCGAGGCTTCCCGGCGGGAAGGCCGCGCGAGGCAGGTAGTAGACCGGGGGGTGGCTCGTCTCGAGTACCCGGATCACATCATCGGTATCGACGATGACGTCCCCGCCGAACCTGACGACGACGCGGTCGGTGCTCGGCTCTACCCGGGGCGGTCGGGGGTAGTCCCAGACCGACTCCTGTCCGGGGCCCGGCACGGCCGGTGTGACACGCTTCTGCTTCATTCAGACAGCGTACCGGCAGGCGCGCGTCGAATTCGAGGAGCGGAACCTCCCTCGCGCCGGTGCAGATCCGCACCGAAAACAGCGGCCTGGGTTCTGCGTTCCATCCCGAGTTTGCTGAGCACGGCCGACACGTAATTCTTGACGGTCTTCTCGGCCAGTTCCAGCTCGAGGCCGATCTGGCGGTTGGTGAGGCCCCGGGAGATGAGGTCGAGAACCTGTCGCTCCCGAATGGTCAGAGTCTGGACAGCCCGGTCTTGCCCGCCCGCGCTCAGCATCCCGACGATGCGCCGGGCGGTCAGATCGGTGAGCAGTCGCTCGCCGCGGGCCACCCGGCGGATGCCGTCGATCAGCCGATCACCACGGATCTCCTTCAAGACGTAACCCGCGGCCCCTGCCGATGCGGCGGCGCACAGGGCCGCGTCATCATCGAAGGCTGTGAAGATCAGGCAGCGGATGCCCGGGTCCCGGGAGAGGATCTCGCGGCAGACGTCGATGCCGCTTCCGTCGGGCAAGCGGACGTCGATGACGGCGACGTCCGGCCGGGTGGCGGCGACCCGGGCCACCGCCTCCCGCCTTGTCCCCGCCTCGCCCACGACCTCCAGGTCTGGTACGGCATTGATCAGGTGGACGAGTCCCTGCCGAACGATTTCGTGGTCGTCCACCAGGAAGACCCGGGTCATCGGCGCGCCGCAACGGTTGCGTCCGACCACCGGGCCGACCAGCGCAGCCGGGTGCCCTGAGGCTCCCGGTCGTCAAGGGAGACGCTCCCCTGCCACCGCTCCGCACGGGCCGCCAGATTGGCGATTCCGCTCGAGCGCCCGGCGTCCGTCCGGCCCCGGCCGTCATCACTGATCTCCATCGTGATCGTGTCGGCGACGACGGTCAGGCTCACGACCGTCTCGCTGGCCCGGGCGTGCCTGACCACGTTGGCCAGTCCCTCGCGGACGGCTGCCACGAGGTCTTCGGCCAGGTCGGCCGACGTGATCAGGTCGATCGGGCCCGAGAAGATCACCCTCGGCGGATGATCGAACAGGGGGCCGAGTTCGGTCAGCACATCGATGACACGGTGCCGCAGGGACGGCCGGTCGGGGTGGGCCGGGAGGGTCAGGGCGAAGATCGACGTGCGGATCTCGACGATCGCGGCATCCAGCGCCTTGACCTCCTCGTCGAGCCGCAGACGCAGCGCATGTTCGGTTATCTCCCCGCCGATGGCCTGCAGGGCCATTCCGGCGGCAAATACCCGTTGGATGACACGGTCGTGCAGGTCCCTGGCGATCCGGCCGCGATCCTCCAGCACCGCCAATCGGGCCAGGTCGGCCCGTCCCACGGCGAGCTCAAGCGCCACGCTCGCCTGCTCCGCGAAGTCCGACGCCATCGCGAGGTCCGAGGCGCTGAACCGGGCCGCCCCGCGGAGTCGCGAGGCCGTCAGTATCCCGTGCGGAACGCCGGCCGCCAGGGGGATGATCAGCGTCGGTCCGCAGAACAGGGCGGAGTCGGGGCTCGACCGGACGCCGTCACCGCCCTCCAGGAGAAGCGGCTGCCCGCCGGACAGTGACCGGCCGCACACGCTCCCGGCGCTCGGGAAGACAAGCCCGGATGCCTGCCCGGCGAGTGGCCCCCTGGCGATCTCGACGACGAGTGAGGCCTCGTCGCCGCCAGGGACGACGACGCAGACCAGCTGCGCATCCGCTGTCTGGGCGAATCGGTCGGCCAGGAGGGCCAACGAGTCGTCCGAGCGATCGGTCAAAAGGGCCGCGCTGACCTCGGCCGACGCCGCCGACCAGCGCTGGCGCCGCTGGCTCTCATCGAACAGCAAGGCGTTGTCCATTGCGATCCCGGCCGTCGCCGCCAGGGCGCACAGCAGGTCCTCGTCCTCGTGATCGAATGCGCCGGGTACCATGCTGGCGAGATACAGGATGCCGGAGACCTCGCCGCGCACCCGCACCGGAACAGCCAACAGGCTCTGCATCAGCGGATGCACAGCCGAGAAACCGGCCCAGCGAGAGTCGACCCACGCCCGGTTCAGCCGAAGCGGAACCGGATCATCGATGAGGGCGCCCACCAGACCGGGGGCCCCGGCCAGCCGACCGCGCCACTCGGCACCGTCCCCGGCTGCCCCGATCTGGACGCACTGCTCGAAACGGCCATTCTCGGTGGTGGTGACGAGCGCCCCGAACTGCGCCGGACACAGGTCGACCGCCGCGTCGACGATCCGCCGCTGCGCGGAGGGAAGGTCGAGCTGGCCGACGATGGCCTGGCTGGCCAGAAGAAGGCGGCGCAGGCGCGCGTCCTGCTGGTTCACCAAGTCGGCCCGGTCGAACGGGGTGGCATCCGGGACGGAGAACTCGCGCTGGTGCATGGCCTGGGTCCGCCTCTCGGTCTGGTGTCGGGGATTCTACTCGCGTGGGACTTTCGCCCCTTTCCGACACTTCCCGGCGCTGTCACCCTGAGGGGCGACGCGAGAGCAGGAGCGCATTCATGGTTGAAAAAGTCATCGTCGCCATCGACGGAGGGCCCGCCAGCAGGGCTGCACTCGAGTGGGCTCTCGATCGAGCCCTGACGGCCGAGCGGCTTCAGTCGACGCCGGTGACCCTCGAGCTGACGACGGTGGTGGAGTTGGGCTGGTCCCCCGCCGGCGCACCGCAGGACGATTTCCAGCCCGCCTACGAGCGTGCGCTCGCCGCGGCCGTCCGACGGGTCGAACAGGCCGCGCCCCAGTGCCGGAAGACCGGGTACATCCGCCACGGCGTCCCCACCGACGAACTCGTGAGGGCTTCGCAGGCCGCTGACCTGCTCGTGATCGGAACCAACAAGACCGGCGCACTGGCCGGGGCCGTCTACGGGACACTTCCCCTGCGCCTCGCCGCCCATGCCAAATGTCCCGTCATCGTCGTCCCCGCGGCGTGGGCACCGCGCACCGGGCACGTCGTCGTCGGATTGGAAGACGATGCGACGGCAGCCGGGGCGCTGTTCTTCGCCGCCCGCGAGGCCGCGCGTTTCGGCCGCCCGCTCAGCCTCGTGCACGCCTGGGAAATCCCGGCCACGGTAGCGGTCGAATTCGGGGCCGTGATTCCCTACGACGAGTTGAGGCAGGCGCACACCGAGATCCTCGCCTCCCGCGCAGGGCGGGTCCGGGCAGCGAATCCGGCGTTAGAGGTGACGGAAGTCCTGGAACAGGGCCCGCCCGCGTACGTGCTCGTGGAGGCGGCCCGGGACGCCGCTCTGATCGTCGTCGGGACCCACGGCAGGAGTGCCGTCGGCAGCTTGATCCTCGGATCGGTCAGTCACGACGTCCTGCTCAACCTGCCCTGCCCGGTCGCGGTCGTTCCCCGCCCCGACGATGCCGGTGACCGCGACCACCCGGCCGGCAAGGATGCGCCGTGAGTACCTACTACATCGGTGCCGACGGCTCCGAGCCGAGCCGGGCCGCGATTCGCTGGGGGTTGTCCCGGGCAGCCGAGGATGACTCCCCCGCCGTCCTGGTCAACGTCGTCGACGACGAGTGGGGTCTCCTCGGCCCGGCCTACGCGCAGGATGCCGAGCGCCATGCCGACGCCCTGCCGGCCGAGGATCTCGCCAGCGCGAAGGAGACGCACCCCGGTCGCGACATCGGCGCGATCATCCTGCACGGCGCGCCTGCCTGGACCCTCGCCGCGCTTCCGATGCCCGAAGATACCCTGGTCGTGGGAACCCACAAGACCGGGTTCCTGCGTGGACGTGTGCTCGGATCGCGCAGTGTGCAGATCGCGGCTGCGGCACGGTGCACGGTGGCGGTCATCCCCGACACGACGTTCGACACCCGGCGCGGGGTCGTCGTCGGGGTGGACCGGTTCGAGGGCTCGACGTCGGCCGTCCTCCGCGGCGCGCGCGAAGCCGACCGGCTCGGCCAGGAACTCATCCTCGTGCATACGCCGCCGGCTCGTCCCCCGGCGCAACCGTCGCCCGATCTGCCCGAGAGCACCACCTCCGCGCAACGGCTTCTCAGCGAGGCTGCGGAGCTTGCCGCCGCCACCGCGCCACACGTCGTCGTTCGCCGACGTGTGGCGCACCGAGACCCGGCGGAAGCGCTGCTGGACGCGGGCGCCGGCGCATCCCTGATCGTTGTGGGGGTGTCCCACCCGCATGGTGCGACACAGTCGGTGATCGGCTCGGTCACCCACGATGTCCTGATGAACATCAACGTGCCCGTTCTCATCGCCCGGGCCGTCTGAGTCGGGCGTCGGTCATTGCGGCCGGTCACGCGCTGTCGGTCACACGTCTTTCGGTCACACGTCTTTCGGTCACACGTCTTTCGGTCACACCGCCCGGATCACGGCCACCGGGCAGGGCATGGTCAGCACGATGACGTGACTGACCGAGCCGAGCCAGAAGCGGGCGAACCCCTGCCGGGTGTGGCTGCCCACGACGAGCAGACGCGCGTCGGTCGCCGCGGTGACGAGCGCGTCGACGGGCAGCCCCAGATCGAGCCGGAGGTCCAGCTCCAGGTCGGGGTAGAGCTCGGCCAGGCCCGCGACCGCTTCGGCCAGAACCAGGCGATCCGCGTCATCCGGTTCCATCGGCCAGTCGATCATCGCCCCCTCTTCGGTCCACGGAGCGGGGGCGCTCCAGCAGTACACGGCGGTCAGCCGCTGCCCCAGGCGGTCCGCCTGCTCGGCGGCGAACCGGACAGCGGCAAGCGAAACCTCGGAGCCGTCCACGCCGACTACGACGCCGCTGCCGTTCCTGTCCGCACGTTCGGGGACGATGACGACGGACCCGGGTGCATGCGCCGCGATCTGCGCGGACCGGGTGCTGAAGAGATAGTCGCGAAAACGTCCGAGAGCGTGTGAGCCGATCACCAGCAGTTCCGCACCTTCTGCCCAGTCAGTCAGCGCCCCGGTCGCGGAACCTTCAAGCACGGTTGCGTGGAGATTCGGCCCGAGCGCCCGCGGCGCTGCGTCCGCGATCTCCCGGGCGAGACTGCGTTCCGCCTGCTCCCGCGCCCTGTGGGTGTACCCCTCCGCGATATTCGCCCAGTTCTCGTCGACGACGTGCACCAACTCGACGGCGAGACGCCGCGGTCGCGCGTAGTCGAGGGCCCAGCGTAGGGCCTCCCGGTCCGATGGCCTGCCGCTCATCCCGACCACAACGCGTTCGTCCATGACCTTCTCCGTTCCCCCGCAACGGAGTCAATGCTGACGGGACAGAACCGAGCCTGAGAGGGCCGAAAGTCCCGGTCTCACCGGGGGCGGCGACAGCGGGACGTCAGTAGTCGAACTCGTCGAATTGCGGGGAATCGAGCCCGTCACCAGTCCACGATACCCGACCGCTCGCTGTGCAGGACAGGGCCTTCCGGCGCAGGTCGTCCGACATCTCCGAGTCCACCAATTCCTCGCGGACGGAGTCGGCGGTGACGCAGACCAGCTGGCTGAAGGCACCGATCAGGAACTGGGCGCGACCGGGCAGCCCGGTCTTACCCAGGACCGGGATATCGACCACGTCGACCCGGCTCCAGGTGCTCAAAGCCTCCGCGTAGTACATCACAGCATCCGCCAGCTCGCTTCCGGTGACGACGGAGCTGCCGGAATGGAAAATGCGCTTCATGGAAACCTCGCTAGCTCACAGAAAAAGAACACGTGGAGCCAGGGTCCGGGGCGTGGTATAACTATAGGCCCCGCCGGAGCGAGATATCTAGAGACCCAGCCTAAAGAGAGAGGGAGCGGTTGACGATCCGCTCCGCCACCTCGTTCAGCGGCAGGCTGTTACTGCGCGCATACTGCCGCAGCAGGTTGAAGGCCCCATCCATGTTGACGGTGTGGGTGAAGGCGACGACACCCTTGGCATGCTCGATCAGCACACGGCTGCTGAGAGCGTATTGCAGCTGGGAACGGGCCATATCGCTTTCCCGGATCGCCCGTTCCTGGAGAATGCCGATCGTCGCGGTGTCGGCCAGAGCCTGTACCGTGCTCAGGTCCTCCGCTCCCAGCCCGCCAAGACGGTCCCAGAAGAGGTTGAGCGAACCGATCGTCGTCGCACGTAAGCGCAGCGGAACCGAGTGCATGGACTTGAACCCGAGCTCGAGGGCTCCGGCACGGAACCGCGGCCAGGCCGGTTCGAGGACGTCGAGGCCGGGGATCGCAACGGGCTTGCCGGTCGAGTAGCACTCGACGCACGGTCCGTTGCCGGTTCGCAGTTGCAGGATCTCGATCAGACGGCTGCGCTCATTCGTCGAGGCCACAACCTCGAGATCGATGTCATCACCGGCGGTCAGGATGATCCCCACGGCCGACGCTTCGAAGAGCGTGGCGCACGTCTCGACGAGCGTGTGCAGGAGATCGACAACGTCGTAGCCGACCACGAGTGTGTCGGCCAGAGTGACGAAAGTCTCAACCAGCTGACCTTCGCGTGTCCTCGTCACCATGTTCTCATCCCAAGACCCGTCTAATTCTGAAGTAAAGTCAACATTTCGTGCGACCGCGCTCTCCGCGACCTCCCGGACCGTCTGACCATGCGAAAAGGCATAGCCCTGCAGAATGAGCAGCGCATCCGAGGCTGACACGTCCAACTGGGCCAGCACCATTCCCGTCGCCTGATGCACAACGCGCCGGGAGTAACCCCGATCGTCGTCAGGATCAGGTTTCATCGCATGCGAGAGCAGCACTCGCCGGAGTACCTGCCGGGCCGCGATCCCGACGAGGGTCACGGCGTCCTGAACCTGCACGCGGGTGAGCGTGCGCGGCGTCCGGGTGTACAGGTCGACGGCGCCGATATCCAACGAGCCGACCAGCATGGGGAAAGCGAAGAAACCGCCGATCTCATCTTCATCCAGTGAGCTCTGGAAGACCGACCAAGCGGCATTCTCCTGGTGCCGGATGCCCGGCGAGAGTACCGGCCGACGGGTCGCTCGGGCGTCCCAGCACGGTCCTTCGCCGAGGTCGAATTGGATCTCGTCGATGCGGGCGGCCGCGGCGTTGCTCGCGCAGAAGGTTTCGGTGCTGAACGGCATCCCCAGGGTGGAGATCGCCAAGCCGTCGACGGGCAGAACCCGCAAGAACGGAGCACAGAGATCTCGTCTGGTGCAGGTGGGCGCTGGTCAGTTCTTCGACCGCGACGCCAAGAGACAGGTGGTCAGACCGGGTCATGACGCTCACCGCCTCGACGGACCCAGCGGGAGACGGTGGCGGCACCTGTGTGCTCATTCTGGTGCACGGTGCCCACACGGCCTCTCGCTGGGCGGAAGAGTGACGGGTGGTTCTTGAGGGGTGGGCCCTACCGGGCTCGAACCGATGACATCCACGGTGTAAACGTGGCGCTCTACCAACTGAGCTAAAGGCCCCTGAAACATCAACCTCTTCAGGCCGAGCACAATCATACCGATATGCGCGGCCGCCGTGGGACGGGCTGGATCAGGCCGGCTGGAGTTCGTCGATTGCGGCGCGGTACGCCTCGAGCGAGCGGGCTTCGCCCGGCGCGGTGATGAAACTGGCCCGGATGATGCCGTCCGGGTCGATCAGGAACGTGGCCCGATTCGCGAAACCCTTGTCTTCGAGGAAGACCCCGTATTCCTTGGCAACGGCACCGTGCGGCCAGAAATCCGCCAGAAGGTCGAAGGTGTACTTCTCCTGCTCACCCCACGCCCGGAGCGTGTGCCGGGAGTCGACCGAGATGCCGACCACCTCGACGCCGCTCGCCTCGAACAGCGAGAGGTTGTCCCTCAGTTCGCACAGCTCGCCGCTGCAAATGCCGGAGAACGCGAGCGGGAAGAACACGAGGGCAACCGACTTCTCCCCGCGAAACCGGCTCAGCTGGACCCGCTCTCCGAACTGGTTGACGAGCTCGAAATCGGGTGCCTGGGTGTCATTCTCCAGAGCCATGGTGCGCTTCCTCTCGTCCGCCCGCTGGAACATGAGCGGCGGCGACACAGCCTAGCCCCGGCGGCTGAGGGAACCAAGCATCGCGCCCGCACGCCGGCATCCGGGGGATGAGAAACAACACGCATCGTTCGTGCACAGACCACAGGCATCCTCTGTAGGCTTGCGTGGTGCCATCGGTCGTGACCCGACCGTCAACCGGCGCAGCTAATCCGGCACGATCGGCACCTACACGGTCTGCCCAACAGAGAGAGGTCGAGTGTGACTGTCAACGACCAGGACCCGTATTCGGTGAACAGCACGGATGCGGACCCGGAGGAAACGGCCGAATGGTCGGAGTCGCTGGACTCGCTCGTATCGGCTCAGGGACACCAGCGTGGTCGCGAGATCATGCTCAGCCTCCTGAAACGCTCCAAGGAACTGCACCTGGGCGTGCCCATGGTGCCGACCACGGACTACATCAACACGATCGCCGTCGACGGCGAGCCCGATTTCCCCGGCGACGAAGACATCGAACGACGCTACCGCGCCTGGATCCGCTGGAACGCAGCGGTCCTCGTTCACCGCGCCCAGCGTCCGGGCATCTCCGTCGGTGGGCACATCTCCACCTACGCGTCGTCCGCCGCCCTCTACGAGGTCGGCTTCAACCACTTCTTCCGCGGCCAGGACCACCCGGGCGGCGGCGACCAGATCTTCATCCAGGGCCACGCCTCCCCCGGCACCTACGCACGCGCGTTCCTCGAGGGCCGCCTCAGCGCCGACCAGCTCGACGGTTTCCGCCAGGAGAAGTCACACGCCCCGAACGGCCTGTCGTCCTACCCGCACCCGCGTCTGATGCCGGAATTCTGGCAGTTCCCGACCGTGTCCATGGGGCTCGGTCCGATCAATGCGATCTACCAGGCACAGACCAACCGCTACCTCACCAACCGCGGGATCAAGGACGCCAGTGACCAGCAGGTCTGGGCCTTCCTCGGTGACGGCGAAATGGACGAGGTCGAGAGCCGCGGCCAGCTGCAGGTTGCCGCCAATGAGGGCCTCGACAATCTCAACTTCATCATCAACTGCAACCTTCAGCGCCTCGACGGACCGGTGCGCGGCAACGGCAAGATCATCCAGGAACTGGAGAGCTTCTTCCGCGGCGCCGGCTGGAACGTCATCAAGGTGGTCTGGGGCCGCGAGTGGGACGACCTCCTCGACCGCGACTCTGACGGCGCCCTGCGCGCCCTGATGAACGCCACCCCCGACGGTGACTACCAGACCTACAAAGCGGAGAGCGGCGCCTATGTGCGCGAGAACTTCTTCGGCCGGGACCCCCGCACGCTCAAGCTCGTCGAGGGCTACACGGACGATGAGATCTGGAACCTCAAGCGCGGCGGGCACGACTACCGCAAGGTCTACGCGGCGTTCAAGGCGGCCTCGGAGCACAAGGGCCAGCCCACGGTCATCCTCGCGAAGACCGTCAAGGGCTACGCCCTCGGCCCGAGCTTCGAGGGACGCAACGCGACCCACCAGATGAAGAAGTTCACCCTCGACAACCTCAAGACCTTCCGCGACAGCACCCACATGCCGATCACGGATGCCCAGCTCGAGGAAAACCCGTACCTGCCGCCGTACTTCAAGCCGGACGACAACGACGAGGCCATCCAGTACCTTCACGAGCGCCGCCGTGCCCTCGGCGGCTACCTGCCCGAGCGTCGCAGCAAGTACACCCAGATCAACCTTCCGAACGATGCCACCTACGCGCCCACGAAGAAGGGGTCCGGCACGCAGGAGATCGCGACCACGATGGCCTTCGTTCGGCTACTCAAGGAGCTGCTGCGCGCCAAGGACTTCGGGAACCGAATCGTGCCGATCATCCCGGACGAGGCTCGCACCTTCGGCATCGACGCATTCTTCCCGAACGCGAAGATCTACAACCCGAACGGCCAGCAGTACACCTCGGTCGACCATGCGCAGCTCCTGGCCTACAAGGAAAGCCCGCAGGGCCAGATCCTGCACGTGGGGATCAACGAAGCCGGAGCGATGGCCGCGTTCACGAACGTGGGCACCTCGTACGCCACCCAGGGTGAGCCGCTGATCCCGATCTACGTGTTCTACTCCATGTTCGGCTTCCAGCGCACGGGCGACGCGATGTGGGCTGCCGGCGACCAGATGACCCGCGGATTCATGATCGGCGCCACTGCCGGACGCACCACCCTGACCGGAGAAGGCCTGCAGCACGCCGACGGGCATTCCCCGTTGCTGGCCTCGACCAACCCCGCCGTCGTGTCGTACGACCCGGCATTCGGCTACGAGATCGGGCACATCATGCGCTCCGGACTCGAGCGGATGTACGGCGGGACGCACACCGACCCGAACGTCATGTACTACATCACGGTCTACAACGAACCGCAGGTGCAGCCGGCGGAACCCGAGGACGTGGACGTGGACGGTATTGTGCGCGGCATCCACCGCGTCAATCACTCCCCGATCACCGGGCCCAAGGCCCAGCTGCTGGCATCGGGCGTCTCCGTGCCCTGGGCACTCGAGGCGCAGACCCTCCTGGCCGAGGACTGGGGGGTGTCGGCGGATGTCTGGTCGGTCACATCCTGGGCCGAGCTGCGGCGCGACGGTATCCGGGCCGAGGAGCACAACTTCCTCTACCCGGACGACGAACCCCTCGTCCCGTACGTCACGGAGAAGCTCGCCGGAGCAGCGGGACCCTTCATCGCGGTCTCAGACTTCATGCACGCCGTGCCCGACCAGATCCGCCAGTTCGTTCCCGGCGATTTCGCGACACTCGGCGCCGACTACTTCGGCTTCTCCGACACCCGACCCGCAGCCCGCCGGTTCTTCAAAATCGACGGACCGTCGATGGTGGTGCGCACGCTGCAGCTCCTCGCCAAGCGTGGCGAGATCGACCGGAGCCTGGTCGGCCAGGCCATCGCCAAGTACCGGCTGCACGACGTGACCGCGGGAACCACCGGTTCCGCCGGGGGCGAGAGCTAACCACCCCGTGGCAGCGACGCCGAAGACGAAAGAACAAACGCTCACCTGGCTCCGCACGATCTCGGGCGAGCTGTCTACAGCGACGCTCAAACGTCTCGAGGACACGCTGCCCTGGTACGGCGATATGCCGCCAGGGCGGCGGTCCGCGGTTGGCCTGGTCGCCCAGGCCGGGATCACCTCGTTCATCTCGTGGTTCGACGATCCGCGGTCCACCCCCTGGATTGCCGCGGACGTCTTCGGCGCGGCCCCACGCGAACTCCTGCGGTCCATCAGCCTCCAGCAGACGCTGCAACTCATCCGGGTCACCGTCGAGGTGGTCGAGGAACGGGTCAAGGACGGCGGCGAGATCCTGCGGGAGGCAATCCTCCTGTACTCGCGGGAGATCGCCTTCGGAGCGGCCGATGTCTACGCCAGGGCCGCGGAGGCGCGCGGGCTCTGGGATGTGCGCCTGGAAGCTCTCGTCGTCGACTCGATCCTGAGCGGCGAATACGACGACGAACTGCCCAGCCGGATCGCCGCTCTGGGCTGGCACGGGCACGGTGAGGTCTGCGTCCTCGTCGGCACGACCCCCAAGATGCTCGACGTCGACCAGCTGCGCCGGTCGGCCCGGCACATGGCCGCGGACGTCCTGATCGGCGTGCAGGGCAATCGCCTCGTCCTGGTCATCGGTCGCGCCCACCCCACTCGCACGGATGCGGAGGAGTCCATCGGAACGGCCTCCGCGCTCAGTTTCATGGAGATCGCGGTACAGCTGGAACCGAGCTTCGGAGCCGGCCACCTGGTGCTCGGCCACGAAGTGCCGAACCTGGTCGACGCCTCCAAGAGCGCCAAGGCCGCCCTCGCCGGATTCGCCGTGGCCCGCTCCTGGCGCAATGCACCCCGCCCCGTGCAGGCGGACGACCTGCTCCCGGAGCGTGCCCTCGCCGGCGACCCGCTCGCCCGGGCCACCCTGATCCACCGCATCTACCGCCCTCTGCAGGCCCATTCGACCGAGCTGCTCACCACTCTCTGGTGCTACCTGGACAACGGCCGGTCCCTCGAGGCGACGGCGCGGGAACTCTTCGTACACCCGAACACGGTTCGGTACCGCCTGAAACGGGTCTCCGAGGTCATCGGCTACGACGCGACGGGGGCCAGGGAGGCCCTCATCCTGCAGGCCGCGCTCATCATCGGTTCGATCAGCGATCATGATGGTTCCACTCGACGGCGGTGAGCCGCAGCGCCGTCAGGACCCCCAATCTGGTGGTTACCGACAAACGTTCACCGGATAGTTGGTGGAGAGTCGACACCCGTTCCGGCGAGGAGCTTGCGAGACTGTACAAATGATTGTTGTCGTCTGCCCGGGTCAGGGCTCGCAAACCCCTGGTTTCCTCGAACCCTGGCTGGCGGACCCCGCTTTTGCCGCGGGCCTGGCCGAGATCTCAGACGGCTGCGAGATGGACCTCGTGCTCCACGGCACGGTCAGCGACGCCGACACGATCCGGGACACCCGGATCGCCCAGCCTCTGATCGTGGCCGCCGGCCTTCTCACCCTGGATGCACTCCTGGTCGATGGTCGCCGGGATCGGATCAGCGGGATCGCCGGGCATTCAGTGGGCGAGATCACGGCCGCGGCCGGTGCGGGCATCCTCAGCGCGGCGGACGCCGTGCGGTTCGTGCGTGAGCGAGGGAACGCCATGGCCGAGGCCGCCGCGTTGGAACCGTCGGGCATGAGTGCGGTCATCGGAGCGGATGAGACCGAACTACTCACCCGTCTCGACGAGCTCGGACTCTCCCCGGCCAACTTCAACGGCGGCGGCCAAATCGTCGTGGCCGGGTCCCTCGCGGCGCTCGCGGCCCTCGGCCAGAACCCGCCGACCCGCGCCCGCGTCATTCCCCTGCAGGTGGCCGGCGCATTCCACACCCGGTATATGCAGCCTGCCGTGGAGCATCTCACCCGGGTGGCGGCGGCGCTTCCCCGGGCTGACCCGACCCTCCCGATCTGGACCAACCAGGACGGAACGTCGGTCTCCAGCGGGGCTCGTTTCGTCGACCTGCTCGTTCACCAGGTCTCCTCGCCGGTACGGTGGGACCTGTGCATGAACTCGTTCGCGGCTGCCGGGGTCACCGGAGTCATCGAGCTCGCGCCGGCCGGCGCCCTCGTCGGTCTCGCGAAACGTGCACTCAAGGGCGTGCCCAGCGTCGCCATCAAGACGCCGGACGACCTCCCCGCTGCGTTCGACCTGATCGACCAGCAGAACCAAGCCTGACCGAAAGGGACTATGTCCAAGCCAACACTCCAGCAGTCGCACGGACCCCAGTTCACCCGCATCCTCTCCGTCGGCGCCGCCCGCGGGGATCTCATCGTTCCTAACGACGCCCTGGTCGGGCCGATCGACTCCTCCGACGAGTGGATCCAGCAGCGAACGGGCATTATCACCCGCACCCGGGCCAGCCAGTCCGTCGAGGCGGTCGACCTGGCCACGGACGCCGCCCGCGAGGCCATCGAGAAATCCGGCATCGCACCGGAGCTGATCGACGCCGTGATCGTGGCCACCATCAGCAACGGCCGTCAGACGCCCTCCATCGCCGCCGTCGTGGCCGACCGTGTCGGCGCCAACCCCGCCGCGGCCTACGACATCAACGCGGCCTGCGCAGGGTATGCCTACGCCGTCGCGCAGGCCGACGCCCTGATCCGCACCGGGGCAGCCCACTTCGCCCTGGTCATCGGCGCCGAGAAGCTGTCCGACCTGGTCGATCCCACGGATCGAAGCATTTCCTTCCTGCTCGGCGACGGCGCCGGCGCCGTGGTCATCGGCCCCAGCGAGTTCCCCGGTATCGCCCCCACCGTGTGGGGATCCGACGGGTCCAAGGCCGACGCGATCACCATGAACGCGACCCTGCAGGAATATCGCCGCGGCGAGGCCGACTGGCCCACCCTGCGCCAGGAGGGCCAGACCGTCTTCCGCTGGGCCGTCTGGGACATGGCGAAGGTCGCGAAGAAGGCCCTCGAGGTTGCCGGAATCGAGAGCAGCCAGCTCGACGCGTTCATTCCGCACCAGGCGAATATGCGCATCATCGACGAATTCGCCAAGCAGCTCAAGCTGCCGGAATCGGTCGTCATCGCCCGTGACGTCGCGACCACCGGGAACACGTCCTCGGCGTCGATCCCGCTGGCCACCCACCGTCTGCTCGCCGAGCACCCGGAGCTCAGCGGAGGCCTCGCCCTCCAGATCGGCTTCGGAGCCGGTCTGGTCTTCGGCGCGCAGGTCATCGTGCTTCCCTGAATTTCACGCATCCCCCTCTAAACTGAACCTCGGTCATACGAGACACCCCCAAGGAGAAAAAAATGGCATTGTCCACTGAAGAAGTTCTTGCCGGCCTGGCCGAGCTCATTAACGACGAGACGGGCATCGCGACCGACACGGTCGAGCTGGGGAAGTCGTTCACCGACGACCTGGACATCGATTCCATCTCGATGATGACCATCGTCGTCAACGCAGAAGAGAAGTTCGACGTCAAGATCCCCGACGAAGAGGTCAAGAACCTCAAGACCGTCGGCAACGCCGTCGATTTCATAGTCAAGGCGCAGGTCTAGCCCTCACCGAACAGGGCCACACGGGTCAGGCCGGCCGGCATCGCCGACCGGCCTGACCCGTGTGACCTGTCCACGTTTTTTCGTCTCACGGAGAGTTAACGTTATGACCAAGAAGATCGTTATCACCGGCATCGGTGCGACCTCCCCCCTCGGCGGCACGGCCGCCGACAGCTGGGCTGCCCTGCTCGCCGGCGAATCGGGAACGAGCACGCTGGACCACGAATGGGTGGCCCGCACCCAGCTCCCGGTGACCTTCGCCGCCCAGGCCCGGGTACCCGCCAACGAGGTGCTCGCCCGGCACGAATCGAAGCGTCTCGACCCCTCCAGCCAGTTCGCACTGATCGCCGGCCGTGAGGCCTGGGCGGATGCGGGCTCTCCCGAGGCCGACCCCGAGCGGCTGGCGGTCGACTGGGCGACCGGCATCGGCGGAGTATGGACGCTCCTCGACGCCTGGGACACCCTCCGTGAACGCGGCCCCCGCCGAGTACTGCCGATGACCGTGCCGATGCTCATGCCCAATGGGCCCGGAGCGGCCATCGGGATGGATCTGCATGCGCGGGCCGGCATCACGACCGTCGTCTCGGCGTGCGCCTCGAGCACCGAGTCCCTCGTGAACGCCTACAACCGCCTTCAGGCCGGCCTCGCCGACATCGTGATCGCCGGTGGCTCCGAAGCCGCCATCCACCCATTGCCCATCGCATCCTTCGCGGCCATGCAGGCCCTCTCCAAGCGCAACGACGACCCGGCAACGGCGTCCCGCCCCTATGACGTCAGCCGCGACGGGTTCGTGCTGGGCGAAGGGGCCGCGGCACTCGTCGTCGAAACGGAAGAGCACGCGAAAGCTCGCGGCGCCCACATCTACGCCGAGCTCCTCGGCGGCGCCGTGGCGAGCGACGCGTACCACATCACCGCGCCGGACCCCGAGGGAACGGCTGCTGCCCGTGCGATGATCACGGCGATCCAGAACGCCGGGGCGAGTCTCTCCGACGTGGCCCACATCAACGCCCACGCGACCAGCACCCCGGTCGGCGACATCGCGGAGTTCAACGCGCTCCGCCGCGTCTTCGGCGACCTGCTTGAGGGCATCCCGGTGTCAGCGACGAAGGCCTCCACCGGTCACCTTCTGGGAGGCGCCGGAGCGATCGAGGCCCTGTTCACGGTGCTGGCCCTGTCCGAGCGCACCATGCCGCCGACAATCAACCTGCAGCACCAGGATCCGAACATCCCGCTCGACGTCGTGACGAGTCCGCGTGCGCTGCCGAAGGGCGACCTTCTCGCCATCAGCAACTCCTTCGGGTTCGGCGGCCACAACGCCGTCGTCGCCTTCCGCTCGGCGTAACACCCACTCACGAACGGAAACGACTCACCAACGGGAACGACTCCGACCGGTATCCGGCCGGAGTCGTTCCGGTTGGTCAGCCGACCTGGTGCAGCCAGACGACGGCATTGAAATCGCTCGCGTGCCGGAACGGCTCCAACTCGTCGTCCCACGCCTGGCCCAGGACCAGCCGCAACTCCCGGTGAAGGGCCAGCGCATTCGCACCAGCCACCTCCATCGCGTTGCGCAGCCGGTCCTCCGGGATCACGACGTTCCCGACCGTATCCGTCTGGGCGAAGAAGATGCCCAGTGCCGGCGTGTGCAGCCAGCGCCCGCCATCAGTGCCGAGTCCGGCGTCCTCGGTCACCTCGAACCGCAGATGCTCCCACCCGCGAAGGGACGAAGCGAGCGCCGCCCCGGTGCCGCGAGGCCCCTCCCACTGGAATTCCGCACGCTGGGCGCCCGGCAGCACGGGCTGGTCGCTCCAGTCGAAATTGACCGGCAGCCCCAGCGCGCGACCGACGGCCCACTCCACGTGGGGACTCAGCGCCCGGGGCGCCGAGTGCACATAGAGTATTCCCCGCGCAGTCGTCGCCTGCCGAGCTTGGGTTGCCACCATCGTTTCTTCTCCGTTCTGTGAGATGCGTCTTCCCCAACGACCTCTGAACGAAACAATTCCTGAACGAAACAATGCAGCGAATATGTGACTCTGTTCGACCGGGGCCCGGGGGCCCTGGAGTCGATAGCGCAATTATGCCTCAGTCACGCGGGCGATGACAAGACCGGTACCGAGGCCCGGGTCGTCGTTCGCTATACTCAGTATGGTTTTCACCCGATCCGGAGGTCCCGTGTCCGTACGTTGCGCCTTGTTGGCGATCCTCACGATCGGCCCGGCCTACGGCTTCCAGCTGCACGGCGAACTGGGTTCCAGAACGGCCGGACGCCGACAGGTCAACGCCGGTCAGATCTACGCGACCCTCGACCGCCTCGTGAAGCAGGGGGCCATCGAATCGGCGGGCGCAACCGCGGATGGCCTGCCGTTGTACCGGAACACGGCCCTCGGCCGGGACGAGGGCCTGGCCTGGCTGCACGACACCGCCAGTGCGAGCGGGGAGGAATGGAACGATCTGGTCGACCGCGTGCTGATCGCGTCGTCCCTCCCCCACTTGGATGTGCGGGCCATCATCGCCCGGTACCGTGATCGGTGGCGATCAGTCGTCGACTCCATCGATGCCCGGTGCGGCGCAGGCCCGCAGCCCGGAATCGGGCAGGATCGCCTCGCGGCGCAGGCGCAGCGCGCCCTGGCACACGCTGCGCTGTCCTGGCTCGACGAAGCCGACGCGCAACTCTGCACCGGACCCGCGGATGCGCTCCAGCACGGGCTCAGCCTCGCCCGGCCCAAACGCGGGCGCCGCCCGGCCGTATCCGTCCCGGTGTGACGACACGAGCCGCCCGGGGATCTCCCCTGATCCACTGCGTGTTCACCAGCGCCAGATTGCCCTGCGGGGCGACAATCAGATTGGCGACTCTCCAGGGAACAGTTGACGGGCGGCCTTTATTGCGCCTCTGGGCCGCCCCGGTCATTTGGCCTCGGCATAGCTGTCGACCGTCGCGACGGTGAGCAGGAAATCGACCGGAAAGTCACCGAACAGGTGCCGGCCGGCCGTCGCCGCGGCACGGGTCACGATCTGTTCGACGTCGTCGGCCAGCGCCGCCGGCGTGTGCACGATGACCTCATCGTGGAGGAAGAACACGAGGTGCGGGGACTCGGCGAAGACCGGGCCCGGCGAGGGCCGGCCCGAATCGAACTGGCGCGGTGCCAGCAGGCGGAGCTCACGTCTAATCTCCGCCATCCAGCACAGCGCCCACTCCGCCGCACTCCCCTGCACGATGAAGTTGCGGGTGAACCGGCCCCAGTCACGGGCCTGGCTGCGGGCGCGGCGTTCGTCGGCATCCGTGGCCCCGGGGTGGTACGCCTGTGCCTGGGTGGCCAGCCACCGCTCCCCGGGACGAGGCGAGGACCGCCCAAGCCGGGTCGAAACCACGTCGCCGCGCTCCCCCGCGCGGGCGGCCGTTTCGGTGAGCTCGATCGCCCGCGGGTAGGCCTTCTTCAGCTGTGGCAGCAGCCGACCGCTTTCCCCGGTGGTCGCTCCGTACATGGCTCCCAGCATGGCCACCTTGGCGTGGTCCCGGGTTTCGACCACGCCGCTGGCCACGATGCCGGCATAGAGGTCGGTGCCCCGGCCCGCCGTCGCCATGGCCGTGTCCCGGGACAGCGCCGCGAGGATGCGCGGTTCCAACTGCGCGGCATCCGCCACGACGAGTTTCCAGCCCGTATCGGCGACGACCGCACCGCGCACCTGCTTGGGCAACTGCAAGGCGCCGCCGCCCCGGGTCGCCCAGCGTCCGGTCACCACACCGCCGGGAACGTACTCGGGGTGGAAGCGGCCGTCGACGATCCAGGTGTCCATCCAGTACCAGCCGTTGGCGCTCAGCAGGCGGGCCAGCTTCTTGTAGTCGAGCAGTGGGGCGATCACCGGATGCTGCAACTTCTGCAGTTCCCAGGCCCGCGTCGACGAGACCTCCAGCCCGACCCGTTGGAGGGCGCGCATCAGGTCCGGCTGCGAATCCGGATTCAGGTGCGGGTCACCCAGCTCCCTCCGGATGACCTGCGCGAGCCCCTCCAGCCTTTCCGGCCGGATGCCCGGGGCCACGCGCGGACCCAGCTCGCGGGTGAGCAGCCCCTCGTGGATGTCCGTTCGCCACGGCAGCCCCGCGAACTGCATCTCCGCCGCGATCAGCGCCCCGGCCGATTCCGCGGCCAACAGGAGCCGGAGCCGCCCCGGGTCGGCGCAGGTCGCGACGGCCTCCAGCTGTCGCCGGAACTCCTCCGTCGAGTCATTCTCCACGGTGTCGTCGTCGAAGACGAGGTCGAAGAGCGTCGAGCCGGGCTCCGCTGCCTGGGGCTCAAGGGCCGGCGCCCGGTCCCACCGGTTCGGCTCTGCCCGGGCGAGTTCACTCGACTGGGTCGCGGCCGACAGGCGCAGGATTGCGTGGCACAGGCGCAGATCGTGGCCGCGCTGTACCTTCACCCCGCCGCCGAGCAGAATCGGGTAGATGCGGGACGTGTCCTCGAAGACCCAGCGCGGAGCAGACGCCTCCTGCCGGAGGGCGTACCGCGGAAAATCGTGCTCGGCGAGGAGGGTGGCTGGTTCGCTGGGGCGACCCGAGGAGTCGAGGGGCCGGACGAGGATCTCGCCGTTGGCCGTTCGGCTCGCCAGAAGGTGCACCCTTCCATTCTGCCGTGAAGGTCAGGCTTCCCCGGTGCTCGTCCGGTCGTACCGAGACCATGCAGCCTGCAGCAACTCCACCGTCTCGTCATCGGAAAGCTGGTGGAAATCCTCGTAGAACGGGCCGATCGCCCAGAATTCCCGGGGTGCGTGCAGCACGATCAGCTCATCGGCGTACTCGAGCATGTCGTCGATCGAGTCGGCCGGAGCGACTGGAACGGCGAGCACGGCCAGCCGGGCCCCCTGCCGTTTCACTGCCGCGAGGGCGGCCTTGGCGGTGGCTCCGGTCGCGAGGCCGTCGTCAACGATCACCGCCACCCGCCCGGCCGGGCTGATCCGAGAGCGGTCGCCCAGGTACCGGATGCGACGGCGCTCGATTTCCGCCAGCTCCCGGCTCCCGGCCCGGCTGAGGCCCGCCGCATCGCCCCCGGTGGCAGCGAAGACGTCCTCGTTCAGGATGGTCTGCGGGTCCGCACCGTCGACCACGGCTCCCATCGCCACCTCGGGGTAGCCCGGCGCCCCGATCTTGCGCACGAGCACGAGATCCAGCGGTGCGTCCAGACGTTTGGCGATCTCGGCGGCCACCGGCACCCCGCCCCGCGGCAGGGCGTAGATCACCGGGTCTGTCACGTGCAGCGCGGCCAGCCGTTCGGCGACCCGGTCGGCCAGCAGCCGGCCGGCCTCGCTCCGATCCGTGAACATCCGGCTCCCGTCCGGTCCCGGTCTGGGCTCGTCTCCGGTCGATTCTGCCGTCCGCGTCCTGATTTGTCGAGGGAGTCGTGCCGGATCCGGGTGTCGCTGGCTGGATTCCGTTAGGGGCCGGCGGCATTGTGCATGGAAACCGTTAGGGCCGGCCTCACGGTGCAGCACAGGGTGTCCACTTGGGTGTTGTGCCCCAGAGGCACCCGCGCGGCAAACGGTGGCGCGGTCGGTTCTCGGATGGAGTTTTCTGTGTTGGACCTCGCCTACGTCCTCGGTGTCCTCGCCGTGTTCGCCCTCGTCGGCGTCATCGCCCGGGGGGTGGAGAAGCTGTGATCGTCTTTGACCTCGTGGCGGGGGCCCTCGCCGTCCTGGCCGTCGGTTACCTCGTTTTCGCCCTGGTGAAGCCGGAGAAATTCTGATGGTCGTCTGGTTCGCCATCCTCCCGGCGCTGACTCTCGCCCTCGCCCTCGCCGCCGTGCACCGCCCGCTGGGCGACTATATGGCCTGGGTCTACCGGTCCAGGACCGACTGGCGGATCGAACGTGGCTTCTACCGGCTGACCGGTGTGGACCCTCGGCAACAGCAGACCTGGCAGTCCTACCTGCGCGGCGTTCTCGCGTTCTCCGTGGTCGGAGTGCTGTTCCTGTACGCCCTCCAGCGCACCCAGGCGGTCCTGCCGTATTCGCTCGGGTTGCCGGCCGTTCCGGAAGCGCTCTCGTTCAACACCGCCGTGTCCTTCGTGACGAACACGAACTGGCAGTCGTACTCACCCGACGTGACCTTGGGGTACTCCGTGCAACTGGCCGGTCTGGCCGTGCAGAACTTCGTTTCCGCCGCGGTCGGCAGTGCCGTCGCCATCGCCCTCGTGCGTGGGTTCGCACACCGTCGAAGCGACACCATCGGCAACTTCTGGGTGGACCTGACCCGCGGCACACTGCGTCTGCTTCTGCCGCTGTCGATCATTGCCGCGGTGGTTCTGGTGGCGGGCGGGGTGATCCAGAACGTCAGCGGCTTCACCGACGTAACCACCCTCAGCGGGGCGACGCAGTCCCTACCCGGCGGGCCGACCGCATCCCAGGAATCGATCAAACTGCTCGGCACGAACGGCGGCGGGTTCTTCAATGCCAACTCCGCGCATCCGTTCGAGAATCCGACCCCCTGGACGAGCCTGTTCGAAATCTTCCTGATGCTGGCCATCCCGTTCAGCCTGCCCCGCACCTTCGGAACCATCATCGGTGACCGGAGGCAGGGTTACGCGATCCTGGCCGCCATGGGCGTGATCTTCCTCGTCTCCCTGACGGCGCTGACGGCCTTCGAGACCGGTGGTGCGGGGTCCGCCCCCGAAGCGGCCGGCGGCGCGCTGGAGGGAAAGGAGCAACGGTTCGGCATCATCGGGTCCGCCCTGTTCGCCACGGCGAGCACCCTGACCTCGACCGGTGCCGTCAACTCGATGCACGACTCGTTCACCTCCCTCGGCGGCATGATGCCGATGCTGAACATGATGCTTGGCGAGGTCGCACCCGGCGGCGTCGGGTCCGGCCTCTATGGGATGCTCGTGCTGGCCGTGATCACGGTGTTCATCGCAGGCCTGCTCGTCGGCCGCACCCCGGAATACCTGGGCAAGAAGATCGGGCCGCGCGAGATCAAACTCGCGAGCCTGTACATCCTGGTGACGCCGACTCTGGTCCTCGGCGGAGCCTCGCTGAGCTTCGCCATTCCGGCGATCCGGGCGGATGTCGACGGGACCTCGATCCTGAATCCCGGACTGCACGGTCTGTCCGAGGTGGTCTACGCGTTCACCTCGGCGTCGAACAACAACGGTTCGGCTTTCGCCGGTCTGACAGCGGACACCCCATGGTTGAACACCGCGCTGGGTGTGGCCATGCTTCTCGGACGGTTCCTCCCAATCGTCTTCGTGCTCGCCCTGGCCGGTGCCCTGGCCGCGCAAGACAGCGTGCCGGCAACGGTTGGAACCCTGCCGACGAGCCGGCCCCTCTTCGTGGGCCTGCTCATCGGGATCACGGTCATCGTCACGGCACTCACCTATTTCCCCGTACTCGCGCTGGGCCCCCTGGCGGAAGGACTGCAGTAACCATCATGTCGACACTCACCCAGATACCGGTCCCGGACGGAAAAACCGGCGGTACGCGCCGCACACGGCCAACGGGCGCGATCAGCGCACCGCAACTGGTCGGGGCGCTACCCGGAGCCTTCCGCAAACTTGATCCACGCCAGATGTGGCGTAACCCCGTCATGTTCATCGTCGAGGTCGGCGCCGCCCTGACGACACTGCTGGCACTGTGTGAGCCGTTCCTCGGCGGTCCCGCCAAGTCAGGAGGTTCCGAGGTGCCGGTCACGTTCACCGCGGGGATAGCCGGGTGGCTCTGGCTGACGGTCGTCTTCGCCAACCTGGCCGAATCCGTTGCCGAGGGACGGGGAAAGGCCCAGGCCGACAGCCTCCGCCAGACGCGCACCAGCACCGCTGCTACCCGTGTGCCGGACTACGACCCGGCCGCCGACCCCGCCGCCGAACGCTGCCCCGTTCAGCTGATGTCCTCGGCGGACCTCACGCTCGGGGACACCGTCGTCGTCGTCGCCGGCGACCTGATACCCGGCGACGGGGACATCGTGTGGGGCATCGCCTCCATAGATGAATCCGCGATCACCGGGGAATCGGCCCCGGTGGTGCGCGAATCGGGCGGCGACCGCAGCGCCGTCACCGGCGGAACCCGGGTGTTGTCGGACCGTATCGTGGTGCGCATCACGAGCAGGCCGGGCGAGACTTTCGTCGACAGGATGATCGCGCTGGTCGAAGGTGCGTCCCGCCAGAAGACCCCGAACGAGCTGGCCCTGAACATCCTGCTGGCCAGCTTGTCCATCGTCTTCGTGGTGGTCGCCCTCACGCTCAACCCCATCGCCTCGTACGCGGCGGAGTCCGTGAGCCTGCCGGTTCTGGTCGCCCTGCTGGTGTGCCTGATCCCGACGACGATCGGGGCGCTCCTCTCGGCCATCGGTATTGCGGGAATGGACCGGCTGGTGCAGCGCAACGTCCTGGCGATGTCGGGGCGTGCGGTCGAAGCCGCCGGGGACGTCACGATCCTCTTGCTGGACAAGACCGGTACGATCACCTACGGCAACCGCCAGGCGCGCGAGTTCACCCCGCTGGACGGAGTCAGCATCACCGAGCTCGTCGAGGCGGCCGCGCTCTCTTCGCTCAGCGACCCGACGCCGGAAGGCAAATCGATCGTCGATCTGGCCGGGGAGCTCGGCGTCGACCGAACCGGTTCCGTCGCCGTCGCCGGCGACGTCGTCGCGTTCACGGCACAGACCAGGATGAGCGGCATCGTCCTGCCCGACGGTTCCTCAATCCGGAAGGGAGCAGGGTCGGCCGTGACGGCCTGGGCCCAGGAGTTCGGTCCGATCGAGGCTGTCGTGCTGCGAGAGTTGGTCGAGGACGTCGCCCGGATCTCCCAGCTGGGCGGGACACCCCTGGTCGTCGCCGGCGGCACTGCGGACGGACCGCGGCGGATCCTCGGTGTCGTCTACCTCAAGGACATCGTCAAGGACGGGCTCTCGGCGCGCTTCGCGGAGCTGCGACCCATGGGCATCCGAACCATCATGGTGACCGGGGACAACCCGCTCACGGCGAAGACGATTGCCGCCGAGGCGGGAGTCGACGACTTCCTCGCCGAGGCCACGCCCGTGGACAAGCTTGCCCTGATCCGCCGGGAACAGGCCGGCGGCAACCTCGTCGCGATGACCGGGGACGGCACCAACGATGCTCCGGCGCTCGCCCAGGCCGACGTCGGTGTAGCGATGAACACGGGGACCTCTGCCGCCAAGGAGGCCGGCAACATGGTCGATCTGGACTCGGACCCCACCAAACTGATCGACATCGTACGGATCGGAAAACAACTCCTGATCACGCGCGGGGCCCTGACCACGTTCTCGATCGCGAATGACCTCGCCAAGTACTTCGCGATCATCCCCGCGATGTTCGCGGGCGTCTTCCCCAGCCTGGCCGTGCTGAACGTGATGCAGCTGCACTCACCGGCGTCGGCGATCATGTCCGCAATCATCTTCAACGCGGTCATCATCGTGGCGCTGATCCCGCTTGCCCTGCGTGGGGTCACGTACCGGCCCGGGTCCGCGTCGAGCATCCTGAGTCGCAACCTGCTGGTCTACGGGCTCGGCGGCGTCATCGCGCCGTTCATCGGCA
Source organism: Cryobacterium sp. (assembly GCA_014376815.1). GTDB lineage: Bacteria > Actinomycetota > Actinomycetes > Actinomycetales > Microbacteriaceae > Cryobacterium. The sequence goes on from JACMQV010000095.1 coordinate 28,076, forward strand.
TCAAACTCGTCGACCTCGCCGTCGCGCTGATTCCCGGATTCTGAGATGCCGGGACCACACCTCGAACCGGAAGAAACACCATGACCTCAGCACGCACCGCCACCCGGCACTACTGGGTCGCAATCCGGGCACTCCTCATTCTCACCGCCGTACTCGGGCTGCTGTACCCGCTGGCCATCGCCCTGATCGGACAGGCCATCTTCCCGGCGCAGGCAAACGGCTCACCGGCCACCGCGGGCGCCCGCACCGTCGGCTCCAGCCTGATCGGGCAGGCCTTCTCCGACCCGGCCGGCGTCCCTTTGCCTGAGTGGTTCCAGCCGCGCCCGTCAGCGGCCGGAGATGGCTACGACTCCGCGGCCTCCGGGGGCAGCAACCTCGGGCCGGAGAACCCGGATCTGGTCGCCGCCATCACGGGGCGCCGGACGGCCATCGCCGCTCGTGACGGCGTCACCCCTGATCGGATCCCGGTGGACGCAGTGACCACATCCGCGTCAGGTCTGGACCCCCACATCAGCCCGGCCAATGCACTCCTGCAAGTGACGCGGGTTGCCCAGGCCCGGGGGCTGCCGGCACCGATGGTGCGGGCCCTCGTCGAGTCTAGGATTCAGGGACGGGACCTGGGTTTTCTGGGCGAACCCACGGTCAATGTGCTTGAGTTGAATCTCGCCCTGTCGAGACTGAAAGGCTAAGTGGTGAAACGCGGTCGGCTTCGAGTGCTTCTCGGCGCGGCTCCCGGCGTCGGAAAGACCTACGCGATGCTCGAAGAGGGTCGGCGCCTCTGCACCGAGGGCAAGGATGTCGTCGTCGCGGTCGTCGAGACCCACGGCCGACCGGCCACGGCGGGGAGGTTACAGGGGCTGGAAATCATTCCGCGCCTCACCGTGCGGCACCGCGACATCGAACTCACCGATCTGGACCTGTCCGCGGTGCTGGCCCGGCGCCCGTCGATCGCGCTGGTCGACGAGCTGGCGCATTCCAACGCACCCGGTCTGGCGCATGAGAAACGTTGGCAGGACGTGGAGACGCTCCTGAACGCCGGCATCGACGTGATCTCCACCGTCAACATCCAGCACATCGAGTCGCTCAACGACGTCGTGCAACAGATCACCGGCGTGACCCAGCGGGAGACCCTGCCCGACGCTGTGCTGCGCGCTGCGGACCAGGTCGAGGTCGTGGACCTCGCCCCGCAAATGCTGCGCGATCGGCTCGCCGAGGGGCATGTGTACCCCGCCGCCCGGATCGACGCCGCACTGTCGAACTACTTCCGGCTCGGCAATCTGACCGCGCTGCGGGAGCTTGCCCTGCTGTGGCTGGCCGACGAGGTCGACACAGCCCTGAAGAACTACCGGGACGAGCATGGCATCAGCAGCAAGTGGGAGGCACGAGAACGCGTCGTCGTCGCTCTGACCGGTGGTCCGGAGGGCGAAACCCTGATCCGGCGCGGAGCCCGCATTGCCGGGAGGGCCGCGGGAGGTGAGCTCATTGCCGTGCACGTGATCAGCCAGGACGGCCTGCGCTCGCCACATCCGGGCACCCTCGCCGCGCAGCGGGCGCAGGTGGACAAACTGGGCGGGAGGTACCACCAGCTGGTCGGCGACGACGTGCCTCGGGCCCTGGTCGAGTTCGCCCGGGCCGCGAACGCCACCCAGCTCGTGGTCGGAGTCAGTCGACGCAACCGCTTGCGGGCGGCCCTCAGCGGACCCGGCATCGGAGCGACCGTGGTGCGCGAATCCGGCGATATCGACGTACATGTCGTGACGCACTCCGCCGCCGGCGGCAGTCTCACCCTCCCCAGGCTGGGCGGTGCGCTGAGTCCGACGCGCCGGCTGGCGGGGCTGGCTCTCGCACTACTGGGCGGCCCCCTCCTGACCTGGCTCCTGGTCTCCCTGCGCACGGAGGAGTCGATCACAGGTGAGGTCCTGAGCTACCAGCTGCTGGTGGTGCTGGTCGCACTCACCGGCGGATTGTGGCCGGCTCTCTTCGCCGCTCTCCTGTCCGGGCTGACCCTCGATTTCTTCTTCGTTGCACCCCTGTACACCGTCACCATCGCCGACCCTCTGCACGCCATCGCCCTGCTGCTGTATCTCGTGAATGCCGGCCTGGTCAGTTACGTCGTCGACCAGGCCGCCCAGCGCACCCGGAAGGCGTTGAGAGCCGCCGCGGAATCTGAGCTGCTCGCCACGATTGCCGGCAGCGTCCTGCGCGGAGAAGACGCCCTCCAGGCGCTGGTCACCCGCACCCGGGAGGCGTTCACGTTCCACGCGGTGCGCCTGCTCGACGGCGACACCGTCCTGGCCGAAGCCGGGGAGCCGGACCCGGACGATCCCGTCACGACCGTGCCGGTCGGGACGCGGGCCACGCTCGAGCTGCACGGCCATGAACGGGCCGCATCCGAACGAAGACTGCTCGGCGTGATCGCCACCCAGATCGACGCGGCGCTCGAACACAGCGACCTGGCCAGGACGGCACGCGCGATCGGCCCACTGGCCCAGGCGGACCGAATGCGCAGCGCCCTCCTCGCCGCCGTCGGCCACGACCTGCGCCGCCCGCTGTCCGCAGCGATCGCCGCGATCAGCGGCCTGCGCTCAACCGATGTCGCCCTCTCCAGCGAAGACCGGGAGGAACTGTTCGCCACGGCGGAAGAGAGCCTGGAGGCGTTGTCCTCCCTGGTGACCAATCTGCTCGACGTCAGTCGGCTGCAGGCCGGGGCACTGGCGGTGTCCCTCGGACCGGTGGACCTGCCCGACGTCATCCTGCCCGCCCTGGACGAGCTGGGGCTCGGGCCGGCGAACGTCGAACTCGCCCTTCCCTCGGACCTGGCCACTGTCCTTGCGGATGCCGTCCTGCTCCAGCGGGTGGTGGTCAACGTGCTCGCCAATGCCGGCCGTTTCGCTCCGCCGGGCGTGCCGGTGCGCATCTCGGCGAGCGAATTCGCCGGCGCCGTCGAGATCCGCATCGCAGACCGTGGGCCGGGTATCCCGCCCGAGCGCCGTGACGACGTCTTCGTGCCCTTCCAGCGTCTGGGCGATACCGACAACCTCACCGGGCTCGGCCTCGGCCTCGCTCTGTCCAAGGGATTCATCGAAGGGATGGGCGGAACCCTCGAAGCGGACGACACCCCGGGGGGCGGCCTGACCATGGTGATCTCGCTCCCCGTTTTCGACCGCGGCGTTTTCAACCGCACCCTTTTCGACCGCACCGCTGCCTACGGGCCCCCGTCCGGGGAGGTGCCGGCGTGAAGATCCTCATCGCCGACGACGACCCGCAGATCCTGCGGGCCCTCCGAATCACCCTCGGCGCGCGCGGATACGACATCGTCACTGCGCAGGACGGCACGGCCGCGCTCAACGCCGCGATCGAACACCACCCGGACCTGGTCATGCTCGACCTCGGGATGCCCCGGCTCGACGGACTCGGGGTTATCGCGGGACTGCGCGGCTGGACACAGGTTCCCATCCTCGTCGTCTCCGGCCGGTCAGGGGCCGCAGACAAAGTCGATGCACTGGACGCGGGGGCGGACGATTACGTGACGAAACCCTTCTCGATCGACGAGCTCCTGGCCCGGATCCGCGCACTCACCCGCCGGGTGCCGTCAACGGACGACGAACCGGTCGTGGTGTTCGGCAGCATCACCGTTGACCTCTCGGCGAAAAGCGTCCGCCGCGAAGCGGACGGGAACCGGGCGGCCATCCGTCTGACCCCCACGGAATGGCGCATCCTCGAAGTGCTGCTGCGAAACCCGGGACGGCTGGTCACCCGGCAGACGCTCCTCACCGACATCTGGGGCCCACACCACAACACGGACTCCGGCTACCTGAGGCTCTACCTGGCGCAGCTGCGCAAGAAGCTCGAAACCGACCCGTCCCAGCCGCGATATTTCCTCACGGAGGCCGGCATGGGCTACCGCTTCGACCCCGACCCTCACACGGAAGCTCACACCGGCGCCCACGGCTGAGCGGCACGGCGGCAGGGTTCGGCCCGGGAACCTACCGGCGTCTCGTCTCGGCCGCCCTGGCGCAGTCGATGCACAGGTCGGCGGCCGGTCGAGCCAAGAGTCGCTCATCACCGATGCGCTCGCCCCCGCGGGTGCAGAAACCGAAGGTTCCACCGGCCAGCCGCTGCAGAGCAGCGTCGATGGCCGCCAGCTCCTCCGCGAACTCGC
>JACMQV010000096.1 GCA_014376815.1 Cryobacterium sp.
GCTGCTGTGCTGGTTCCACCACCACAGCATCGAGACGTCGGGCTGGCTGATCCGCATGGTCCGGGGCAAACCGGAGGTGATGGCACCGGTCGGCTACGGCTCGGCGCGCATCTGGGTCCCGGGGCAAGACCACCGCGCCCACCGCGGCAGACCCAGGCGCATCAGCGCCCCCTCGACGACGTAACCCAGATGCGAGGCGTCAGGCGCAGTGGCGCCCGCGACAGTCGTGCAATGGCAAGGAGGCCAGGTGGCTGCTGCGGGGCCTGTGGGAGCTGTGGGGACTGTAGGAGCTGCAGGGCCGCCTGAGTCCCCGCTCACCGCTCACTGATCACCGCCCACCGCCACAGCACCGGTCTCTGCATTGGTTCGCTGAGCGCCATTAAACGAAGAACGCCCGGCCCCCAGAAGTGAGGAACGGGCGTTTTCTACTGTGGAGCCACGGGGAATCGAACCCCGGACCTCCTGCTTGCAAAGCAGGCGCTCTACCAATTGAGCTATGGCCCCGCATGATCACGGGGAGTGGTGGTGAAGCCTCTGTGCAGTACTACGTGGGGATACCGGGATTTGAACCTGGGACCTCTTCGTTATCAGCGAAGCGCTCTAACCAACTGAGCTATATCCCCCTCTTGGGCAGATTTGAGACTACCCGATGCGGCGGGTTAATCCCAATCGAGCCGGTAATTGGCCCGATTGGGAGAAGCCGACGACTAGTTGTTCGTGAAACCGACGAGCAAACCGCCCGTGACCTTCACGCTCAGGTTGTACAGAACCGCATACACGGCTCCCAGTGCGGTGATGACGACGGTGTTCAGGATGGCCACCACGAAGGCGAACCCCATCACATTCCCGATCGACAGGATGCTCGCCAAGTCCGAGGAGGAACCGGCGATGTCCGTGTACAGGGCGTCGATCTTGTCAAAGATCCCGGTTCCGTTCAGAACGGTGAAGATCAGGAAGGTCGCGACGATCGTGACGATGCCCAGGCAGAGCGCCACCAGGAACGACAGTTTAACGGCGGACCAGAAGTCGACGTAGACGAGCTTGAGCCGGACCTGCTTGGTCGTGGCCGGCTTGCGTCCGGACTTCCTGGCGAGCTTTTCAGCGACACTACTCATTGACGGGTTCTTCCTCTCCTAAGACGCTCTCCGGTTCGTCCGCGATGATTTCGGCCACCAGATTACGCTCAGTGTTCTTCGCAATGGCGATGATCCTGTCTTCGTCCGCAAATTTGGCGAAGACCACGCCCATAGTATCCCGTCCCTTGGCCGGGACCTCGGAGACGTCCGAGCGCACGACCTTGCCACTGGCGAGCACCACCAGGACCTCGTCCCCCTCGTCGACGATGAGAGACCCGACCAGGTCTCCCCGGTCGTCGTTGAGCTTGGCCACCTTGATGCCCAGTCCGCCGCGGTTCTGCAGCCGGTACTGGTCTGCGGCGGTGCGCTTGGCGTAGCCGCCCTCGGTCACCACGAAGACGTAGCCGTCGTCCGAGACCACGGATGCGTCCAGCAGCCTGTCGTCGCCGCGGAAGTGCATGCCGATGACGCCCGAGGTACTGCGTCCCATCGGCCGCAGCGCCTCATCCGACGCCGTGAACCGGATGGACATGCCCTTACGGGACACGAGCAGCAGGTCGGAGTCCTCTTCGACCAGCAGGGCGGAGACGAGCTCGTCGCCCTCGCGCAGTTTGATCGCGATGATGCCGCCGGTGCGGTTGGTGTCGTACTCGCTGAGGGCGGTCTTCTTGATCAGCCCGTCGCGGGTGGCCAGGGTCAGGTACTGGGCCACTCCGTAGTCACGGATGTCCAGGATCTGCGCAATCTCCTCACCCGGCTGCAGTGCGAGCAGGTTGGCGACGTGCTGGCCTTTCGCGTCACGCCCGGATTCCTGGGCCTCATAGGCCTTGGCCCGGTAGACCCGTCCGGTGTTCGTGAAGAACAGGAGCCAGTGGTGCGTCGTCGTGACGAAGAAGTGCTCCACCACGTCGTCGGCCCGCAGCTGGGCGCCCTTGACGCCCTTGCCGCCGCGGTGCTGGTTGCGGTAGTTGTCGCTCCGGGTGCGCTTGATGTAGCCGCCGCGGGTGACCGTGACCACCATTTCCTCTTCGGGAATGAGGTCTTCGATCGACATGTCACCGTCGAAGCCGAACATGATCTCGGTGCGCCGGTCGTCGCCGAACTTGGCGGTGATCTCGGTGAGCTCTTCGCTGATGATCGTGCGCTGGCGCTGTGGGCTGGCGAGGATCGACTGGAACTCGACGATCAGCAGTTCCAGCTCGGCGGCCTGGTCGATGATCTTCTGGCGTTCCAGGGCGGCCAGGCGGCGCAGCTGCATAGTGAGGATCGCGTCGGCCTGGAGCTTGTCCACGTCGAGCAGGTCCATCAGGCCGGTGCGGGCGTCATCGACCGTGGGGGAACGACGGATGAGCGCTATCACGTCGTCAAGGGCGTCGAGTGCCTTGAGATAGCCGCGCAGGATGTGCGCATCCGCTTCGGCCTTGTTCAGGCGGAACTGGGTGCGTCGAACGATCACGTCGATCTGATGGGCGACCCAGGCGGCGATGAAGCCGTCCAGGGACAGGGTGCGGGGCACGCCGTCGACGATCGCGAGCATGTTCGCGCCGAAATTCTCCTGCAGCGGAGTGTGCTTGTAGAGGTTGTTCAGCACGACCTTGGCGACCGCGTCGCGCTTGAGCACGATCACGAGGCGCTGGCCGGTGCGACCGGAGGTCTCGTCCCGGATGTCGGCGATGCCGCCGATCTTTCCGTCCTTGACCAGGTCGGCGATCTTGATCGCGAGGTTGTCGGGGTTGACCTGGTACGGCAGTTCCGTGATCACCAGGCAGGTGCGTCCCTGGAGTTCCTCGATGCTGACGACGGCTCGCATCGTGATCGACCCACGGCCCGTGCGATAGGCGTCCTGGAGGCCCTTGGTGCCGAGAATCTGCGCGCCGGTGGGGAAATCTGGGCCCTTGATGCGCTGAATCAGCGCTTCGAGCAACTCATCCCGGGTCGCGTCGGGGTTCTCGAGGTACCACAGGGCGCCGGCGGACACCTCGCGCAGGTTGTGCGGCGGGATGTTGGTGGCCATTCCCACGGCGATTCCGACCGAGCCGTTGACGAGCAGGTTCGGGAACCGGGAGGGCAGCACCGTGGGTTCGAGGGTGCGGCCGTCGTAGTTGTCCTGGAAGTCGACGGTGTCCTCGTCGATGTCCCGCACCATCTCGAGCGCGAGCGGAGCCATCTTCGTTTCGGTGTACCGCGGAGCCGCGGCGCCGTCATTGCCGGGGGAACCGAAGTTGCCCTGGCCGAGGGCCAGCGGGTAGCGCAGACTCCAGGGCTGCACGAGGCGCACGAGCGCGTCGTAGATCGACGAATCGCCGTGCGGGTGGAACTGGCCCATCACGTCACCGACGACGCGGGCGCACTTGGAGAATGCCTTGTCCGGGCGGTAGCCGCCGTCGAACATGGCGTAGATGACGCGGCGGTGCACGGGCTTCATGCCGTCGCGCACGTCGGGCAGCGCGCGCCCGACGATGACGCTCATCGCGTAGTCGAGGTAGGAGCGCTGCATTTCCAGCTGCAGGTCGACCTGGTCGATCCTGCCATGCTGCACGAGGTGCGCGGCTTTGGCTGCGCTGTCGGCCGCCAGTGAAGCGGTCTCGCCGGCGATCGGCTCGTTGCCCTCGCCCGGGGTGGTGTCGCCGGGGTTGATGTCGTCGGGGTTGATGTCGTCAGATGTCAAGGAAACGCACGTCCTTCGCGTTTTTCTGGATGAAGTTACGGCGGGACTCGACGTCCTCGCCCATCAGGGTGGAGAAGATCTCGTCCGCGGCGGCCGCGTCGTCGAGCGTGACCTGGAGCAGGGTGCGTGACTCCGGAGCCATCGTGGTTTCCCACAGCTCCTTGTAGTCCATCTCGCCGAGGCCCTTGTAGCGCTGGATTCCGTTGTCCTTGGGGATGCGCTTGCCCGCGGCGGCTCCGTCGGCCAGCAGCGCGTCGCGCTCCCGGTCCGAGTAGACGTACTCGTGCGCCGAGTTCGCCCACTTCAGTCGGTAGAGCGGCGGCTGGGCCAGGTAGACGTACCCCAGGTCGATCAGGGGGCGCATGTACCGGAACAACAGCGTCAGCAGCAGGGTGGTGATGTGCTGGCCGTCGACGTCAGCATCCGCCATCAGCACGATCTTGTGGTATCGGACCTTGTCCGGGTTGAATTCCTCGCCGATGCCGGCGCCGAAGGCGGTGATCATGGCCTGCACCTCGTTGTTGCCGAGGGCACGGTCGAGGCGGGCCTTCTCCACGTTGAGGATCTTGCCGCGCAGCGGCAGGATGGCCTGCGTTTCGGGGTTGCGGCCCTGCACGGCGGAGCCGCCGGCCGAGTCGCCCTCAACGATGAAGATCTCTGAGATCGACGGGTCCTTGCTCTGGCAGTCCTTGAGCTTGCCGGGCATCCCACCACCCTCGAGAAGACCCTTGCGCCGTGCGGTTTCACGGGCCTTGCGTGCGGCCATGCGTGCGTTCGAGGCCTGGAGGGCCTTGCGGATGATCTCGCGGGCCGGGTTCGGGTTGCGGTTGAACCAGTCGGAGAGTTGGTCGTTCGCGACCTTCTGCACGAAGGACTTCGCCTCGGTGTTGCCCAGCTTGGTCTTGGTCTGGCCCTCGAACTGCGGCTCGGCCAGCTTGATCGACACGACGGCCGTCAGGCCCTCGCGCACGTCGTCGCCGGTGAGGTTGTCATCCTTCTCTTTCAGGATGCCCTTCTCGCGGGCGTACTTGTTCACCAGGGTGGTCAGCGCCGCGCGGAAGCCCTCCTCGTGCGTGCCACCCTCGTGGGTGTTGATCGTGTTCGCGTAGGTGTGCACGCTCTCGGTGTACGCGGTGGTCCACTGCATGGCCACCTCGAGCGCCATCTTGCGCTCGTGGTCTTCCCACTCGAACGAGATGATCTCGTCGTTGACCAGGTCGGCCTTCTTGGCCCGGTTCAAGTACTCGACGTAGTCGACGAGGCCCTTTTCGTACAGGAACGTGCGGCTGACCGGCTTTCCCTCGTCGTCGAGGTGCTCCGGCCGTTCGTCGGTGAGCGTCAGGCTGAGGCCCTTGTTGAGGAAGCCCATCTGCTGGAAGCGCGCCCGCAGGGTCTCGAAATCGAAATCCGTGGTCTCGAACGTTTCCGCACTCGGCCAGAAGGTGATGGTGGTGCCGGTCTCGTCCGAGGGCTCGTCCATCGTGAGCGGTGCGTTGGGCACCCCGTTGGCGAAGCTTTGGCGCCAGACGTGTCCCTGCCGGCGCACCTCCACCTCGAGGCGGGACGACAGTGCGTTGACTACGGAACTGCCGACACCGTGCAGGCCGCCCGATACCGAGTAGCCGCCGCCGCCGAACTTGCCGCCGGCGTGCAGAACGGTCAGCACGACCTCGACGGTGGAACGGCCCTCCGCCTTGTGGATGTCGACCGGGATGCCACGACCGTTGTCGGCGACGCGCACGGCGCCGTCGGGCAGGATCCTGATGTCGATGGTGTCGCAGTGACCGGCGAGGGCCTCGTCGACGGAGTTGTCCACGATCTCGTAGACCAAGTGGTGCAGGCCGCGCGGACCCGTGGAACCGATATACATTCCGGGTCGTTTGCGAACGGCTTCAAGTCCCTCGAGAACCTGGATATCGTCGGCACCGTATCCGTGCTCCGGCTCGATCTGTGGTTCAACTGACATCTGAAATTGGGCTCCTGACCGTCGCGCGGGCGACCCTTTAGCTTACCAAGCGGGCAAAGGGTACGGGCCATAATCGGGCATCTGAGGGGTTTTATTCGCAGGGTTGACCTGTTTTGGCCTCTTAGCCGTAGGTATCGCGCGGACCGCGCCCTGGAATTGATCTGGGACCCTTTTTCCAGGAGGGGGCGTTGGGTCCCTGAAAACGGATTGAGTCGATGCCGGCATCCGGGTACCGCACTGCGATATGGGTCATGATCTCGACCCGCATCATGCGCAATTGGGTGGCCCAGGCCGTGGACTCGCACTGAACCGTGAGCACTCCGTCCTCGATCCCGGCCGGGGTGGAGTGCTTGGACGTCTCTTCACCGGCCAGTTCGATCCAGGAGCCCAGCAGTTCGGACTGCGCCAGCGGCGAATTCCAGCCCAGCTGCAGGGTGAGTGAGTTGATTGTGTCGCCCAGGCCCCGTGGGTCCCGTCCCGCACCGAAGGGCACGCTCGAGCCGATCTCGGTGCCGGGGCGCCGACGAGCACGGATGCGCTTGGCGTTCGGGTCGCCGAAAACGTCCTTGAATCGCAGATAGACCCGGGATGCCTCGCTCGGCTCAGCCATCGACGACCGCCCCGGCGTGGATGTGGATCGTGTGGGCGGCCAACTCCTCGGGGACGTCCTCGAGCACGGCCGCCGTGATCAAGACCTGTTCGAAACCGGTGACCGCGGCCGCCAGCCGGCGCCGGCGGGACAGGTCCAGTTCGGCGAAGACGTCGTCGAGGATCAGCACCGGGTCACCGCTGGCGGAATCCCGTCGCAGCAACTCGGCCGAGGCGAGCTTGAGCGCCAGCGCGAACGACCAGGATTCGCCGTGACTGGCGTAGCCCTTGGCAGGCAGCGCATTGAGCATGAAGACCACGTCGTCGCGGTGCGGCCCGACCAGGGTCATCCCCCGGTCGATTTCCTTCCGCCGCAACCCGGCCAGGGCCCTCCGGAAAGCGTCCTCGGTCGCGCCCCGGGCAGACTCGGCGGTCGAGGCGGCAGTGGGGGTGGAGGTGGAGGTGGCGCTGGCTGCCGAACCCGCCGCCGACTCGTCTTCCCCGTCTGCCCCCGTGATACTGAGCAGAGGGAGCAGTGCCGGGCCGTGATCCTCACCGGCAACGGCCTGGTAGGCCGTACCCAGGGGGTCGCCGAGGAGCCGGACGAGTTCGGCGCGTTCATCGATGATCTCGGAACCGAGCGCCACCAACCGGTCGTCCCAGACCTCCAGGGTGCCCAGCTGTGTGGTGCGTGATCCGGAGGCCCTGGCCGATTTGAGCAGGGTATTGCGCTGGCGAAGCACCCGGTCATAGTCCGCCAGGACGCCGGTCAGCCGCGGGCTGCGCAGCATCAGCAGCTGGTCGAGGAAGCGCCGGCGCCCGGACGGGTCCCCACGCACGAGCGCGAGGTCTTCCGGAGCGAAGAGGACGCTCGAGAAATACCGGGTCAGCTCCCGGGTCTTGATCACGGACCGGTTGACCTGGGCCCGGTTGAGCCCGGAACGGTTGATCTGAACCTCGGTCAAAATGTCCCGCCCGTTGTATTCCAGCCTCGCCCGGATGATCCCCGCATCCTGGCCGGCGCGAATCATGGCAGCCGTGTTCGATACCCGGTGGGAGCTGAGAGTGCTCAGAAAGCCGAGTGCTTCGACCAGGTTCGTCTTGCCCTGGCCGTTGCGACCGACGATGAGATTGGACCCGGGCGTGAACGACACCTCGACCTGCGCGTAGTTGCGGAAGTCAGTCAGGGACAGGTGAGTTACCCGCACCCGTGTCAGTCGGCCTTTTTGACGGCGTGGCCACCGAATTGGTTGCGGAGTGCCGCAACCGCCTTCATGGCCGGGGAGTCGTCCTGGCGGGACACGAACCGCGCGAAGATGGCCGCACTGATCGTGGGAACGGGCACGGCGTTGTTGATGGCTTCCTCGATCGTCCACCGGCCTTCACCGGAGTCCTCGACGAAGCCTTCGATGTCCCGTAGTTCGGGGTCCTCATCGAGGGCCTTCACCAGCAGCTCGAGCAGCCAGGACCGCACCACCGTTCCACGCTGCCAGGCCTTGAAGATGCCGGGAACGTCCTTGATCAGGTCGTCGCGCTTCTCCAGCAGTTCATAGCCTTCGGCGTAGGACTGCATCAGGGCATATTCGATGCCGTTGTGCACCATTTTGGCGTAGTGCCCGGCGCCGACCTCGCCGGCGTGCACGAAGCTTTCCTCGCGAGGTCCGTCCGGGCGCAGCGCGTCGAAGACGGGCATGGCCCGCTCCACCTGGTCGAGTGAACCGCCCACCATCAGACCGAACCCGTTGTGCACCCCCCACACCCCGCCGGATACCCCGGCGTCGATGTAGTGCACTCCCGTGGCGGCCAGGTGTTCGGCGTGCACGAAGTCGTCCGTGAAACGCGAGTTGCCGCCATCGATGACCAGATCCCCGGCCGTGAGGATTGCCGAGAGCTCGGTGATCACGGCATCCGTCACGGCGCCGGCGGGAACCATCAGCCACACCAGCCGGGGCGCGGGTAGTGCCTCGATCAGCTCGTCGAGGCCGGCCACATCCGTCACGGCGTCGTTTCGGTCGTAGCCTGTGACCTCGATACCCCTCGCCCGGAGACGGTCGCGCATGTTCGCGCCCATCTTGCCGAGACCGATGATTCCAATGTGCATTGCTGTCCTTCGAGTGATGCGGTCCTTCGAATAGTGCCGGGCCGGTGGTGCCTAGCGCAGCAGCAGGTTCGGCTGGAGCAGGTACTTGTAGCTGTCGGCGCCGGCCTGCTCGCGTGAGGTCTGGCTGGTGATCAGGACGGGCCCCGGCTTGTTGGGGTTCTCGGTCTTGGTGAAGGAGATGCGCACGAATTCGGAGTGCACTGCCCCGAGGCCGTCCAGGAGGAACTGCGGCTTGAGCGATACGACGGTGTCGGTGCCGGAGAGGATCGCGTCGATCGTCTCGGAAGCCTGTGCCTGCTCGGAGCCGACCGCTTCGAGCGTGAGCCCGTCGGCGGTGAACGTGAACCGGAGGGCCGCCTCGCGCTCCAGCACGAGCTGAACCCGCCGGGTGGCCTCGATCAGGTCCGCCGTGTTCATGACGGCGTAGTTGTCGACATTCTCGGGGAACAGGCGACGAACGGGCGGGTAGTTTCCCTTGATCAGCAGCGAGGTGACCGTCTTCTTATCGGCCGTGAACGCAATCAGTTCCCGGTCGTCCTTGTTCGTGATGGCGATCGAAATGGTGCCGCTGTGTCCGAACGTCTTGCCGACCTCCTGGAGGGTGCGAGCGGGCACGAGGGCCGTGACGGTCTCCGTTGTCGTGGTGCTGCCCGGATCCCAGTCGATCTCCCGAACGGCGACCCGGTAGCGGTCGGTGGCGACGAGGCTGAGGCTGTTTTCGGTGATCTGCAGCTGCACCCCCGTGATGACGGGCGTGACGTCATCCCGCGAGGCGGCGACGGCAACCTGGGCGACGGCGGCGGAGAACTCTTCGGCGGGGACGAGTCCGGACTGCGCACTGACCTGCGGAATGCTCGGGTATTCCTCAACCGGCATAGACAGCAGCGTGAAACTTGCGCTGCCGCAACTGACCGTGATGCGGGATTCGTTGGTCGCGAAGCGAACGGGAGCGTTCGGCATCCGGCTGGCGATGTCGGCCAGCAGGCGTCCGGAGACCAGGACCTTCCCGACCTCCTCGACGTCGGCAGCGATCTCGGTCTGGGCCGAAACCTCGTAGTCGAACGAAGAGAGGATGAGGCCGGTTGCGGTGGCTTCGATCAGCACGCCACTCAGGATGGGCAACGTGGTGCGCTGGGGAAGAAGCTTGACAGCGAAAGAGACGGCTTCGCTGAAGACGTCCCGGTTGGCCTGAAATCTCACGAAGTCGCTCCTGTTCGGTTTGAGACCTTGATAAGGCCTCAATGGTAGTCGTGTTTTGTTGTGACCTTTGTGCCACGGTCAGTGGCACTAAAGGTTGTTGGATCGAGAGAGATAGAAGTTAATTGTTAATATTCTTAACCGGTGTGGAATCTGTGGATAACTTTGTGGATACCGCTCCCCGACTGGGAACTACAACCTTGTGACTTGTTAGCAGCCTGTGAGCGTTAATCGCCTGCCGGCGGAGGACCCGCCTCGGCCCTGATCGAGTTTGCACAGGCAAGAC
>JACMQV010000097.1 GCA_014376815.1 Cryobacterium sp.
TCGCATTTTCGACCGGATCGGCGTACTCCGGACGACCGCTGTGCTGCAGCATCAGCATGTCGTCGGTGATCGTCACGCCGGTGAAGCCGAGCTTCGACCGCAGGATGTCGTGCCACACCGGCGACAGGCCCGCCGGTTGCTGGTCGACGCTCGAGTAGGTCAGGAGCCCGAACATGACCACCTCTGCGCCGGCGGCGATTCCGGCGCGGAACGGGGGCGCCTCCCGGGCCATCCAGTCCCGATAGCCCAGAGGAGTGACTGGAATGCTCCGATGGGAGTCCCCCGGCGCCGCTCCGTGCCCGGGAAAATGTTTGAGCGTGCTCAGGACCTGCCCCTGCTCACCCGCGACCGCGGCGGCGACCCGGTCGGACGCCGAGTCGGGGTCGGTGCCGAGAACCCGGCCGTACAGGAATGACTGAGGATCCGCCGTCACGTCGGCCACAATGCCGAAGTTGACATTGACCCCGACCGATCGCAGCAAGGTGGACCGGCTGCGGAACGCGTCCTGCGCGGCCTGCGGAGGCAGCGAGCGCAGGGCGTCGGCTCCGAGAGCGAGATCGTCGGCCATCCGTGACACCTCTCCGCCCTCCTGGTCGATGCCGATGAGCAGGGGCAGGTCAGGATCGACGCTGGCCGCGGCGGTCATCGCCCGCATCGCCCCGGCCGAGCCCGGGATGTTGTCCCGCATGAGAATCAGCCCACCGAGCCCATACCCGGCCGCGAAGGACCGCAGGGCGGCGGCATCCGTTCCGGGCTGGTGGAGCATGAGCAGGCTGGCGACCTTGTCGGTCAGGGTCAGCTCAGCCAGGCGGCGCTTCGCATCGTCCGCCACAGGATCGGGAGCGGCCGTCACCGACAGGGCGGGCGGATCCTGTTCGTGCGGTGCGGCGCAGCTCACCAGGGTCAGGCTGACCAGGCCGAGGGCCGCGAACACCAGCCCGCGGCGCCTCATCACCCCGCCTCGCCCCCGCACCGTCATCGGTCTAGGCTATCGGCTGGCCACTCACTCCCTTTTCAGTGTTCGCCGCCTTACACTCGGGTTTCACCCCTGGGAGGAGCACCGTGAATCTGCGTGACACCAATCTGCGCGAGGCGACTCTGAGCGACATCTCCGGCGAGGCCGTCCTGATTGCCGCCGGCGGACGGTCCATTCTGCTGCAGATCGCCAATCCCGCAATCGGCCGCGGGGTGGCCCACCACAGCGACTTCGCCGCACGCCCGCTCAGCCGCCTGAACGGCACCCTGAGCTACGTCTACGCCGTGGTGTTCGGCACCCCCGAGGAAGCCGCCGGCGCCACCCGCCGCGTCAATCTCGCGCACGGACCCGTCGCCGGACCCACCGCACCCGGCCGGCCCGCCTACAGCGCATTCACCCCGGAGTTGCAGCTCTGGGTGGCCGCAACCCTGTACGACTCCGCGATCACGATGCGGGAGCTGGTCCTCGGCCCGCTGGACGATGCCACGGCCGACGCGGTGTACCGGGAGTATGCCGTCCTGGGCACGGCGCTGCAGATGCCGCCCGAGCTCTGGCCCCGCGATCGGGCCGCCTTCAACCGCTACTGGAACGAGCAGATCGCCGGACTGCGCACGGATGCCACCACACGGGCCGTCGCCCACCAGCTGCTCTACCCGCGCACGGCACCCCTGTGGCTGCGCGTGCTGATGCCGGCCGGCCGGTTCGTGACCACTGGGCTCCTCCCCGCCTCGGTCCGCGCCCTGTTCAACCTGTCCTGGACCGAGCGGTCCCAGCGCCGCTTCAACCGCCTGCTGAGGTTCACCGCCCTGGTCTATCCGAGGTTGCCACGCCGGCTGCGGCACTGGCCGAAGAACCACTACCTGCGGGCCGTGCGCGCCTCCCGGGAGCTGGCGGTAGTCTGAGCCGAAGCCCCCAAGAACTCTGACATCGCCCAGCCTGAGCGGCTCGAGCCCGAGGATCCCCATGACGCAGCACTCGGTCCCCGCCGCCCCCGCCGGGCTCGACCCGATCGACCGACGGATCGTGGCCGAACTCAGCCGGGACGCCCGGCTGTCGACGAGGCAACTGGCCGCCCTGGTGCACGTCTCCCGAACGGCCGCGCACACCCGGGTGCACAATCTGGTGCAGCGGGGAGTCATCACCGGGTTCGGCGCCCAGATCGACCGCAAGGCCCTGGGACTGAAGGTCACGGCCCTGGTGATCGTGAAGATCGCCGATGTGTCCTGGGCCGACATCGCGGCCCGGCTGAGCGAACTCCCCTTCGTCGAGAAGGCGATGGCGGTGAGCGGGGACATCGACATCATCCTGACCGTCAGCGCGCCGGACCACGAACAGCTCAGTCAGGCGATCCTGCGCGACATCCACAGCATGCCCGGCGTGGTCTCGACCCGGTCGCACCTGATCCTCGAGGAAATCGCCGGCCAGGCGCCGGCCCTGGCGCCGGACATCTGGCGCTGACGGACTGATCCCGCCGGTCGAATGGCCCGGCGCGGTTCCCCTTCGGACCAATCGTTCACATCCGTCTCGGCGCTCTCGTGGTCGGGCGACGGATGCCCCACCATTGCGACATGAGCCTCAATGTCGAGCACCTTCCGGAGAGCACCCTCTCGGCGCCGCAACCCCTCCGCCTGATCGATGACGCCGGCCGGGCGGTGGACCCGGACGAGACCGGAGGGCTCGTGCTGCCCGACCCGGCCACCCTGCTGGGACTGTACCGGCAGATGGTCGTCGCCCGACGATTCGACGTGCAGGTCACGGCGCTCACCCGGCAGGGCCGCCTGGCCACCTACCCGTCCGCGCTGGGCCAGGAGGCCTGCGAGATCGCCGCGGTCGCCGCCCTCGACACCGGGGATTGGCTGTTCCCGACCTACCGGGACAGCATCGCGCTACTCACCCGCGGGGTGAAGCCGGAGCACATCCTAGCGTCGTTCCGCGGAGACTGGCACAGCGGCTACGACGCGTACGAGCACCGGATCGCTCCGCAGGCCACCCCGCTGGCCACCCAGGCCCTGCACGCGGTCGGACTGGCCACGGCCGCCAAACTCAAGCGCGACACCACCGTGGCGCTCACCCTGCTCGGCGACGGGGCCACCAGCGAGGGCGACACCCACGAGGCCTTCAACTTCGCGGCGGTCTGGCAGGCGCCGGTCGTGTTCCTGGTGCAGAACAACCAGTTCGCGATCAGCGTGCCGCTCGACAAGCAGATGCGCTGCCGCACCATCGCCGACAAGGCCATCGGGTACGGGATGCCCGGCTACCACGTCGACGGCAACGACGTCGCCGCGATGTACGCGGTCACCTCGGCGGCGGTGCAGAACGCCCGGGCCGGCTTGGGCCCGACCCTGATCGAGGGACTGACCTACCGGATGGAGGCGCACACCAACTCGGACGACCCGAGCCGCTACCGCGATGCCGGCGACGTGGAAGTCTGGCGGCGGCGCGATCCGATCGCACGCCTCGACACCTTCCTCACCGGGGCGGGCGCCCTGTCGGACCAGGAACGTTCGGACATCCGTTTGGAAGCGGAGGACCTCGCCG
Organism: Cryobacterium sp.; assembly: GCA_014376815.1. Classification (GTDB taxonomy): domain Bacteria; phylum Actinomycetota; class Actinomycetes; order Actinomycetales; family Microbacteriaceae; genus Cryobacterium. Next base: position 3,515 of record JACMQV010000097.1, read on the forward strand.
CCGCGACCCGGGACTGCATGACACGCACGGCTCCGGTCGATCCGCTCGAGCTGTTCGACCACCTCTATGCCACTCCCCGAACGGCCCTCCAGGAGCAGCGCACCTTCCTGGCCACCGAACTCGCCGACCACGCCGCGCACGACGCGGCCGCAACCCAGTCAGGCGGCACCCGATGACGCTCCCCACTTCCGCACTCCCCACTTCAGCGGAGGCGCAGCCGCGCCCTCCCGCCACCCTCACCATGGCGGCCGCCCTCAACGCGGCCATCCAGGATGCGATGCGCGACGACCCCACGGTCGTCCTCTTCGGTGAGGACGTCGGCCCCCTCGGCGGCGTCTTCCGGGTGACCGACGGACTCTACGCCGAGTTCGGCGAGACGCGCGTCAGCGATTCCCCCCTGGCCGAGTCCGGGATCGTGGGAACCGCGATCGGCATGGCCATCTACGGCCTGCGCCCCGTGGTGGAGATGCAGTTCGACGCCTTCAGCTACCCGGCGTTCCAGCAGATCGTGTCGCACGTGGCAAAGATGCGCAACCGCACCCGCGGCCGCATCTCGCTTCCGATCGTGATCCGGATCCCCTACGCCGGCGACATCGGCGGGGTCGAGCACCACTCCGACTCCTCGGAGGCCTACTGGACGGCGACGCCCGGGCTCACCGTGGTTTCGCCGTCGAACCCGGCCGACGCGTATTCGATGCTGCGCGAGGCGATCCGGAGCGACGACCCGGTGATCTTCATGGAGCCCAAGAGCCGCTACTGGTCCAAGGCCGAGCTCTCCCTGCCGGTGCAGACCGCTCCGATGAACACCGCCCTCGTGCTGCGGGAGGGCACCGACGTCACGCTGATCGCGTACGGCCCGACCGTGAAGACCGCCCTGGCGACCGCGGAGCTGGCCGTCGCCGAGGGCCTCTCGATCGAGGTGATCGACCTGCGCAGCCTGTCCCCGTTCGATGACGAGACCGTGGGTGCATCCCTGCGGAAGACCTCACGCGCCGCCGTCGTGCACGAGGCGGCTCAGTTCGGCGGGTACGGGGCGGAAGTGGCGGCCCGGCTCACCGA
>JACMQV010000098.1 GCA_014376815.1 Cryobacterium sp.
CGAAGACGCCATGGTTGCCGACGCCAACAAGTCAGACAAGGCCTCTGACGACCTCGGCGAGGAATTCACCTGGCAGGCCATCGACTCCCAGGCCACCTTCGACATGGTGATGTTCAACGGGGACGAGTTCGGCGAGCTGGCCGAGCCGGGCACCGACGAGGAATTCGACTTCATCGGGATCCCGGGGCTGCTCGAGCCCGAGCAGGTCTCCGAGTTGCTGCGCCAGCGGCAGCACCGGCAGGCGAAGCGTTCAACGGACCGTCGCAAAGACCCGGTCACCGGTGAGATCGCACCCGAGGAGCCGCCGCCCCTCTACCGCACGCTGAAGGAACAGCGCACGCTGCTGGCGAGCCTGGTGGGCATGTGGTCGAAGCTGGCGGGCGAACCTCACGGCATGGTGCACGCGGAGCTCCGTCGAGAGTGCGGCGGGCCCGCCGTGGCGCAGGCCAGCGTGACGCAGTTGCAGAACCGGATCGATCTGCTCCGCCGCCGCCTCGGCCGCAGCTGAACGGGCACTCAGGCGACGGCGTCCTGAGGCAGCCCGACCGCTGAGCGCAGGGTGTCGTCCTGAGCCACGGCAAGCGCCGCCAGGATATCCGCCGTGAGGTCGTCGGCATGCTCGAGGCCGATCGAGATGCGCACGATCCCCGCGCCGGGACGCGCGCCGGCCTCGACCGGGCGGTGGGTCAGGGACGCCGGATGCTGCACCAGGGAATCGACCCCACCGAGCGAGACCGCGTGGGTGATCAGCGAGCAGGCCTCGGTGAAGCGAACGGCCGCGTCGAAGCCACCGGTGAAATCGAGCGCAATGATCGACCCGGCGCCCGCGCACTGGCGCCCGATCAGGTTCTGCGGGTCCTGCCCGGGCAGCGCGGGGTAGAGCACGCGGGCCAGCGCCGGATGGCCCACCAGACGCTCCGCGACGGCGCCGGCGGTAGCCTGCTGCGCTCGCACTCGGACGGGCAGCGTGCGCAGACCCCGGTGCAGGAGGTAGGCGGCGAAGGGATGCAGAATGCCGCCGGTCAGCGCACGCACCTGCCGCAACCGCACCAGCCACTCCTCGGGGCCCGACACCGTGCCGCCCATCACGTCCCCGTGGCCGCCGAGGAACTTGGTGGCGCTGTGCAGCACCAGGGTCGCGCCCGACTCCACCGGGCGCTGCAGCACCGGCGTGGCGAAGGTGTTGTCGACGAGCACGGGGATCCGGCCGGCGGCGACCGCAACGGCCCGGATGTCCGTCAGGGCCAGGGTGGGATTCGCGGGCGACTCGAGGATCACCAGCCCCGTGTCGGGTCGGATCGCCGCCGCCACGCCGGCAGCGTCCACCCAGGTGACCGTCGTGCCGAGCAGGCCGGTGGCGAGCACGTGGTCCGTCCCGCCGTAGATCGGCCGCAAGGCAACGACGTGCGGTGTTCCGGCGGCCACGGATGCGATCAGCACGGCCGCCAGCGCGGCCATCCCGCTGGCGAAGGCGACGGTGCCCTCCGTGCCCTCCAAGGCGGAGAGCGCCGTTTCGAACCGGGCCACGCCGGGCTGCCACAGCCGCTGGTACACCGCGGAGTCGCCGGCCCCGATGACGCCTCCGGTGGCCAGGTTCTCGTAGGAATCGCCGCCGCACTCCACACCGGGCAGGGGATTGGTCGTGGACAGGTCGATCGCCGGAACGTGGGAACCCGACTCGGTCACGCCCTCCATCCCGGCGTGCACGGCGATGGTTTCCAGGTGCGGTGTCGTTGGCATCATGTTCAGACGAAAACAGATTCTGTTCTCGGCCGCAAGAGGACGTGCAGACCCTTCCGAAAGCGACCCGATCGTCGCATAAACTGCTCAGGGAAGAAAGAGTGTGCCGATGGAACCGAAGAAAACCGAAATCGACCGCGTCGACCGCGCCCTGCTGCGCGCCCTGTCGATCAACGCGCGCGCCTCCGGGGCCGCGTTGGCCGCCGAAATCGGGGTGGCGGAATCCACCGTGTCACTTCGCCTGCGCCGGCTCCAGCAGCTCGGCCACATCCGGGGGTACCGGGCGATCATCGATCTCGCCGCGCTCGGGGCATCCCTGCAAGCCCTGATTTCTATCCGGCTGGTCAAGCACGCCCGCGGCCAGATCGACGACTTCCGGGATGCCGCGCCGCACTGGCCAGGGGTGATCGGGCTGTTCCACACGGCCGGGGCCGACGACTACCTCCTGCACGTGGCCGCCGCGGACGCCTCCGGCCTGCGCGACTTCGTGCTCGAGCATCTCGCGGAGCATCCGGCGGTCGCCCACACCGAGACCAACCTGATCTTCGAGTACGTCGACGGTGACGGCTGGCAGGACCTGGTCAAGTAGGGCCGCGCGCCGTATCCACCTGTACGTCGGACCCGGGTGGGCGTTCCCCCGCTATCATGGTGCTCCGAAAGGGGCGCCCATGGACAAGACCCGGCCGGAGGCCTTCAGTGATGGTGTCCTGGCCATCATCATCACGATCATGATCCTGGAGGCTTTCCCTCGTTCCCTTCACGACACGGTGGACCGATGAATCCGGCTTCGCGCAGGTTCCCGTGATGGTCTACGGGATCAACCTGTTGCTCGCGGCCGTGGCCTTCTACCTGCTGCAGACCTCGCTGGTGCGGCAGCAGGGCCCGAACGGCCGGCTGGCGCGGGCGCTGGGCCGGGACTGGAAGGGCAAGTTGTCACCGGTGATCTACCTGTTCGGCATCGCCCTGGCCGTCGCCTGGCCGCTGCTCGCCCTGGCGGCGTTCGCTGTGGTGGCCGTGATCTGGCTGGTCCCTGACCGCCGGGTCGAACGGGCCGTGGCTCAGGCGGAAAGCCAGCCTTAACGAGACAACGCCCCTGCCGGAGCAGGGGCGTTGTCGAAGCTCAGTGGGGCGGTGACGCCCGAAGAGCAGTTGCGCTACAGCTGTTGGGCTATTTAGCTGTTGGGCTATTTAGCCGTTGAGCTATTTAGAGGGCGCGGATGTTCTCGGCCTGAGGACCCTTGGGGCCCTGGGTTACCTCGAACTCGACCTTCTGGTTCTCGTCGAGGGACTTGTAGCCGTTCGAGGCGATCGCGGAGTAGTGCGCGAACACGTCGGCGCTTCCGTCGTCGGGAGCGATGAAGCCGAAGCCCTTTTCAGCGTTGAACCATTTCACGGTACCTGTTGCCATTTTTGAAACTCCTCCAGGAGTGTTAGAAAGGCCCCGACTTTCGAGGCCGTTCGTCGCGGTATTCGTCGTCCGCTTCCGAAAGGAATACGCCGCACCGACCGAGATCGCTGCGTTTTAAGACGTGCAAGCACTACAACTACTGAGATAACTCTAGCCCACATCGCTCGGTGCCACCCGGATTCTGTGCCGATTCGGTTCCAAAAGCGTTACGTTTCCTGACGCATCTGCCCAAAACCGGGACACACTGCCTTATTCGACGGTCACGAAGTCGATCAACTGCTCCACCCGGCCCAGGAATTGCGGTTCCAGGTCGGCATATGTCCTCACTCGGCCGAGAATCCGCTGCCAGGCCCGGGCGATATCTGCCTGCTCCTCGTGCGGCCAGCCGAGGGCTTCGCAGATTCCATGCTTCCACTCGATGGTGCGCGGGATCACCGGCCACGCCGTCCACCCGAGCCGCTCCGGCTTCACGGCCTGCCAGACGTCGACGTAGGGATGCCCGACGACCAGCACGTTCCGACCGTGCGGCCCGCGGGCCACGGCGTCCGCGATCCGGATTTCCTTCGACCCCGCGACCAGGTGGTCGACGAGCATCCCGGCTCGGCGCCCGGGGCCCGGGCGGAACTCCGCCAGGAGCTCCTCGAGGTTGTCGACGCCCTCGATGTACTCGACCACCACTCCTTCGATGCGCAGATCGGCGCCCCAGACCTTCTCGACGAGGTCTGCGTCGTGGCGGCCCTCGACGAAGATGCGGCTGCCTCGCGCCACCCGGGCGGGCGCATCCGCGACGGCCATCGAGCCGGATGCCGTGCGCGCTCGCCCCCGCGGCGCCGGCCGGGTGGGGGCGACGAGCACGACCGGCTTGCCGTCGAGCAGGAATCCGCCGCCGAGGGGGAACAGGCGCAGCCTGCCGTGCCGGTCTTCGAGGGTGACGATCTTCTTCTCGATCCGGATCACGGCCCCGCAGAAACCGGTGGCCACTTCCTCGATCACGAGGTCCGGCGTGGCTTCCTGCGTCGGAACGACCGGGCGGCCGACCTCCCGCCAGCCGGGGGACAGCACATCCGCGCTGTACCGATCCGCGCCGTACCGATCCGCGCTGTCCCGATCCTGCATATGTCGCCCATCCATCCTGCCACCGTCGGTGCCGCGCCTCGCGGCACCGGAATCGACGCTAGCGGATGCCCCGTGCGATCGCCTCCGCGGCCTTGGTCTCCCGGGCGAGGAAATCGCCCAGCTCGCCGACGGTGCTCATCAGGGGCGCCGGGAACACGACCACGGTGTTCTTGTCCACACCGATTTCGACCAGGCTCTGCAGGTTGCGCAACTGGAGTGCGAGCGGGTGGGCCATCATGATGTCCGAGGCTTCACCCAGCGCCGCCGCAGCCAGCGACTCGCCTTCCGCGTTGATGATCTTGGCGCGCTTCTCCCGCTCGGCCTCCGCCTGTCTCGCCATCGCGCGTTTCATGCTTTCGGGCAGGAGGATGTCCTTCAGCTCGACCAGGGTGACCTCGACGCCCCAGTCGAGGGTGCGAGCGTCCAGGATCTCCCGGATGTTGACGTTGAGGACGTTCGTCTCGGCGAGCGTTTCGTCGAGGGTGTGCTGGCCGACGACCTTGCGCAACGTGGTCTGGGCGATCTGATCGATCGCCGCCCGCACGTCTTCAATCGCGACCACGGACCGCACCGGGTCGACGATCCGGTAATACGCCACGGCGGACACACCGACGCTGACGTTGTCCTTGGTGATGATGCCCTGAGACTGGATCGGCAGGGTCACGATTCGCAGACCGACCCGGTGCAGGACGTCGATGAACGGAATGAGGAAGGTAAGCCCGGGCAGCCGCGTGCCGGTCAACCGGCCGAACCGCAGCACCACGCCCTGCTCGTACTGCTTGATCACCCGCACCGACAGCACCAGGACGAGCAGGCCGATCACGAGCAGCACTACCAGGACGATTGTCAGCGTCATGCTCATGGGAACCCTCTCCGAGGCTCGGGACACCGTACCCTCCATGTTCACCCGGAGGAGCGGGTTTGGCCAGTGCCAGGCCGGTTCCGTCGCGGGTCGGTAGTAGCCTGTCGCTATGTGCGGTCGCTTCATCATCACGGACACGGCGTCCGATCTCGCCGCGATGTTCGACGTCGAACACGAGGGGGAGAACCTCCCGGAGCCCTCCTGGAATATCGCCCCCACGGAGCAGATCCCGATCGTGCTCGAGTCGGCGAAGTCCGGGGAGGTCGTGCGTCGTCTCGAGGCGGCGCGCTGGTCGCTGGTTCCGTCCTTCGCCACCGAGCTGGCCTCGGGGTTCCCCACCTTCAACGCCCGATCCGAAACGGCCGGCGGGAAGGCTTCGTTCGCCAACTCCGTCGCCTCCAGACGCGCCCTGGTGCCGGCCACCGGTTACTACGAGTGGCGAACGGTCGGCACCGTCAAGACGCCGTTCTTCATCCATTCCGATGACGGCCTGCCCCTGGCCCTCGCCGGACTGTATTCCTGGTGGCGTAACCCGGCCATGGCCGACAACGACCCGGCCCGATGGGTGCTGTCTGCCACGATCCTGACCCAGGACGCCCAGGGGGCGTTGGCCGACCTCCACGACCGCATGCCCGTCATCCTCGCCGAGGAATCCTGGGACCAGTGGCTGGACCCGCACACTCCGGGCGACCAGGCCTTCGTGGACGCGGCTGTCGCGGCGTCCCGTGAAGCCGCAGACGGACTCCGGTTCCACGAGGTGGCCCCGATCAGGGGAAACGGACCGGAACTGATCGAGCCGGCCGGCGACCGCGCGACGGGCTAGACGAGGCGTCGGCCCGGTCACGGCCCCGAAAACCGGTACGCTCGAATCATCGGCCCGGCGAACCTGCGTGGGCATCGTTCGAAAGGGCCCCCACCATGAACGTCATCTACTTCACGATCTCGATGGCCATTTTCGTCTTCGGCCTCTGGCTCTTCGGGTTCGCCTTCGAGGCGGCCTCCCTCCAGGCCCCGCTCTTCATCGGCGGCGTGCTCGCCGTGTCGCTGGCCGTGGCGATCCCGGTCCAGATCCTCCGCGACTAGGGCCGCGGGCACCGGCAGTGCTCGCCGTTCAGAGGACTGACCCGGTCTCGTTCCACGCCGAGGGTCCGGTCTGGTCCGATTCCTGGGGCGGCCTGCGCTGGGTCGACATGTTCGCCGGTGACGTGCTCTCCCTCGACGGCGACACGATTCATCGCCGGCATGTCGGCCCGATAGCCGCTGCTCTCCGGCCCCGTCAGCGCGGCGGAGCAGTGATCGCGCTCGAGCGCGGGTTCGCCCTCGAGGACGCTTCGGGCAGGATCGAGCGGCTGGGTGACCTGTGGGAGAACCCGGGGATCCGCATGAACGAGGGCGGCTGTGACCCGGACGGGCGCTTCTACTGCGGGTCCATGGCCTATGACCAGCGCCCCGGTGCGGGGGTCCTGCACCGCCTCGACCCGGACGGCACGGTGACTCCGGTCCTCCGGAACCTGACGATCTCCAACGGCCTGGAGTGGAGCCCGGACGGCTCCCTGGCCTATTTCAATGACACCCTCAGCGGCCGGGTCGCGGTCCTGGATTACAGCCCGGAGCGCGGGCTCACGGGGTTGCGCACCTTCGTCGCCATCCCGCCCGAGGCCGGGTTTCCGGACGGCCTCACCGTGGACCGTGAGGGCGCTGTGTGGGTGGCCCTCTATCGCGGGTCCGCCGTTCGGCGCTACACGCCGGCGGGCCTGCTGGACGGGATCGTCGAGGTGGCCGCGCAGAACGTGACCGCCTGCACCTTCGGCGGACCCGGTTTGGACCAGCTCTTCATCACCACGTCCCGGGAGAACCTGCAGCCCGGCCAGGATCCGTTGGCCGGATCGGTCTTCGTCGCCGACGTCGGCGTGGCCGGGCTGCCGGTTCGGCAGTTCTTCGGCTGAATCGGGCTGCCGGCCCCGTTCAGATCGTGCTCAGCGCAGCAGCCCGGCGACCAGATTGATCAGGGTGGCCAGGATGAACGAGCCGAACACATACGAGAGAAGCCCATGGCGGAGGGCCGTCATCCGGATCCTGTGGTCCTGGAGGCTCGTGTCCGACACCTGGAACGTCATCCCGAGGGTGAAGGCCAGATAGGCGAAGTCTCCGTAGCTCGGCGGCGCGGGCTGGTTGAAGTCCACCCCGCCGTCGGGTCCCGAGTAGTACAGCGAGGCGTAGCGGAGGGTGAACAGCGTGTGCACCAGCACCCAGGAGAGGCTAACGCTGAGCACGGCACCCGCCGCCAGGACACCCCGTTGAGCGCCCGTCGTGGCGTGGGTTCCCACCAGAAGCAACACGAGCGCGCCGAGGCTGCCGAGGCTGCTCAGCAGGATCAGGACATCTGCCGCCCCGCGGGAGGAATCCTCCCGGGTGGCGTGGCTGGCCGTCGTGTCGCTGTCCATCGGGCCGATGGTCACCCACACCCAGGTGATATAGACCACGCAGGCCGCCGCCCAGCCCACGATGGGACCCAGGACCCATTCGGTGGCGAACCCTGTCGCGACCGCGGCGAGAACGCCGACGGCGAACATCATTACCAGCCGGGTGCTCGAGCGGTGGATCCTGCGATCGTGCATCGTCATGTGCTGATCGTTGCACGGAATCGGCGACACGCTCGGCGGGCGCACGTGGCGCGCCCGGCGATATGCCAGCCAGGGTCGGTAGTCTGAGATCAACGATTGGCCGGTAGCTTCAGCGTCGGCCCCGACTGTCGACCGCACCAAGCCTGAAAGAGACCGTGAGGATGTCAGAGAGCCCGGCCGCGGCGTCGCCGTACGAGGTGCTGGGCGTCAGCCCCACCGCGAGCACTGACGAGTTGCGCCGCGCCTATCGCCGGCTGCTCCGTCGCACGCATCCGGATGTCGGTGGAGACGCTGCTGCGTTCCACTCCGTTCAGGTGGCGTGGGAGCGTGTGGGGACCCCGGACAGCCGGGCGGCCTACGACCGGAGGCGTTACCCGGATTCTGACGCCGAGCCGGCGCGCACCGCGTATGCGTCGTCCGGCGCGCACCGGGGCGCGACCCAGACCGGCCTGCGCGCGCGGATGTACGGCCACCCCGGCGGGCTCGCGCGGCAGCGCTACCTGGACCTGTTGCGGGAGTGGGCCGGCCGCGGTAGCTCGATCGACGACCCGTACGCTCCCGCCCTGATCCGCTCGGCCCCGCGGGAGATCCGGCATTTCCTGGCCAAGGCGCTGGCCGAGGAATCGACCGCGCAGCTCGTTTCCGCCCTCGGTATCGGCTTCACGGGCTGGCATGACGTGGCCGCGGGGTCCCACCGGACCAAGGTGGACCACGTCGTGCTAGGTCCGGCGGGACTGTTCGCGGTCCTGTCCGAGGATTGGGGCGGGCCGGTGCAGCTGCGCCGCGGGGAACTGGTCGGCGACGCCCTCGGTCCCGACGACTCTCCACTCCAGGACTTCGAAGGGGCCGCCCGCGCTCTGGCCAAGGAGCTCAGGGTGAAGTTCACCGCCATCGTGATCGTCCTGCCCGACGACGCCCTGGCCGACCCGCTGACCGTGCCCGGCCGCGGCCGCCGCCCGACCGTGATCACCGTGCCGAGGTCTCGCCTGATCGGTCTGCTGCGGGAGGGGCTGCCGGGCATGGAACGCGGCAGTTTCGAGAAGGTGTTCGAGCTGCGGAGCCGGCTGCAGGACGGCATCCGCTTCAGTTCGGACTGACCCGTTCGGAACGGCCGCTTCAGCGCAGTCCGAGCCGATCCACCCAGGAGCCGAGGAACTGCGCCCCGGCCGCGTCGTGGATCAGGTCGCCTTCGATGATCACCGGGTAGGGCCTGTCGAGGATGCCGTCCGCGGGCCGCACGTCCACATGGGAGACGTCGTAGCCGGCGGCGTGCAGGTGATCGGCCATCAGGTAGTCGCTGCGGGAATCCCCGACCGACCGCCAGGTCCGGGGGAGCGGCCCGGAGACCGAGAAGAAGGCCAGGGCCCGCTTCGCGCCGTGGTCCTTGTCGAGGGTCACCGACTCGATGTCGGTCGAAATGATCGTCGGGTCGATCCGGAACGGCACGACGCCGCGCGCGTCCGGATGGACCCGATCATTGAAACGGATGCCGAGGCCGAGGCCGGTGAGCAGGGTGAACGCGGCCTCGTTGAAGTCAGCGGCCGCGATCTGGTAGGCCGCATGGTCGGCGTCCGTGCGCTGTTCGACCGACACCATGGCCTGCTTGGTCTCGTCGAAGAACATGGTGTCGCTGAACCGGTCGGCGACGAGAGCACGGATGGCCTCGATCGCAGGAGTCGGCAGCGCAACACTCTCGTCCACGACGACGTCACCGATGCCGGCGGCCGTGATGGGGAACCAGACCGCGCCCTTCTCGCAGACCCCGTACATGCGCATGGATTCGGGCAGGCCGGCGGCGCGGAGCGGCACCACCACCTCGTCCCGGATGAAGGCGACCGAGCGGCCGGTGATGAACGCGATCGGCACGTTGGCGCGGGCGAGGAGGATCAGGTCCGTGATGATGCTCGGGGTGGCGATGGTGCGGGTCACCGGGCTGGCGATCGGCCCGTCCACGTCGAGGAGCAGGCCGAGGGGAGAGGGGGAATCAAGCATGCCCCAGTCTTTCACGCCCGGTCAGCGCCGGCGGATCGTCACAGTGCCGTTGGTCGTGCGCGCGTCGACGGAATAGGTCGTCTCGTCATCGGGCACACGCACCGTGACACTGCCGTTCGTGCTCCGCGCCACGACGGCGGCAGGCGGCAGGTCGAAGTCGAGTTCAACCCTGCCGTTGGTCGTGGTGGCAGAAACGCGGCGGGAGCCCGACTCCTGAACGCGGATCGCGCCATTGGTGGTGACCGCGTCGACCGCGCCGCGGGAACCGGTCACCGTGACCTGGCCGTTCGTGGTGACCAGTTTCTGCGGGCCGGTCAGCCCGGCTGCCGTGAGCCCGCCGTTCTGCGCGGCGACGGTCAACGGAAGCGGGGGGCCGGCAACGTCACCGTCAGCTCCAACGAGCAGTAGCCGAACCACTGGCTCGGACAATCTCCGGTGATGGTCGTCACATCGTTCTCCGTCGTCACGGCCAGGGGCGACACCAGAATGACGCCCAGCGCCGCCACGGCGGCGATCAGGGACAACCCGACGATGAGGGCGGTTCGGCTGGCGGTGGACATCCGCGGGCGATTCTCGGGCGCCGGGGGAGGCGGTGCGACCGTCATCTCAGCCTCCCCGGATTGTGCCGAGCCCCAGTGCGCACGATGTTACTCGGACCGAGGGGCACGGGCACCGATCAGCGCCTATTCTTAATCGACATGATTACGCGACGAATGGCTGCCCTGCGCCTTGACATCCCGCTCGAAATGGCGCAGCGCCACGAACTCCCCTCGCGGATGTCCGAGGCTGAACTGGCCGAGATCGAGCGCAACCCCCCGGCCTGGCTGGTGCAGTCCCGGGCCAACCGAACCGGCAAGAAGCCAGTCTGGGTGGAACTCCGCTGCGAAGTCTGCGGGTTCACCGAGGCCGCGCGGCCGAAGAAGTGGTGGCCGACGTTCACGTACCTGACCTGCGACTATCACGGCTCAGATGAGCTGCCGGAACCGGCGGCCGGGCTCAGTCGCACGGAAGTCGACGGAATCGGCAGCGGCTTCATCGGGATCGTCGACGAGGCTCCGTAGGCTGACTCCTCCGAACCAGGATGTCGGCGAATTCGGCCAGACCACGGACGCGCGCGGCCACGGACGCGCCGGCTGCGACTCCGCCAACGACGACGATCTTCATGAAGTGCCTTTCGGTTGCCCCGGCGAGCGCTCAGGCCAACCCGGCGGAGACCCCCAGGGCTATGTGGGCCTTGGTTCTGACAGTGCACCTTGAGGTCCGGCTCCGCGGAACTGGGGGCGGGCGCACGGCCCAGGCAACCGGGCGCTGAGTCAGAGGAGTATTTTGGCGTAACCGCCCACTGACCGGAGGACTATCGGCCATGCTCCGCACCCTCGGTGTCTTCGTTGCCCGCCATCGGCTGAGCGCTCTCCTGCTCTGGGTGGTTGTGATCGCGGCCTGCGTGGCGACCGCGCTGTTCGGGGTCACAGGCGAGAGCCTGTTCCAGCGCCTCGCCAGCGCCGGGCCGTCCGTCGAGGGCGAGGCCAGTCAAGCCGCCGACCTGGTCCAGGACCCCGCGTCCGAAGGCACAGAGTCCCTGTCGCTGCTCGTCTACGGCGTGGACCTGGCCGCCCCCGAACTGACCGCGATCCTCTCGGCGGCCACCGTCGACCTGACCGGGATCGACGGCGTCACCTCCGTGGTGAACCCGCTGGCCATTCCGCCGCTTCCGGACGGGCAGCCGAACCCCGCCGCGGCGCCGCTGCTCGCCCCCGACAGCACCGGTCTGCTACTGAACGTGGCGATGGCGACCACCGACGGCGACCTCAGCGAGGAGGTACTCTCGGACGTCCAGGACCGGCTCGGCACGGCGGCCGACGAGATCCGGCAACGCGAACCGGGCGCAGTCGTGGAGGTCGGCGGCACCCCGCTGCTGGTGGATTCCCTCGTGGCGGTGGCCGAGGCCGACCTGCAGAAGGGCGAGCTGATCGCGTTGCCGATCGCCCTCATCGTCATGCTGATCATCTTCGGCGGGTTCCTGGCTGCAGGCATCCCGCTGATAGGGGCGCTCGCGTCCATCGCCGGCGCCCTCGGCGCGCTCTTCGTGTTCAGCCACCTGATGGTGATCGACACCACGGTCCTCAACGTGATCACCGTCATCGGGCTGGGCCTGTCCATCGACTACGGGTTGCTCATCGTCAGCCGGTTCCGGGAGGAGTTCCGGCTCCTCGTCGCCCGGGTCGGCGAGGGCCAGACGCGCACGGAACGGCATGAGCTGATGCTGCAGGCAGTCGGCGTCACGGTCGACACGGCCGGCCGCACCGTGCTGTACTCCGGCCTGACCTTCGCCATCGCCACCGTCGGCCTGCTCGTGTTCGAGCCGACCATCATCCGCGCGATCTCCATCGGCGCGGTCTCCGTGGTGCTGATCGCGATTCTGACGGCCCTCGTGCTTGTACCCGCCCTTCTCGGGTATTTCGGCGAGCGATTGTTGAAGCCGGGCGTGCTCACCCGGATTCCGGGCCTCGGCACGCTCCTGACCCGCTTCGGCGACGTCGCACCCCCGGAAGGCGTCTTCTCCAGGCTCACCCGCCGCGTGCAGCGCGCGCCCGCGCTCGTGGCCTTGGGCGGCATTGCGCTGCTGCTCCTGCTGGGCAGCCCGGTCCTGAACATGAATGTCTCCAGCGGCGGGGCCGACGCAATCCCGAAGGCGTCGACGCAGTACGAGTTCGTCACGGCGCTGAACGACCACTTCCCACTGGCGACCGCCCCGCTGGTGCAATTGGTGGCGGACACCGACGAGGCTTCCGCCGCGGCCTGGGCGGACGAGGTGGCGGCCCTGCCGCACGTCACCGGTACCACGCCGCCGGTCGAGGTGAACGGCTATTGGGTGTCCCGCGTCGGCGTCGACCAGAACGAAGGTCCCGGTGTCGTGCGGGATATCCGGGGCGACCGGCCCGCGTTCGAGAATTGGGTCGGCGGCACGGATGCTGCGTCCGTCGACTACACCGACTCGCTCCTGCGCGGGGCGCCCTGGGCTGCCCTGATCATCGGCGGCGCCACGTTCGTGCTGCTCTTCCTGATGACCGGTTCCGTCGTGATTCCGCTCACGGCCCTCGTGGTGGGCGTCATCTCCCTGGGGGCTTCCGTCGGCATCCTGGTCTGGGGTTTCCAGGAGGGCAACCTGGCCGGGCTGCTCAACTTCGACGCCGCGGCCATTGCCGGTGTCGACCCGCTGGTGCTCACCCTGGTGCTGACCTTCGGTTTCGGCCTGGCGATGGACTACGAGATGTTCCTGCTCGCCCGGATCAAGGAGCACCATGAGCAGGGGGAGAGCACCCGCCGTTCCATCGAGACGGGCCTGCAAAGCTCGGGCCGGATCATCTCGTCGGCGGCTCTCATCATCGTCATCGTTTTCGCCGGCTTCGCCACCGGAAACCTGCTGCAGATGAAGCAGATCGGCATCGCCCTGGCCGTGGCCGTGCTCCTGGACGCCACGCTGGTGCGCACCATCGTCGTCCCGGCGGTGATGACGTCACTCGAGCGGAGCCTCTGGTGGGCCCCGAAATGGATGCACCCGATCCACGCGCGGTTCGGGATGCGCGAGTAGCGCCGGCGCCGGTTCGTCCTGGTCGTCGTGGTGGATGCGGTCGACCAGGCCGCCCAGGGGCTCCCCGCTGCCGCCCCACTGCACGGCAATGATCTCGGCCGCGATGGACACGGCCGTCTCCTCCGGGGTGCGGGAGCCGAGGTCCAGGCCGATCGGGCTGTGCAGGCGCTCCAGCTCGGAGTCGTCCAGGCCGGCCTCGCGCAGCCGGGCAAGCCGGTCCTCGTGCGTGCGCCGCGATCCCATCGCCCCGATGTAGGCGAACTCGTGGCTCCGCAACGCCACCTCCAGGAGAGGAACGTCGAATTTCGGGTCGTGGGTGAGCACGCACACCACCGTGCGGTCGTCCACGAGCCCGGCGGCGAGTTGCTCGGCAAGGTACCGGTGCGGCCACCCCACGATCACCTCGTCGGCGTCGGGGAACCGCGCAGCCGTGGTAAAGACCGCGCGGGCGTCGCAGACGGTGACGCGATAGCCGAGAAAGGCGGCCAGGCGGGCCAGGGCCGCGGCGAAGTCGATCGCGCCGAAGACCAGCATCCGCGGGCGTGGGGCGAAACTGTTGAAGAAGACCCGCATCCCCTCACCGCGACGCTCGCCGTCCGGGCCGTACGTGAGTGTGCTGTTCCGTCCCGCGGCGAGCAGCCCCCGGGCGTCGTCGCTGATGGCCCGGTTGGCGCGTTCGGAGCCCACGTCGCCGTCGACGTCGTGCGGGCGAACGACCAGGTGCCGGCCCAGCCACGCGGGGTCCGGGTGCTCGATGACGGTCGCGACTCCCACCGGCAGTGAGTCCGCAATGTCCTGCCGCACGGAGGCCAGCTCCGGGAAGCTCTGCCGGCTGACGGGTTCCACGAAGACATCGAGGATACCGCCGCAGGTGAGTCCGACCGAGAACGCGTCGTCGTCGCTGATCCCGTAGCGCACCAGAACCGGCTGGCCGTCCTCGATGACCTGGGTCGCGAGTTCGTAGACGGCGCCCTCCACGCAACCGCCGGACACCGAACCGACGACGGTCCCGTCCTCGGCGACCAACATCGAAGCCCCCGCGGGCCTCGGAGCGGATTTGAACGTGCGGACGACGGTGGCGAGCGCGGCGACGCCGCCGTTCTGCCAGCCGGCCAGCAGGGGATCCAAAATCTCACGCATTGCGGTCAAACCCTTCCCGGTGTGCTCACCCGGCGGCCTATCGACCGCCGGCGCGCCGGCCGATGCGGTAGGACACGTACGCGACCACGGCGAGCAGGCCCAGCAGTTTGGGCAGGCTGCTGAGCTGGTCGGTCAGGATGCCCTTGGCCAGCGCGAGGGCGTTCAGGCTGGTCTCCGCCGGCGCAGCCGCGGGCCGGGCCGCGGGCGTCGGCGGCGCCGGTGTGCCCTGCGCCGTGCCCTGGCCGCGGGTCTCCTGCGCGCGCCCCTCGAAAACCGCCCGGTGGGCCGGCGCATCACGCTCGAGGACCGTCATCTGCCCCTTGTACTGCATGGTCACCGGACCCAGCTTCACTTTCATCCCGACCTGATAGGCGTCATCCGACAGCTTGTTCAGCACCTGCGCCCCCGGGACGCAGCCGGCGACGCGTTCAAAGTCCATTAGAGTCTTCCACACCTGGTCGATCGGTGCGACGACGCAGAAAGTGCTGTCTATTTGCATTATCGTGTCCTCTGATTCTCGGATGTGCTCACACGGTCGGCGCGGATCGCCGCCGCTACTTCTGTCAGTGCCGCGTAACTGTGCCCGCTGACGAACGCGTCGACGTAGGGAGCGCCGCCGCCATTCCGCCCACCACCGGCTGGTAGTCCAGGGCGACCTTCCGGGGGGTTGACGCAGACGATGCGGTGGGCCAGGCGCCGCAGCCGGGCCATCTGGGTCCCCACCAAAGCCAGATCGTCCATCGCCCAGCGGTGGCCAGTTGCCGGGTCGGCCGGGTCAGCCGGGTCGAGAAGACGAAGGCTTCGACCTGGGCCCCGGCCACCGAACCCTGCAGCAGGGAGAGGAACACCCTCGTATACGGTTCCATCGACCCGGACACATCGCACAGAAGGACCAGGCGGCTTAGGCGGGTGCGACGACGCCGGTAGACGAGCCGGAGGGGCTCGCCGCCGTTGCGCTGCGCCGCTCGGACCGTGCGTCGCAGGTCCAGCCGCGGGGTGGTCGACGAGGTCTTCCGGATACGACGGCTGACCCGCTCCGGCGTGGACAGGCTGATTCGCCGCACGAGCGCGCGCATCTGGGCCACCTCGTCGGGGGCCAGGTCGGCGAAGGACATCTCGTGCAGACGCTGCTCGGCCGAGGCCATCATCAGGATCGATTCCCGCTCCGGCGCCTCGATGTCCTCGGAGCCGCCCCCGGCCGGGGCGAAGGCAGGTTCCTGCCGGTCCGTCTCCCGGCCGGCCGACTCGGTCGGCCGTTGGTCTGCCGGGATCGCGAACAGCGTGCGGTGGGCGTGCGGGACCTGGCTCGTCTCGTAGAGGGTGAGCGCGCCTTCGATGGGTTCGAAGTCCGCGACCGCCCCGCAGGTTTCCATCGGCGCCGGGTGCACGCGGGGATACACCATCTCCTGGGAGACGACGACATCCGCCGAGGCGAACACAGCGTCGGTCTCGGCCGCGTCACCGGCCTCCCAGTCGAAGATGTGGTTGTCCGTTCGCCCCTCGATGTCATCCCGGATGACGGGCGCATCGGGGTCCAGAGCCTTCCGGACGTCGATCACCGGGGGCAGCACGTCGTAGTCGACCTCGATCAGTTCCAGCGCGTCGCGGGCTGAGTAGCGGTCCTCCGCGATGACGAACGCGACCTCCTGCCCCTGGAAGCGCACCTTGTCCGTAGCGAGGACGGCCTGCACGTCGGCGGACAGTGTCGGCGCCCAGGCGAGCTTGAGCCCCAGCAGGTCCTGGCCGGTGATCACGGCCACCACGCCCGGGTGGGCCAGCGTCGCACTCGTGTCGATCGAGACGAGGCGCGCGTGCGCGACGGGGGAGCGGAGGATGGCTCCGTGGAGCATCCCGGGCAGCACGATGTCGTCGACGTAGTTTCCTTTGCCGCGCACGAACCGTGGATCTTCCTTGCGCTGGATACGGCCGTAGCCGATGGGCCGGTCATCGTCACCGGCGGCCGGGTTCGCGGCCCGTTCCTCGATGATGGTCATGCGGTCACCTCTTCTCCTGCGGTTTCTTCCTGGGCCACCGGGTGTTCTGCGGCCCACTGCACCGAGCGCACGATGGTCGCGTAGCCGGTGCACCGGCACATCTGGCCGGAGATCGCCTCGCGGATCTCGCCCTCATCCGGATGTGGGTTATGGTCGAGCAGGGCGCGGGCCGTGAGCATCATGCCCGGCGTGCAGAACCCGCATTGCAGGCCGTGTTCCTCCATGAATCCCTGCTGCACGGGGTCGAGGGTGGTGCCGGAGGAGAGCCCCTCGACGGTCGTGATCGAGAGGCCGTCGGCCGTCGCCGCGAGCACCGTGCAGGACTTCACCGGCTGGCCGTCCATCAGCACGACGCAGGTGCCGCAGTTGGAGGTGTCGCAACCCCAGTGCGTGCCCGTCAACCGCAATACGTCACGGATGAAGTGCACGAGGAGCACGCGCGGCTCGATCTCCTGGTTGATGTCCTTGCCGTTGACGGTCATGCTGATCTGCATCGACTTCAGCTTTCCTGTGCTTCAGTTGCGCGCGCGGTTGCGCGTCGCAGGACCCGTCGGGTGAGCTCGTCTGCGAGGTGCCGCTTGTAGTCGACCGGTCCCCGCTGGTCGGCAACGGGATCGCTGGCCAGGGCGGCGAGCCGGCCGGCCTCAACGAAGAGGTCTTCCCGGGGGTGCTGGCCCCGGGGCATGGCTTCGGCCTCGGTCACGGTTCCTTCGACGCCCACGGCGGTGAGACCGATCGTGAATTCGTCGACCGTGCCGCCGGCTGCCAGGGTGACCGACGCCCCCGCTGCCACGACGGCCCAGTCGCCGACTCGGCGCTCGACCTTTTCGGAGGCGCTCAACGAATGCGCCCCGATGCGGAGCGTGTCCCCATCACGGAGCACGAAGTCGAGTTCGAACAGGTCGTTGATGTCGATCAGGCACTCCGGCCTGGCCAGCCGCAGCTTCATCATCGGGAGCAGGCTGTGCCCGCCCGCCACGACCCGGGACTCCGGGCCGTGGCGCTCGAGAAGCGCGAGAGCATTGTCGACCGTGCTACCACGCACATAGTCGAAGGGAGCCGGAATTTGCTCGATTGCCTCCACGTCGCAAGGTGCCCGACCGCAGCGTCTGACACGAATTGGAACACATTTTGCTCTGGGGCATTCCGGTCGTCAATGTGCGTCGCGGGCGGTTCGAGGGCCCCGAAACGCAGACGAAAGAAGCCCCGGCGAAAACGCCGGGGCTTCGTGCACTGTCTCAACCAGCGCTCGTCCGGTCACAGTCAAACTGATCCCGGAAGTCCGCTTGCCAGCATACATCCCGTGAGGTGCCAACCGGGGGAGCGGACCGTGCCTCGGGGTGGGGTTCAGAAATCCGACCCGTCCGCCGGCCCGAGGGCCCCCACGGTCAGGCCCAGTTCGTGTTCCGCGACCGTGCGCACGAGTCCGCGCAGCCGTTTCGCATCGCCGTAGCGCACGATCGCGTGCGCGTTGAGCCCGTCGATGATTGCGAGCAGCTGCCAGGCGACCGCATCGGGGTCGGTCGCCCGGAACTCGCCCCGCTCGCAGCCGGAGGTCAGGAGTCCGGACAGGAAAGCCTGCCAGGCATCCATCTGGACACCCACTTCCGCCGCCAGCGGGGCGTGGCGACGGCCGAGGCTCCAGGCGTCGAGCCAGACGGCGGTCACGGCGCTGCGCTCAGGACCGAGCAGCGTGTTGATCAGGGCCTGCAGCGTTGCCACCGACGTCTCGCAGGGCGCGAGCTCCTCGGCGACCTCCACGATCTCGGCCGCGACGATCGCCCCGAAGGTCGCGGCAACGAGAACGTCCATGCTCGGCTGGTAGTGGCTGATCAGGGCGGGCGTCACTCCGATCCGCGACGCGACCGCGCGCAGCGTGATGGCCGGCAGCCCCTCGTCCAGGGCGATCTCCCTGGCGGTGCGCGCGATCTCCGCCGCACGCTCGACCGGTGCCTTTCGCCGGGCTGCGCTCTGATCGGTTGACATGAAAGCACAGTCTATATATCTTTAGGCATCGCCTATTGATCAGCTGATCAATTAATCTGTCCGCACACCAGCCACCACCAGGGAGATCTCCTCATGCGTCTGATCGTTGCCCCCGGAATCGCCGAACCGCTGACCCGCA
Organism: Cryobacterium sp.; assembly: GCA_014376815.1. GTDB lineage: Bacteria > Actinomycetota > Actinomycetes > Actinomycetales > Microbacteriaceae > Cryobacterium. The sequence goes on from JACMQV010000098.1 coordinate 18,594, forward strand.
CCTCGAACCAGGTGGCCCCGCCGCTCCGGGTCGCACTCGTGCAGCACCGCTGGCACGCCGACGAGGCGCGGCTGCGCGCGGAACTGGCCGACGGCATCCGCCTGGCCGCCGGAGAGGGCGCCCGCGTCGTCTTCCTGCCCGAATTGACCCTGCGGAAGTACCCGGGCAATGCACGGGCACAGGGCGTGCCCAAACAGGGCGCCGAAGAGCTGCTGACCGGGCCGACCTTCACGTTCGCGGCAGAACAGGCCCGGCTGCACGGTGTCGTCGTGCACGCCTCCCTCTATGAGAAGCCGGCCGAGGACGACGCCCCGGATGACCCGCGCGGCTACAACACCGCGATAATGGTGTCACCCGGCGGGCAGCTGATCGGGCGTACCCGCAAACTGCACATCCCGGTCACCGAGGGATACTACGAAGACACCTGGTTTCGGCCGGGCCCAGGCGTGGACGCCTACCCCGTGTACGCGCCGGAGGACCTGGGAGGCGCGCGAATCGGGCTGCCCACCTGCTGGGATGAGTGGTTCCCCGAGGTGTCGCGACTGTATGGCCTGGCCGGCGCCCAGCTCCTGGTCTATCCCACGGCGATCGGCTCGGAACCGGGCTTCCCGGACTTCGACACCCAGCCCATCTGGCAGCGGGTCATCGTCGCCAACGGCATCACGAGCGGACTGTTCATGGTCGTGCCCAATCGCCATGGCGACGAGGGCGACCTGACCTTCTACGGCTCCTCCTTCATCTCGGACCCGTACGGGCGAGTGCTCGTTCAGGCTCCCCGCGACGAATCGGCGGTGCTTGTCGCCGACCTGGACCTGGCCCAGCGGGAGGACTGGCTCGCCCTGTTCCCCTTCCTGGCCACCCGACGCCCCGACAGCTACGCGGGGCTCACCGCGCCGGTCGACGCCGGGCATCCGTTCGGGGTCACCCGCGCGGCGGAACAGTCATGAGCTGGCTGATGCCGGCGGAAACCGCCCCCCAGGACCGGGTATGGATGGCGTTCCCGGTGGCCGGGTACACGCTCGGCGCGAACGCGGAATCGGCCGACGAGGCGCGCCGCACCTGGGCCGCGGTCGCCCACGCGGTGCTCGACTTCGAGCCCGTCACCATGGTCGTCGACCCGGCCGAGCGGGCTCTGGCACTTCGGTACCTGTCCTCGGAGGTCGAGATCATCGAGGCGCCGCTCGACGACGCCTGGATGCGTGATACCGGCCCGACTTTCGTGCTGGGCGATGATGAGCAGCTCGGGGCGGTGGACTGGACGTTCAACGGCTGGGGCGCTCAGGACTGGGCGGCCTGGGACAGGGACGCCCAGATTGGCCGGCGCGTCACCGCGGTCTCGGGCGCGACGGGGATCTCCTCGGTTCTCGTGAACGAGGGCGGCGGCATCCACGTCGATGGGGAGGGAACGGTGCTGGCCACCCTCAGCGTCCAACTCGACCCCGGCCGCAATCCCCATGCCGACCGGGCCAGGGTCGAGGCCGAGTTCGCCCGCACCATCGGTGCCACCCGCGTGGTCTGGCTGCCTCGTGGGCTGACCCGCGACCAGGAACGGTACGGCACCCGGGGGCACGTCGACATGGTCGCCGCCATCCCGTCACCGGGCACGGTCCTGGTGCATGCCCAGAACGACCCGGCCCACCCCGACTACGCCGTGACCCGGGAGCTCCGCGCCGTGCTCGCCGCATCGACGGATGCCGCGGGCCGGCCCTTTACCGTCGTGGACCTGCCGGCCCCGGCCGCGCTCACGGACGGTGACGGCTTCGTCGACTACAACTACGTCAACCATCTCGTCGTCAATGGCGGCGTCATCGCCTGCGGGTTCGGGGAAGACCAGGCTGACCAGGCGGCACGGGAGCTCCTGGCCGCCGTGTACCCGGGCCGCACGGTCGTGTCGGTCGAGGCGCGGCCCCTGTTCGCGCGGGGCGGCGGCATCCACTGCATCACCCAGCAGCAGCCGTCAGTCCGGTAGCGGTGCGGGCGGCGTACCGGAGCGTGCCGCTCGTCAGGCAGACTGGCCGTGGCCGTTCGCCGGCCGCAAACACAACACTCAGCGGAGGAATCGACATGGCACGTGGAGTACTCGTCATCGACATCCAGCAGGACTATTTCCCGGGTGGGGCCTATCCGCTGGTCGGATCGCCTGAAGCCGCCCTGGTCGCGGAGGCCGTAGTCGCCGATGCACGATCCCGCGGCGAGTGGGTCGGCCACATCCGGCATGCGTCGGAAGCCGAGGCAGGCGGGTTCCTCATCGCGGGCACGCCGGGTGCGGAAATCCATCCGCGGGTCCGGCCCCTGGGCAGCGAGGTCGTGCTGACCAAGGCCGAGCCGAACTCGTTCGTGGGGACGGGGCTGGACGGCATTCTTCAGGGCGCCGGAATCGACAGGCTCGTGGTGGTCGGCATGATGACCAGCATGTGTGTCGACGCGACCGTGCGGGCCGCGCTCGACACCGGCCGCACCGTGTCCGTCGTCGAGAACGGCTGCGCCGCACCTGATCTCGAGTTCGGGGGCGAGACGATCGGCGGGCGCACCGTGCATCACGCGTTCGCGGCGGCACTTCGGGATGCCGGCGCCGACGTCGTGACATGGCCGTTGGCTGAACAATCGGCATAAGGCAGACGTTCAGGGGACTGTGGCAACATTGACAGGTTGCCACAGCGCTACCTGAATCGAGGAAGTTTGAAGTTCATCGTCGGGGAAACCCTCGTCTACCCGCACCACGGTGCGGTCACCCTCACGGAACTCTCCACCATCACCCTGAAAGGTGTCGCTCAGCCGGCGATGACGCTTCGCGTTCACTCGTCGCAGCTCACCATTCAGCTGCCCATCGCGAACGCCGGACTCGTTGGAGTCCGCGACGTCATCGATGCAGCGGGGCTTGAAGAGGTGTACAAGGTCCTGCGCGACCCGTTCACGGAGGAAGCCACGAACTGGAGCCGCCGGTTCAAAGCGAACCAGGAGAAGATGGCCAGTGACAGCGTGACCCGCGTCGCCGAAGTCGTCCGCGACCTGTGGCGCCGTGAACAGGACGGCGGCGTGTCCGCCGGAGAGAAACGGATGCTCGCCAAGTCCAGGCAGCTGCTCGAATCAGAGCTGGCACTGGCACTCGGTACCTCGCCTGAGGACACCGTGATGGCTTTGGACGAGGTGCTCTCCGGGGCCCTCACCGAAGTCGCCTAGACCGCTCGCGCTTCGCCGAGCCGTGAGCTGAACTCCTGAAAAGTCTTGAAAAGGGAGCCGAACTCACGGCTCGGCGTGCTCGGAATCGGCTGGAGTCACCCCGTCAGTACGGCCAGTGCGGCTTGGGCGCGCTTCATCGACGCGGCGAGCCCCCAGTCGGCGGACAGCCGGTCCAGTTCGGCCTCCTGTTCGCGGTTGCTGACACGGATGCGCGCATCGAACGGGGTCAGCTCGAGGTCTCGCACCACCTCCACCACCGCCGGGGCGACCGCCAGGTAATCCGCCGCGGCGAGAATCCTGGCGCGCATCGGCGGCGTCATTCCTGAGCCCGAGTCTGCGGCTGCTCTGACGATGCCGTCGAGGCTCCCGTAGGACGACAACAGCGTGGCCGCCGTCTTCTCGCCCACCCCGGGCACCCCGGGCAGGCCATCCGAGGCGTCTCCGCGCAGGGCCGCGAAGTCCGCGTATTGCACCGGGGCGACCCCGTATTTCGACTCGAGCGCGTCATTCGTCAGAATCTCGAGCCGGGCCATGCCGCGTCCGGTATAAATCACCCGCACGTCGCGAGCGTCATCGACCAGCTGGAACAGGTCGCGGTCACCCGTGACCACATCCACGGGCATCGGGGAGTGCGATGCGAGTGTGCCGATGACATCGTCGGCCTCGTGATTCGGGCTGCCGAGCACCGGCACTCCAAGTGCGGTGAGCACATCGCGGATGACCGCGACCTGAGGCGTGAGGAGGGCGGGGACCTCCTCGATCGGAGGGCCCCCATCCGCCGGCTGCGCCTCGGCGACTCGGTGGGTCTTGTACGTCGGGATGAGGTCCACGCGCCACTGCGGACGCCAGTCATCGTCCCAGCAGGCCACGATTTCGCTCGGCTGGAATTCGGAGGCGAGCCGAGCGAGCATGTCGAGCAGACCTCGAACGGCGTTCACGGGCATCCCGTTCGGGGCCCGCACGGTGTCGGGCACCCCGTGAAACGCTCGGAAGTACAGGCCGGCGGTGTCGAGGAGCATACGGCGCTCGCGCTGATCGGTCACGGCAAAATCCTCCCACAGGCAGCACCGAAGTGTTCGGCGAATGTGGTGCGGTTTGGCCACCGGCGCTGTCATGCTGGGATGTATGACCGGCCGGGCTCCCGCCGGCGTGCCGCAGAATTCATCGTGGAAGAAGGGATGCGCGTGGATATGCGACTTGAGCTGGTCCCGCTGCCTTCGACTGATGTTGACCGCAGCAAGGCCTTCTACGTCGACCAGGTGGGTTTCCACCTCGATCACGATGTCGAGCCGGGCAACGGCATGCGTGTCGAGCAGTTGACCCCGCCCGGATCGACCTGTTCGATTGTCATCGGTGTGGGGATCAGCGATCCGCACGCGGCACCTGTGCTGAACCTGCACCTGGTCGTTGATGACCTTGGTGTCGTTCGCGGCACACTCATCGGCAACGGAATCGACGTTTCGGAGATTCAGGACATGGGTGGAGGCATCCGCTACGCCTACTTCAGTGATCCCGACGGCAACTCCTGGGCGTTGCAGGAGATCTCCCGATGATGTGACTGTGTCGTCGGACTCTGCTCTGATACCGTATCCCAGGGTGTCGGGCCTGGGGCGCCGGGGCCAGCCTTGTGCCAGTGGTCGGCCAGACCTCGCGGAGACGGAGGATCGAATGAGTACGGACAGTCGTGCACGTGTGATCGTGCGAGACGGGCCGTGGGGCTTCGTCTTCTTGTTGGCGTATATCGGAGCCGCCATCTACTTCATCTCCATCTCAGACGGCTCGTTCTGGGGAGTCATCAACGAAGAAGCCCCAGTCCGGAGACTGGGGCTTCTTCGTTGTCAACTCGGCTGAGCTGACGTATTAGTGACGGCTCAGAGCCGGTTCCTCGAACTGGTTCATCGTGTTGTTCTTGCCGCCGGCCTTCAGCGCGGCTTCGCCGGCGAAGTACTCCTTGTGGTTGTCACCGAGGTCCGAACCAGACATGTTCTGGTGCTTGACCGTGGCGATTCCCTCGCGGATCTCGCGACGCTGCACGCCCTTGACGTAGGCGAGCATGCCCTGGTCGGCGAAGTAGCCCTTGGCCAGGTCGTCGGTGGAGAGTGCCGCCGTGTGATAAGTCGGCAGCGTGATGAGGTGGTGGAAGATGCCGGCCTCGGCGGAGCTGTCCCGCTGGAAGGTGCGGATCTTCTCGTCGGCGACCTGGGCGAGTTCGGTCTCGTCGTAGGTGACGCTCATGAGCTTGGCGCGGTCGTAGGCCGACACGTCCTTGCCCTCTGCGAGGAAAGCGTCGTACACCTGCTGGCGGAAGTTGAGTGTCCAGTTGAACGACGGGCTGTTGTTGTAGACCAGCTTGGCGTTGGGGATGGTCTTACGGACCTCGTTCATCATGCCCGCGATCTGGCCGATGTGCGGCTTCTCGGTTTCGATCCAGAGCAGGTCCGCGCCGTTCTTCAGCGAGGTGATGCTGTCGAGAATGCAGCGGGCCTCGCCGGTGCCCTGGCGGAACTGGAACAGGTTGCTGGCGAGACGCCTGGGGCGCAGCAGCTTTCCGTCGCGCTTGATCACGACATCCCCGTTTCCGAGCTCGGCCTCGGTGATCTCCTCGACGTCGAGGAAGGAGTTGTACTGGTCGCCCAGGTCCCCGGGCTGGTAGGTCACGGCGAGCTTCTGGGTCAGGCCGGCACCGAGCGAGTCGGTGCGGGACACGATGATGCCGTTGTCGACGCCGAGCTCGAGGAACGCGTAGCGCACCGCGTTGAGCTTCGCGATGAAGTCTTCGTGGGGAACGGTGACCTTGCCGTCCTGGTGGCCACACTGCTTCTCGTCCGAGACCTGGTTCTCGATCTGAATCGCACAGGCGCCGGCTTCGATCATCTTCTTGGCCAGCAGGTAGGTCGCCTCGGGGTTGCCGAATCCGGCGTCGATGTCGGCGATGATCGGCACGACGTGGGTCTCGTAGTTGTCCAACTGATCCTGGATCGCGGCGGCCTTGGCGTCGTCACCGGCGGAGCGGGCCTGGTCCAGGGCTGTGAACAGCAGGTCCAGTTCGCGGGCGTCGGCCTGGCGGAGGAAGGTGTAGAGCTCAGCGATGAGCGCGGGGACGGCCGTCTTCTCGTGCATGGACTGGTCGGGGAGCGGTCCGAACTCTGAACGCAGCGCTGCGATCATCCAGCCGGACAGGTACAGGTAGCGCTTGTTCGTGGTCTGCAGGTGCTTCTTGATGGAAATCATCTTCTGCTGGCCGATGAAGCCGTGCCAGACGCCCAGGGACTGGGTGTAAACGGAGGAATCTGCGTCGTACTCCGCCATATCCTTGCGCATGATGTCAGCGGTGTACTGGGCGATGTCCAGACCGGTCCTGAACCGGTTCTGGGCGCGCATCCGTGCGACAGATTCGGGGTTGATTGCGTCCCAGCTGCTTCCGAACTCCTGCTTGAGGGCTTCGATGGCCTCGATGTCGTCCTGATAGGCGGTCATTTGCATTCCTTTGACGTGTCGTTCTTGCTGAGGACTGGACTGCTGAATCGGCGGCCGCTCTTGGCCGCTACATGAAGACTGCGGCAAGTGCAACAGGTCTTCTTCAGTTTCCGGATCAGAACTTTTGCGATTCTTCTTCGTTTGAGAAGAAAGCGGGCCGAACGTTGACCGACGAGTCCGGAAAGAGGCCGGCGCTGGTCCTGGAGTGCTGGCAACAACCGGTGGACGTCACGGTGCTGCGGCTCCTGTCAGCTCACGGCCCGCTCCAGCAGGGCCACGAGTCGCGTCTGATCGGCGGCCGTCAGCTTGGTCACGGCATAAGAAGTCGGCCAGAAATTGCTCTCGTCAAGGTTGGCGTCCGGCTGGAAGCCGATGGTGGCGTAACGCGCCTTGAATTTCGCGGCGCTCTGAAAAAAGACCACGACCTTGCCGTCAGCGTTGGTATACGCCGGCATGCCGTACCACGTCTTTGCACCCAGGCGTGTGTGCGCCTTGACGAGCTGGTGCAGGGTATCGGCCATCTCCTTGTCCGTGCCGGTCATCTCGGCGATTGCAGCAAGGCAGGCCGCCTCCAGGTCGGCGCCGTCTCGTGAGGCCTTGGCTTCGGCGGCCGCCGCCCGCATTGCGGCCTTTTCCTCTTTGCTGAATGGGGTGCTCATGGTCCGTTCCCTTCATCCGTCCGCTCGACGGCGCCACGATTGCGCGACCCAGTCGCCGCGCTCGCGCAACCAGGTTGCTGCGACGTGCCGGGAGCGGTCGTCAACTCCCACGGTTCGTCCGCTCCGGTTCCTGTCAACATGCCGCATTCATACTCCTGAACAACCAGACATGTCGGCTGAGGCGAAAGTATCTGCAGGCCGGATGCCGTGAGTGCGCGAGTCTCGCATCGCCGGCACGGGCGCGGGCACGAGATCCTCCACCGGTCTCCTGCGCGACTAAGCCGCCTCGGCAAACGCGTCGACCCGGGTCAGTTCCGCGGAAAGGGCCCAGAGTCGAGCCGCGGCATCCGGATCGATGGCGTGCGCGTTCACGCCGGAGCTGCGAGCCTCGGGGCTCTCCGGCACGGTGGCCTCTGCGATGTCGCAGTCCTCGCAGTACACGCCGCCAAGACCGTCGAGCGTCGGTGAGGTCGCCGCCCACGTTGCGGTCGCCGCACCCTGCTCTGGCGTCTTGAAGCGTTCGTTCAGGGTCCCGTCCGCGGTCATCCACCCGGAGGCGACCATTTCCTCGCGCGGCAGGTGCCGCTGGAGTTCAGTCATGATCCCGCCGGGATGCACGGCGAACGCACGAACCCCGTGCTCGGCGCCGAGCTTGTCGAGTTGAACGGCGAACAGGCTGTTGGCAGTCTTGGCCTGGCCGTAGGCGAGCCATTTGTCGTAACCCGCGGTGAAATGCGGGTCGTCGAAACGGATCCCGGACAGCTTGTGTCCTGTCGACGAGAGGGCGACCACGCGAGCGCCGCCCTCCGCGACGAGAGCAGGCCACAGCAGGTTCGTGAGCACGTAATGACCGAGGTGATTCGTCGCGAACTGGGATTCCCAGCCGTGGCCGACCCTGGCTTCGGGGGAGGCCATGATCGCCGCATTGTTGATCAGGATGTCGACACTGCGCCCGGTCGCGAGGAAGCGTCCGGTGAACGCACGCACGCTGTCCAGATCTGAAAGGTCAAGGACGTCCAGCTCCACCTCGCCGAGGCCCCGGGCTTCGAGGGCGACTCGTGCCACCTCGGGCCGGCGGGCGGGCACGATCACGTGGGCGCCGGCGCCTACGAGCGCGGCGACCGTTTCGATGCCGAGGCCCGAGTACCCTCCGGTGACGATCGCGAGCTTGCCAGCGAGATCGATCCCCGCGATCACCTGCGTCGCCGTGGTCCTCGGCCCGAAGCCGGACGGCAGCTTGTGCTGTGGTGTCGTCGTCATGCGACAAGGCTATTCGCCGCGCATCCCATGATGCTGGGCCACGCGGCGGATTGCTCACGGTCTCATCTGCGAGACCTGACGCTTGCCGGCCAGCAGTGAGTTCGGTCGCGCCCGCGAGGCGAGGGGATTAGACGGTGCGCGGTGCCTTCGCCAGGTTGGCCTCGAGCTCCGCAGTGTTCTGTCGTGTGCCGTACGCCGGGCGGTCGCGCTCGACGCGCCAGCTCTCGGAGAGCGGGCCGATATTCACGGTGTCGAAGCCGAATTCGTCATAGAGCTTCGTGACGAAGGCGGAGGCATCCGCGAAGTCGGACGAGGTGGCGAGCGCACGCCGCGCCGGGTCACCGGTCGGGAACGCGTCCGCGGTGATGTCTGCCGCCGTGATGTGATTGAAACCCTTCGCGACGCGCGAGGTCGGCAGGTGCTTCTGCAGCATGCCGGTCACGGTCGCCTCGCCCTTGTCGAGGGCCTCGATGTGGCCGTCCCGTTCGAAGTAGTAGTTGTTCGTATCGATTACGATCTTGCCGGCGAGCGGCTGGACGGGTACGCCTGCATAGGCTTTGAGGGGCACGGTCACGACCGCCACGTCGGCGGCCTGGGCCGCCTGCTCTGAAGTCCCTGCGGTCGCCTTCGGGCCGAGTTCTGCGATGAGATCCGCGAGCGTCTCCGGGCCACGCGAGTTGCTGATCACGACGTCATAGCCGCTCTCGATCGCCTTGCGGGCGACCTGGCTGCCAATGTTTCCTGCACCGATGATTCCAATAGTTGTCATAGTGTCTGTCAACGAAGACGGGACCGGAAATGTTCCCGCTGCCACCGACGGCACATGGCGGCGCCCTGGGGACACCGCACGAATAGGCCTGGACTATTCGGCAGCAGCGTACCGAGGATCGGGACTGTGCGTTGGGGTGGAGGCGGCGCTGTTCCTGGCAGGACCAGAGCCGCCGGTTCTCCGCGGGGTGATTTGTCCCGCGACAATAGCGGCAAGAGCGAACGAGAATCCGACGAGTTGCACGGGACCGAGGTTCTCTCCGAGAAGGATGACTCCCAGGGCCGCGGCGACCAGGGGGGAGATGAGCCCGAGGACCGCAACCGAGGTCACCGGGATCCGGCCGATACCTCTGAACCACAACGTGTAGGCGAGAAGCCCGCCTATGATTCCCAGCCACGTGTACCCCAGGACGGCGGGCGAATCGATGGTCTGGGGGATACCTTCGACGAGCAGGCTGATGGGAAGCAGGAAGAGCCCCCCAGCGGTGAGTTGCCACCCTGCCAACGTCAGGGCGCTGACTCCGGGCGGGCGTCCCCATCGCTTGGTCAGCGTCACGCCCAGGCCCATCGACACCGCTCCGGCCAGGCCCGCGGCGATGCCGAGGGTGTCGAGGGTGGCTGTGGAGCGCAAGACGATGAGTGCGATCCCGGCGATGCCGACCAACCCCCAGATCAACCGCCACGCCGACAACCGCTCGCCCAGCAGCACAACAACGAACACCGCGACGACAAGCGGCTGCGCGGCGCCCAGGGTCGCCGCGATGCCTCCCGGCAGGTGATAGGCGGCGATGAACAGCAGGGGGAAGAAGGCCCCGATGTTGAGGACGCCGAGGACCACCGACTTCCACCACCACATTCCCCTCGGGAGAGTGCGGGTGATGGCCAGCGCGATCAGGCCGGCGGGGAGAGATCTCACCAACGACGCGAACAACGGATGATCCGGCGGCAGGAACTCCGTCGTCACGAAGTAGGTTGTGCCCCACACCATCGGTGCGAGTGCGGTCAGCAGTGTGGTGTAAACGGAATTCACGAAAACTCCTCAACGTTGAAATATTCAACGTTGAGGAGTGTACTTGATAGTCTCGAACAAAGTCAGACCGTTCAGGCAAGAGGTTGCAATGGAAGATAGCGTGGACCGGATCATCGCCCAGTGGGCGCAGGTGCGCCCGGATCTGGACGTGTCCCCGATGGGCATCATCGGCCGTCTCTCGAAGCTCACCAGGATCTTCGAGCGCGCCATGCAGGACGTGTTCATCCAGCACGGTCTCCAGCCCGGCGAATTCGACCTCCTGGCGACGCTGCGCCGAAGTGGCACCGGGACGCCAGGTCTTACCGCGGGGGAACTAGCCGAAAGCGCCATGGTGACGTCGGGTGCGATCACCAACAGACTCGATCGGTTGGTGGCCAAAGCGCTCGTCACCCGTCAGGCAGACCCGCTCAGTCGCCGAACGATCCGGGTGGCGCTCACCGAGCTCGGCCACAACGTCGTTGATCAGGCACTGGTCGACCACATCGCGAACGAAGACCAGTTGCTCTCCTCACTCAACGCCGACCAAACGGAGAGGCTCGAGGCGATGCTGCGCGACCTCCTGTCTACTCAGGAAGCACGCTCCTAACTCAGCCAGCCCAGCCTTTACCGTCTCTGGTCTCAACGGCACCTTCCGGTGAGTGCAGTCAACGGGATCACCAGGGAGGGCCATTCGGATCGTGGTGAATGCCTCACGTCCACCGCCCAGTTGCGGGGCGAGCTTCGCGCCGACCTCAACAGGCTGATCTCGCCCGAGGCCGCGGCCTTCCACTCACTGCGTGTTCGTGGGCGCTACGCAAGCCCGGCCGGCTGACCTCAAGTCGGCCTGAGCAAGCCGGCCAGGCGGAGAACAGCTGATAGTCCTTCGGGCGTGCCTCGCCAGTGCCGTCGGACCGCCTCGCTGCCTGCCCGGCGAGTCGCGAATCGCAGAACGATCGCGACAATGATGGCGTCGTCGGCGTACCCGAGTATAGGGATGAAATCGGGAATCAGGTCGATCGGGGATACCAGGTAGACCAGTAGAACGGCGAGCCAGATTCGAACCCCCACCGACACGGTTCGATCGGCAGCGAGGCCTCTGAGTAGACGTGCGACGTCCGGCGCAAGACGAAGTAGGTCACGAAGCGATGCGCCGCCAGGATGCCGGCGTTGTTCCAGCCACAGAACCAGAACGAGGGCCAGCCAGAGCACCAGGAACCCGGCAAGAATCGCCGCGGGGTCGGGGAAAGTCTTGTTCTCATTCTCACAGTCGACCGGATGCCGCGTTGCGGGTCCTCGAGATGGGGGAGGGCCCTGGTGATCAAAACCCACCGCCTGACGCGGTTGTTCACCCCCCGTTCAGGTCACATTTGCCGCCCGTCAGGGTGTGGACGGAAAGCTGGTCAGGACGTGCGGCGGTCGCTCAGCGCCCGCTTCTTACACGCAACGAAAGGTAGTTGCATGACCAGTGCAGGTTTCTCCCGGCGTCGTTTTCTCAGCACTGCGGCTGCCGCAGCGGCCCTGGGGGCCTCGAGTTCTCTTCTCCCTCCCTCTGTGCAGGCTGCGATGGCGTTGCCGATGCGCTCCGGCGGGCTGAAGGCCATCAAGCACGTCATCGTGCTTATGCAGGAGAACAGGTCCTTCGACCACTACTTCGGCTCCCTGAGCGGAGTTCGCGGCTTCGCGGATCAGGCGGCGTTGCGCTTGCCCAACGGCAAATCAGTTTTTGAACAAGCCGCGGTCGGAGGCGAGGCCGTATTGCCGTTCTCCTTGCGGAAAGCCGCAGAGCTGGCCGGCCGCCCGGCCTCCGATATCCAGTATCTGGGCGCACTAGATCATTCCTGGACGGGGACGACCACGGCGTGGGGCCAGGGGTGGTACGACAAGTGGATCCCGTCCAAGAGCCCGTCGACCATGACGTACTACGAACGCGCGGACATTCCACTGCAATACGAGCTGGCGGATACGTTCACCATCTGCGATGCGTACCACTGCTCAATCAATGGATCCACGAACCCTAACCGTAACTATCTCTGGTCTGGGACGGTGGGTAACGAACCTGGTTCCGCGTCCCGTGCCGTCACAAACGCGGCCTATGGCTATGACCACGCCGGGTACGACTGGACCACCTACCCGGAGCGTCTACAGGAGGCCGGGGTGTCCTGGCGGATCTACCAGGACTGGGACAACTTCACCGACAATGCGGTGGAGTACTTCCAGACCTTCAAGAAGATCGGCCACAAGATGCTGGCCGCCGTGGACGGTCGCCTGCGCACCACGGAGGAGTTCTACGACGGTCTTCTCGCTCAGGCCCCCGCCGAACAGCAGCGGCTGCTGGCCCAACTCGACCAGGGCCGTGAGCTTCTCAGCGAGGCGGAGAAGTCGCTCTTCGACAAGGCAATGTGGCGCGGCAATCCGGATACCATGCTCGATCGACTGCGCGCCGATATTGCCGCCAAAGCGCTCCCCGAGGTCAGCTGGATTGTCCCTTCGGCCGCGGACTCTGAGCATCCCGGAGCCTCCACACCGGTGGGCAGCGCGGGATTCGTCTACCGACTGCTCGACACGATCGCGAGCGACCCCGAGACCTGGGCGACCACGGCCATCTTCCTCAACTTCGATGAAAACGATGGCTACTTCGACCACGTCCCGCCGCCGGTTGCGCCGCGACCGGAGTCCGGCAGCGGCGATGACTGGTTTGGTGGCTCGCCCATCGGCTTGGGCCCGCGGGTGCCGATGACGGTCATCTCCCCGTGGACGATTGGCGGGTATGTCAGTTCAGAAGTATTCGATCACACGTCCGTGATCCGTTTCCTGGAACGCTGGACTGGGGTTGAAGAGCCAAATATCTCCGCGTGGCGGCGCACCGTCTGCGGAGATCTAACCGGCGTTTTCGACTTCACCACGGCCGGGACTCAGCCCCAGCTGGATCGCCCTGGCCCGGTTCCCGGCACCATCGACCGCTGGCATCCCACCCCACCGGTCGCTCAGACCTCACCAATCCAGGAGTCCGGCACCCGTCCGGCTCGCCCGTTGCCCTACCGTCCGCAGATTTCCGCCCAGGCCAATCAGGCGGGCAACCTGGCGCTGGTAATGTCCAACGCCGGTCCGCGGTCCACACACTTCACGCTCTACGGTTATGCGGCTGAATACGCTGTTCCGCAGCATTACGACGTGCAGACGCGACTGAGCGTTGACGTTCCGGTGAAGAGCGGGAAATTCGACCTCGCCATCTCCGGGCCGAATGGGTTCCAGTACGAGCTCACCGGCACATCTGCCGGCGCGGCTGTTGGAGTGGACGCCAGCATCACGGAGAGCCGGGGCCTCAGCGAGGTTGAGCTCGCAGTCAGCAACGCCGGATCCGTTGCGCTCACGCTGACGTTTACGTCCCTGAACTACGTCAGCCATGCCCAAACCCAGGTCCTGCGCCCCGGACAGCGGAGGCAGCTCAGGTGGCCGGTCCTCGACGGCTGGTACGACCTTGAAATCGCGACGTCGGAGGATTCCACATTCCGCCGCCGACTGACAGGACGGGTCGAGGACGGCGGCACCGGCGTCACGGGCTGAGATCCGCGAGGAAAGGCCTTACGCGTCAACTCGTCGAACGCGGGACTTTCGTCCCTTCGCCGAGCACTCGTGCTTGTGGGGCCATGCAGATGGCCGCCCTCGAGGCAACCCTCGGGGCTTTGCCGCCCGTGGTGCCCAAGGAGAGGAACAGGTCCCCGTGACAACGACAACGACCAGGGAGTACCGAGACACGCAAGTCGATGTGAAGCTAGTGCTCTGCGCACTGTGGATCGCGATGCTGTTCGTGTTCGC